>NZ_LCWX01000166.1:104315-170767 GCF_001431305.1 Pseudovibrio sp. POLY-S9
TTGAATGGGCTGGCGTTCACAAAGTCACCCGTAAGCGCGAGTGGCCAGACTGGCGGCCACCTGCAGAGATGCTGAAACGGCAACCAAGCCTTCCCCGTTACATGCCGGGCGGGCCGCGTAACCCATTGGGCGCACGTGCACTTTATCTGGGTTCAACGCTTTACCGTATTCATGGGTCGAATGAACCATGGACGATTGGCCAGGCGGTTTCTTCCGGCTGCATTCGTATGAGAAACGAAGATGTGGCGGAGCTGTATAATATGGTTCCGGTTGGCGCAAAGGTCTATGTGCGCTAGGCATGCACGTTTGTTGCAATCTTGGGTACAGGAACCTATGATAAGGCAACAACTTCAAATTGCTTGCCGTACCCCAGACAACGGCAAAGCATCAAAAAATAAAGGTCTGTCTTTAAACAGGCTTATTGTGTGAATGTGCCGTTGCTGACCATCTGATTGAGGGACTTTTCCCCCAGGCCACATCTGTGTGTTTTGGGAGTGCCGCGTATGTGTGCCAAGAAGAATGGACTAGTCATCAGCAAGGACGAAGTGGTTGCAACTCTTTCCAGTATTTTGTCCAGCCCCAACTTCAGGCGAAGCCCGAAACTAACTGCCCTCCTGACGTTTCTCGTCGAGCGTAAACTCTCCAAACAGGAAGAAGACCTCAAAGAGCAAGTTATTGGACAGAGGGTCTTCAATTTACCTGAGGGGTTTAATCCGCGTGAAAACCCGATTGTGCGGGTCAACATCTCGCGCTTGCGGTCTCTTCTGCGGGGTTACAACGACGCACACCCTGATGTGCATCACATGCAGATCCGGTTGCCAGACATGGGCTATGTACCTGTATTTGAGTGTCTACGACCCGTTGTTGACGGGGCTGATGAAGAGAGCAACGCCTCTCTCTCACAACACACGAGCGAGGAACGCTCACCCATTGAGCTGTTGGATGAGCCTTTGAACTCTGAAGACATCACCCAGATCCGCGGTGTTCTGGAGGATTGCCTGAAAGACCAAGGACCATCACTCAACCGGTATACGCTTGCAGCCATCCTGCTTGGTTGTTTCGCCAGTATACTGAGCTTGTTGTTGCTTGCGCATGAGACTGGTTTGGTGTTTGCCGGAGATTGGCATACCCAAGTCATCGCTGTTCCGCCTCCAACGATTGACGAAGATCAGATCCCACCAGAAATTGCAGCGGAGCTACGACAAATAGAAGGTGAACTTGGCGGGAAAGTCAGCTGCATAATTCACTCCGATGAGCATATCCTCGCTGAGTAAATGGCAGAAGGCTTCATGTAGCTCACTCCTCACCCCAAATATCTAGTCTGCGTTTGGATGAACTGCAGTACGCCGGCATTTTGGATGTCGATCTCAATTAAGCTCGCGCAGCTTTCAGGTTTTAGACTGTCAGTGTTTGAGACGTTCTGTAATTAATCCACGGGATTGAGGGTGGGTTTGAACTCAATAGATTTTTACCCCTAAAACCATCAGTTTAACATATTCATTTTCAGGAATTGCCTGAAGCTGCGAAAGGCACAAAATCAGACTCATAAATGCATTGGGAATCAAATTTTTCACCGTTGCATGTCCCCCACGATGCCGAGGGTATCGGTTCAGTTTTCTAAGGCGGGAATTTTGAGATGAAGACTACATTTTTGTTTGCGTCATTTATTTCAGCAGGTTTTGTCCTTTCAGGGTGCGCCAGTGTCACACGCGGTATGAGTGAAAAAGTCAAAATCTATACCTCTCCAGAGGATGCACAGATCTCGACGGACATAGGGATGACCTGCAGTTCCTCGCCTTGTACACTCAAGGTTTCACGCAAAGAAAAGTTCAACGTCACCGTTTCCAAAGAAGGTTATAAAACGCAGAAAGTACATGTCACCACTGAAGTTGCAGGAAGCGGTGCAGCAGCTATGGCAGGCAATGCCCTGATCGGAGGTGTGATTGGCGTAGGTGTGGACGCGTATACCGGTGCGATGCTCAATCACAAGCCGAACCCAGTTCTCGTTGAGCTTAAGCCAACAAACCCAGCAAACCCTAATACACCTGTCGGCGATCTCTCACATATTCGGAAGCAATATGCTGATGATGAGAAAGCTCATCAGGAGAACGTTATGCGTCGTGGAGGCGGCGTATAACCTCCACCCCCCCTCAATCTTATTTGAGAGGGGTTTGTGTAAAGCAGCTTAAATCGCCTTGTCCAGCAGCATCGGCTTTGGACCACCATAGGCCCAATCCAGAAGCTCGATGCTATGGATGATCGGGATTTGGGTGCCGCTGGAGATTTGGGTGATGCAGCCGATGTTGCCGGTGGCGACGAGGTCTGGCTGGGTAGCTTCCAGATTGCTTACTTTGCGGTCTCGCAGAGCAGTGGCAATTTTGGGCTGCATGATGTTGTAGGTACCAGCTGAGCCACAGCAAAGGTGCCCTTCCAGAGGTTCTTTGACTGTAAAGCCAGCATTTTGCAGCAGCTTCATAGGTTGCCAGGTGATCTTTTGGCCATGCTGCATGGAGCAGGCAGAGTGGTAGGCGATGGTCAGCTCTTCGTGCGGCTGTGCTTCGCCTAAATCCTGTTCAATCAGAAACTCAACGATATCCTTGGACATCTGCGAGATTTGTTGAGCTTTCGCCGCGTATTGCGGGTCGTCGCGCAGCATGAAGCCATAATCTTTGATGGTGGTACCGCAGCCAGACGCAGTGATGATGACGGCATCGAGCCCCTCACCGTCCATCTCTCTCATCCACGCATCAATGTTGGCTTTGGCCTGTTCGTTAGAGGCTTCTTCCTTGCCCATATGATGAACGAGCGCACCGCAACAGCCCTCACCTTTCGGGAAGACCACTTCGTAACCGGTGCGTGTAAGTAAGCGGGTCGCTGCATCGTTGATGGACGGGGCAAGGACACTTTGTGCGCAACCTTTCAAGATAGCGACGCGGCCCTTCTTCTGCACTTTCGGGGCAATGGTTTCCTGCCCTGCGAACTGAGAAGGCATTGCTGATTTGGTCGGAGCCAACGCCAGCAGGGTACCCAGTTTTGCAAGCGTACCACCGCATTTCTTCATGAGCCCTGCAAGTGGGCGACCATAGAAGGCGGCTGCGATTGCAAGACGGAAACGGCCCGGTTTGGGCAGAATGGCCTGTAGCACTGCTCTGAGCATCCGGTCTTGCAACGGACGTTTGTAGGTGCGTTCGATATGGATGCGAGCGTGATCTACAAGATGCATGTAGTTCACACCCGAAGGGCATGTGGTCATGCAAGACAAACAGGACAGGCAGCGGTCGATATGCTTGACGGTTTTGGCATCCGCAGGCCGGTCATTTTCCAGCATCTCTTTGATGAGGTAGATGCGGCCACGTGGACTGTCCAGCTCATCTCCCAGCAGCGCGAAGGTTGGGCACGTTGCAGTACAAAATCCGCAGTGCACGCATTTGCGCAGGATCTGTTCGGAAACTGCTGTGGCGCTGTCTTTGAGTTGCTCTGGTGTAAAGTTGGTTTGCATGACCTAGATCCCCGCGTACATTCGGCCCGGGTTGAGGATGTTGTGCGGATCAAACTGAGCTTTCAAGCGCTTAGAAAGCCCCATCAATGTCTCCGACAAGGGCTGGAACACATCCACGCTCGTACGCAGCTCAGCACTTGCGCGCAGGAGCGTAGCGTGACCACCACCATTTTCAGCAATCAGACGGCGGAGCGGAACATCGTGAGGCTCTACGCCTTGCATCTCCACCCAGACCAGACCACCTGCCCAGTCCATCATCCAGCGGATTGCAAAGCGCTTTTCCAGCTCGGCAATCATCTGTTGACCAGCAGTCGGGCTTACTGAGAGCTTCCAGAGCGGCTTGTCACTTCCGGCGAACGGAATGAGGTCACGCAGATCACCCCATGTTTTGCGGGAGGCCTGACCTTCGATGAGCTCTTGTGATGGAAAGCGCTTCAGGATGCTGCGCAGTTTGTTCAAGCGGTAGTCGATGGAAACTGGGATGCCTTCCAATCTGAGCAAAGTGATGGGGTGTTCTTGTGAGAGTGGGCAGAAGCCTTTGGGCAGATGAGCTGCAGAGGAAACCTCTGCGGAAGACCCCATAGCTTCTGACATAGCACTGGATGCTTCTTGCGGGGTCAGGCCCAGCAATACGAAGGTGCATTCTTTGGCTGCTCGAGGGAGAACTTTGATGGAGAAACTTGTGGCAACAGCAAGAGTACCCCAGGAGGAGCAGAAGCCCCGGGACAGATCATAACCCGTCACGTTTTTCACCACGCGTCCGCCTGCCTTGAAGATCTCGCCACGGCCAGAAACAGCTTCCAGACCAAGTACATGATCGCGTGCTGCACCCGCTTTGAGACGGCGCGGACCGGACAGGTTTGTTGCCAGAACACCACCAATGGTGCCTGCCTGATTTGGGCCACCCAGAACTGCACTTAGGTCTGCTGGTTCAAAGGGGAGTTCCTGATTGTGTTCCTTCAAGAGGGTCTGAACGTCCCTCAGTGGCGTGCCTGCCTTCACAGTGAGCACAAGTTCTGCCGGCTCATAGTCGATCACGCCGGAGATGCCGTCAACGCGCAGAGTATGCGCGGACTGCACCGCCCTACCCCAGTTGCGCTTGGAGCCGCTTCCGATTACTTCCAGCGGTGTTCGCTCGGCGGAGGCCCATTTGACGACCGCCTCCAGCTCATCAGCTGTTGTTGGGTGGAAACCCTCTCCCATGGTTTCGTCCTGTTCTCTTGTCTTAGGATCACGCTCTAGAAGCGTGGAATATCCGGGAATGGCAGTTGGCCCTGATGAACGTGCATGAAGCCAAGCTCTGCACAACGGTGTAGGACCGGGAACATCTTGCCCGGATTGAGAAGCTGCTTTTCATCAAACGCACACTTCACGCGTTGCTGCTGTTTCAGGTCATCCTCAGAGTACATTTCCGGCATGAGATCGCGTTTCTCAATGCCGACACCATGTTCTCCCGTGAGGACGCCGCCTACTTTTACGCAAAGACGCAGGATGTCTGCTCCAAAGGCTTCAGCTGCGGCCAGTTCACCCGGTTTGTTGGCGTCATAAAGGATGAGTGGATGCAAGTTTCCATCACCTGCGTGAAACACGTTAGCGACACGTAATCCGTGTTTTTCGCTCAGCTCCTGCATTTCCTGCAGGACTTGTGGCAGAGCTGCGCGCGGAATGGTGCCATCCATGCACAAATAGTCCGGCGAGATGCGGCCTACCGCCGGAAACGCAGCCTTGCGCCCTGCCCAGAATGTATTGCGCTCTTCTTCTGACTGAGAGACGCGCAAGTAAGATGAGCCGTTCTTTTCTGCGATTGCGCTGACGCGCTTAAGCAAGTCATCGACTTCAGCTTCAGGGCCGTCCAGTTCCACGATCATGAGGGCGTCTACATCCAGCGGATATCCGGCATGTACGAAGTCTTCAGCAGCATCAATTGCGAGCTTGTCCATGAGCTCCATGCCACCGGGGATGATGCCCGCTCCGATAATTTCAGCCACGCACTTGCCAGCTTCCTCTGAGGTTGGAAAGCCGATCAGTGCTGCACGGGCTGTTTCCGGTTTTTGTAGAACGCGGACAGTGACTTCAGTGACAACTGCGAGCAATCCTTCGGAGCCTGTGAGCAGGGCCATCAAGTCGTAGGCCTCAGAATCCAGATGTTTGCCGCCGAGGCGGATCACCTCTCCGGTGATAAGGACAATTTCCAGTCCCAACAGGTTGTTGGTGGTCAAACCGTATTTGAGGGAGTGCACGCCGCCGGAGTTTTCTGCGATATTACCGCCAATGGAACAGGCGATTTGGGAGGACGGATCAGGAGCATAATAGAAGCCATCCTGCTGTACGGCTGTCGTAATCCCCAGGTTGGTTACACCCGGCTGGGTCACAACTGCCCGGTTTTCCAGATCTATTTCCAAAATCCGATTAAATTTCATCATGGACAGCAAAACGCCGTCTTCCAACGGCAATGCACCGCCAGACAGGGAAGTTCCGGCACCACGAGGTACCACTTTTACATCATTGTCGTAGCAGTACTTGAGCACTTGCGAGACCTGATCTACGGTCTCAGGTAAGACCACAACAAGCGGCAGCTGGCGGTATGCCGTCAAGGCATCCGTCTCATAGGGACGCATCTCGATCTCATCGCAGATAACACCTTCTCCACGCACGATTTTTTTCAAATCAGCGACGATTTTGGAGCGCTTTTTTAGTGTTTCCTGTGACGGTTTTGGCATTGCGATCGCTGCCATCAGGCCTCCCTCTTGAGTTGTGGTTTGAAACTATATTTCCAAGCCACCAACCCAACCGTACTTACTGAATACAATAGATGAGACTCTCATAATTTTTGCAAAGATAAAAGCCGCATTAAGTCTATTGTCGCCCACAAAACAACGGCTTCAGTTTTTGGTGAGTTTGACTCAAAGCAAGTTATTTTCAGTCGTTTATGCTTATGATCAATTCCGTCCGCGACAATATGCCGTAACAATATATACGAAGGTAACGTCGAATCTGTGGGAACTGCCCCATGAGTTAGACTATGTTGTTCTCTATTCGCGGTTATCTCTTAGGATATAGTGGGAAGGATAAAATATGAAGCAGTTTGGCGTCGTTGCAGCGCTTGCATTGCTGTTGAGTTCCGGTGCGGCATTCGCTGAAGGCGATGTTGCTAAGGGCGCAAAAGTTTTCAAAAAATGTAAGGCTTGTCATGCTGTTGGTGAAAAAGCCAAGAACAAGGTAGGACCTAAACTCAACGGCATCATCGATGCTGGTTGGGGTGAAGTCGAAGGCTACAAGTATTCCAAGCCTCTTCTGGCAGGTAAAGAAGAAGGTAAAGCTTGGGACGCAGCTACCCTGGACGCATACCTTACAAAACCGAAGAAAGTTATCCCGAAAGGTAAGATGGCTTTCGCTGGTCTTAAGAAAGAAACTCAGCGTCAGGACGTTATTGCGTACCTCGCTCAGTTCAATAAAGACGGCTCCAAGAAATAATTGGATTCCAGAGATTCTAAAGATCGGGGGTCGCAGTTCTGCGGCCCTTTTTTATTGCTGCTATGTTGGTGAGTGGCTTAAGCCTTGCGCACCATCTTGTTTGCAAGGATCGGAATGCCGTTATAATCGGTCATGAACTCGCTGGTAATGACAAAGCCAAATTGCTCATAGAGCCGCTTGGCCGGCAGGTTGGATTTGGCGACGTAAAGTGTGGCCTCCCCCTCAGCCCTATCCAGCATGTGTTGCATGAGCGTTCTACCGATACCCTTGCCTCTGCCTTGCGGGTGGACGAACAATGACCTGAGATCAGCTCCGTCCTGAGCTGCATAAGCCAGCATTTTCTCTTCTTCATAAACTGAGATTTGCGACGTGATTAGACTCGTATACCGCTTGGGGTCCTGATCAAGCGGGAGTAATTCAAACTGCTTATCTTCATAGGCAAACTCATCAAGTTTGGACTTTGCGTAAATGTCTAGCACAGCTGGAAGGTCCGCGTCCCGATACGGTCTGATCATCATTCAACTCTTTCTAAGTATACATGTTTTTCGATTCCCTCATCTTTTGATGGCAGGCAATTGAGGTGACTTTGTGCGCCCGCTTTTGATCGTAGTTTAGTACAGTCAAAATGCAGAATAAAACTCAGTCATTTCATGTAAAAGGGGATGCACTAGGCATCCCCTTTTGGCGTCGACTGTAAAGCTGATTAAGAAAGTTCTGTGAAAATCTCGCCTTCCGGGAGGCGGGATTTGGGGAGGGCGGCGTTGAAGTCGCTTTCGTGACGGTGGCCGAGGGCAATCAGAGCAACTGCGCGGTAGCCTTTTTTCTGAAGGCCAAACTCTTCGTTAAGCGCGTCAACGTCTACGCCTTCAATCGGCACAGCATCAATGCCCAGCGCGCCTGCGCCCAGCAGGATGGTTCCCATGTTGAGGTAGACCTGTTTTTCCATCCAATGGTCAGCGTCTTTGAGCTGGTCACGATGAATACCGACAAAGGTGGCACGGCCTGCTTTGACTGTCTCTTTTACAGCTGGGTCAGCAAAGCGTTTGTCTTGTTCTTCTGCTTCCAGCAAACGGTCCAGATACTCATCAGAGATGTCCGTTCTGACGCAAAAGACGACGACGTGGGAGGAGTTGAGCACCTTGCCGTTATTGAAGGAGAACATGCCCTGCGTTCCCTTTGAAACGCGCTCACGCCCTTCTGGGGTATCTGCAATGATAAAGTGCCAAGGTTGTGAGTTCACACTTGATGGGCTGAAGCGAAGCAGGGATTTAATATGATCAAACTGCTCTGCGGAAATCTGCTTTGATGGATCAAATTCCTTGGTGGAATAGCGGCTCAGCGCGACGTCTTTCAGGTTCATGCTCATTTTCCAGTTTCTTATTTAAGTGATGTTCTGACCGGAAGATAACCATTAGTTTTTTCTTAGCAAGTACGCACAGAAAATGCACATAGGCACAAAATGTATACTGCAAGCTCCGTGTCCGACATCCGATAGAGTTATTCCACTTAGCCGAGGCGCTACCTTCCTCCTATCAAGATCAGAAGCGTGGATATTATTCTGATTGCGCAAAGCATCGAATGAAGTCTACTTCCATCCAGGCATCTTGTTCTGGTGTCTTTGGGGCACGGTGAGGGAACTCATAAAAGTTCAACATGAGCTGCATCGGATAATTTGGAGATTGAGAGGTTGTTGTAACCAGTTCGCCATCAGCGAAAAAATCAATCTGACTTGGAGACCAGTCCATCGAATAGACGTGCCAGTCAGTAACATCCAAGGGTAAAATGCTGTCGTCAAATTCATCTTTGAGGAGAGGATCGTTAATACGTTTTATTCCACGCCCGACTTGAGCTTCATTTGCAGTCGCACTCCTGCCAAAAATCTCAAAAACTGTAATTTCTCCGGAATGATCCGGCTGATCTTCAAAACCGATCAGCCAAAGCGCTGCTAAATTCCATGGTTTCAATTTTGCACGAACACGTATGTCCAACCTACAATATTGCGGCAAGAACAACTGCATTTCAGGAACCTCAGACTTTACAGTAAGCCCATCACGGAACCTGTGTTGCCCATGAGGGCTATTGAGAGGTCCTGCAAAATGCCCAGTCTGGATTCCCGATACCTTGTTTTCTCCATCAAATTCTGGCGACCAGCATTGCTAATTTTCAGAGATGAACAAACGAAGCTTTTTGTCCTTTATCTCATAACTCGCCGCAGATAACTCCAAGGAACTCCAGTGAGGGAGGTAGTTGGGCAACCATTTGTTTATATCGAGAGCAGGACCATCAAAATTATCTTCAAAGATAAGCTTAGAGTTCGACTGGAGGACCATTCAGATGCCTTCACATAATGAATAATTGAAATTGCTGATGCAAAATTGTGGTCTTAGAGCTTACCCGACGTGCCATACGGCTGATAGTAAATTTAGGGTGGTTTCCCAAACCTAAGCAATCCTTTTAAGCATTGAAGTCCCCTTTGAATTGTGGCAGGCAGGTTGTAGCGATTTCATTTATGCATTGCTCAGAAACTGCAGGACTTCTCCTCTTATGGCCCGACCAAGACGCCCCAAATACAAGAAGGATGCCCGGGTCGGATTGTTTGTTTCCTGCACTACCAATCTCTTTCGCCCGTCTCTCATAAAAGCTGCAGTTCATTTGCTCGACAGAGCTGGTTATGAGGTTGAAGCGCCCAGCATTCAGAGTTGTTGCGGACTTGTGTCGCTACGTTCTAATGAACTTGATGATGCACGGGATTTGGCGAAGGAGGTGATTTCTCAGTTTGGTCATTACGACTATGTGGCTGTGCTTTCTCCTTTTTGTGCCAAGGTGTTTGAACGGGCCTATGCGCCACTGCTTTCCGAGCAGTCTGAAGAACTCACGAAGATCACCGCCAAGTTTACGCGTAAGTGCTTTGAAGTCTCTGACCTGTTGCTGGCTGCGCCGGAGTTTGGGCAGAGCTTGCAAGGCTTTGCAGGTAAGGTCGCGTTTCTAGATGTGTCAGACGCGCCAAATCTGTTTGGCAGTCAGGTCGCTTCCCGCACTCTGCTGGGTCAGATGGAGCAGGTGAGCGTTGTTGATTTGCCGCAGATCTGTGCCTCTCAGGTCAAAGGCGCTCCAGAGGGAACGATCTCCCCTGAACTGGGTCCAGGTGATTTGAGCGGTTTGCTGCATGCGGTGCGCTCCTGTGGGGCTGGTACGCTTGTCTCAACAGATCTGGCGCTCCTGATGGAGCTTTCCACCCATTTGCGCCGCTATGGCTCGGCTATTGAACTCAGACCTGTTTTGGAGGTTCTGGCAGGTGATACTCAATCCATGCCGATTGGCTTGAGTGCCCGTGTGATGGCAGGTCAGTCCATCCTCTGATTCCCCTAGGTCGTCGCTGAAACTTGCGCAGGGATTGTGGTTCCCGGTGCTGCTTGTGAAAAACACAAATTCTGCATGACGGGAAATACTGCTTAAGGCCAGTGATTTGCCTCTTAAATCCATTAAATTCCTCAGAATGCCCTTACAAATGTTGTAGTTCTGCGTATTGCTGAGTAGTGTGCGCGGCAACTGGCCAAGGCCATGGTCCGGCTTTGTTGCCAGTTCACAGTGTGAGGCACTTTGTCTCCCCTATCTGCTGTTACACAGGAGCCTATAAAAATGGGAAAGCTCAAGCCGGGCGTCATCTTTGGTGAAGACTATAAAACCCTGATTGAAGCATGCCGCCAAGGTAAGTTCGCCTTGCCTGCGGTCAACGTTGTTGGAACGGATTCCATCAACGCAGTTCTTGAAGCAGCAGCTGCAAACAATACAGATATTATCGTTCAGCTCTCCAACGGTGGTGCGCAGTTCTATGCCGGTAAAGGCATCAAGGACAGCTTCCAAGCAAAAGTGCTTGGGGCAGTTGCTGCAGCTCAGCACGTGCACCTTCTGGCAGAGCATTACGGTGTTGGCGTTGTGTTGCACACCGACCATGCAGACAAGAGCCTGATCCCTTGGCTGGAAGAGCTCATCAAACACGGTGAAGCATTCTACAAGGCAAATGGCAAGCCACTGTTCTCCTCTCACATGCTGGATCTTTCCGCAGAAGACATCGAGTTTAACCTGTCTGAAAGCGAACGCCTGCTGAAGATGATGGCTCCGCTGGAAATGAGCCTTGAGATTGAGCTGGGCGTGACTGGAGGTGAAGAAGACGGTATCGGTTCTGATGATGACATCGGTGCAGACAATCCGAAGCTCTACACCCAGCCTGAAGACGTTCTGCAGGCTTATGACCGTCTGAACCCGCTTGGCCATTTCTCCGTTGCTGCGTCCTTTGGTAACGTGCACGGCGTTTACAAGCCGGGCAACGTGAAGCTGCGCCCTGAAATTCTGCGTGAAAGTCAGAAGCTGGTCAGCGAAACTCACAGCCTTGGTGCAAACCCGCTGGCGCTTGTGTTCCACGGTGGATCCGGTTCTGAGAAGTCCAAGATCACAGAGAGCCTGAACTACGGCGTGTTCAAGATGAACATCGACACCGATACACAGTTCGCCTTCTCTGAAAAGGTTGGTGCGTACGTGGAAGCAAACGCAAATGCTTTCAAATACCAGATCGACCCGGAAACTGGTGCCCCAACGAAGAAGGCTTACGACCCACGCAAATGGCTGCGTGAAGGTGAGCTGGGCATTGTTGAACGCCTGAAAGAAGCTTGCGAAGACCTGAACTGCGTTGGCAAGAGCCTCTGCCAGTAAGCTGACTAGATTTTATAAGATTGAAGAGCCCGGTGCAGACGCGTCGGGCTTTTTTTGTTTGTCCACTTATGCTGGGACGCAGTGCATTACGTTTCGTGGAAGGTTACACCGTACTGTGGGTGCTGGCAGAGCCAACATCTAGTAGTTAACCTGTTCTAAGCTGATTAAGCCATCGTGCTCTCACCATCTAAAAACAGGATCGGTACACCGAGGTTTTTGGCTACTTTTTCGGCGTGTTCCATGAAAATCTGGTATTTTTCTTCCTTGGTCAGGGCCTTTTTGCCTTCAAACTCCTGAAACGCGATGGTGTCGGGAGAGGGTTCAGCGTCTATGAGAAAGATTCCATTGATCTTGATGGGCTCGGTTGCGTCTACGCCTTGCTTATGCTGAATGCCGTCCTTGGATGAAACAATCACTTCGTTATGCGCATAGTAGGTGTTGTCCATCAAATCATCAACGTTCTGCTGACGTTTGTCGTACTGGTATCTGTCCAGCTCATTCTTCAAGTAACCGTTGCGAACATGGTCTGGCACATCGAGAAGCTTTTCGTTTTGCTCTTGTGTGACATTGACCATTCTGTCTTTTTTGTCTTTGCGGCCAATGTTAAGCTCGCTCATGAGATCATCGGGACTGGAGACCAGCACGTTTTGTGGCAGGACATCCAAGATGACGCCAAAGGCTCCGTAGACAAAGCATTTTTCATCAGTCACAACGGACGTACAAATGGCATCCTTATTCTCTAGATACTCGGTTCCCTGAGCAGAAAAACAGCCCTTTTGATTGATAAAATCATCCATTGAACCTGTTCGAACGATGAACTTGAAAGGTGCTTTGCAGCCGCCTCTTTTTTGGAGGTCGAGCCTTTCGGAAGGATCAGAGAAATTTTCTCTGTTCCAAGTCTTAAGAAAAGCCTTCGTCTTCTCATCCGGCTCAGCTTTGACCAGCTCAACTTTATGCTCCTGAGTCTTTTTTCGCATAAATGCAGCAGCAAGTTTGTCGAGCTTGGACACACGTGGGCTTTCGCCAGCTCCGACACCAGTAACTTCGGGCAGAGCGTGCAGCCAATCAACTTCCTTTTGATAGCTCTGAAGTGTCTTATTGAGCTTCTTCAAGACCTTGTTCGCAGCATCCACCTGAAGGTTCTCACAAAGGGTCTGTGCTTCACTGATCAGACCGTTGGCTTCCTGGTCAAGACTGAGGAATTTCTTGTGCTTTTTGCTCGGGATTTTCTTAGCAATGGCAAGGCTGTCAACAACTGGTAATTCAATCGCCAACTGAACGAGGTCTTCCTTCACCCAGGGTATCTGCGCTTCCAAACCTTTATGATTGGATTGAGCAACAGCAATGAGCTGCTCCATAGAGGAAACGTTCTCTTGAATTTTGGAAAGCCTCGCCTCCGCGTTTTGGGGCTTTCGGCCTTTCAGCTCTTTTCGTGCAGCTGCAATACCCGAGCGTGCAGACAGACCTGCTTTTTTGAAAGGTGAGAAAACAGCGCTTTGGTTCTTGATCAACTCCGTGTTTGCGTACAGAGCATCTGCCGCTTTCTCCATGGACGCAAGTTTTTCCAGTAGACTTGTAGGAGCGTTCACAACGTCGGCTTGGTGATGTTGCCCGACCTGCTCGCCCTCCTCTTCAGCAAAGGTCAAGTTTAGTCGGCGAGCCATGTCGTTCGCCCATTTGTGCTCTTCTTTGCTCAATGATTGCAGGGGCATAGATCATCTCCAAAACATAAGCGCCTGCCCTTCCACCATATATTTAATGAAGCAAGCACCTGTCTCTCTCATGCATTGCGCAAAGTACTACGTCCTCTCAAATGAATGCTTTCTGGAATTTACGTACTTTCCCTCAAACTGGAGCTAAATGCTGTGATGGTGTGCAGAGGCTTTTAGCAAGCCTCTACTCGATCCAATCAACTGACTGTCCGTGTGGGCCGGTCCAGGCGCGGGGGGTGCCGTTTTCGCAGAGGAGGAATTTGCCAGTTGGGTGCGGCCCCGCAACCTTTTCGGCAAACTGCGGGATAACGCTGCGTGCTTCGTTGGAGATCCAGTGGGCGTTGGAGTTGAGCATCAGATCGACGAAAGCTTCTCGCTTGCTAATGTCGCGGATGTAGACGAGAACAGCACTATGGAAGACCACGGGTGTGGTGCCCGCTGGAATTTGTTCCAACAAGGCTGGCAAGTCTTCGAGAAGGTTTCCTTTAACCAGTTGGACTTTCTGCTGCTTTGCTACTGCAATTGCTTTTTGCAGGCGGTGTAAGCGGTCCTCCTGCCCCGGCCAGACGAGCGTTTGGAGCCATGCTGCGGTGTCCTCATCCTGAAGATTCAACGGGTTCAGTTCTAGCCCTGCACGCCAGACAACTTCTGGCAGCTTGGTTGGCAGAGGAACATTGCCGGTCGCCTGACAGTGCAACACTGGTGTATCGGATGTGTTCGTCCCAGGCGCTAGTGTGTGTGCACCGTTATTGTAGTCGTAGGCGTAGTGGTCCGGCAGCAAGCAAAGACCAGCGGAGGCGCCGACTTCGATCAATGAAAGAGGTTGTGGGAGGCGGGCGAGCAGTGGGAGGAGCGTTGCGCAGCGACCGGACTCGTTGGTCTGCGTGCTGCGATTCATCATCTCATGCTTGATTGCTGTTCCATGAAGCTTCAGCGTCTCATCCAGCTCTGTCACTTCAGGAACGCGTCCTGTGACCCATCTTATGGCTGCGAAGAGGAGGTTGGGTTGCTGTTTGGCTTCTGGCAAAACCATCAGGAAATCGTGGAAGATTGGCGAGCTGGCTACATGAGTCGCCCATTCTTCATAAACAGGTGAGTTATATTTGGCTTCGTAGGAAGCAAATCCCAGATATCCGCGTTCAATTGCTGAAGATAATACAGTCATGAAATTCCCCTAAAACATAAGGGAAGTTTAGGCTGGATATGCCTTCTGGCGCAAATGAGCCTCTCGTAGAACTTGCTTGAGGAACCTCGTGCCACCAACGTTGGGGGAAGGCAGCACGAGGGGTGCTGGGAGGCCTTAGGTTAGGTCTGCCAGCAGGTTCTTTTTGATGAGGGCCAGCTCTTCATCAGAAATGCCTAATGCTTCGCGGCGGTAGGTGTCAAAGCTGCCGTAGTCTTCTTTCACCGCTTTTAGAGCAGCCGTGATCTGCTCTTTATGTGCACCGAAAGCCGGGCGGAGAGAATGCGGGCCGTCTGCGACTAACTTGCTCAGTTCATCATAAGTGTAGAGATTGGTGGTGAGGTAGTCGCGCATGACGTCTTCTTCAGAAAAACCCAGAGACAACATCAGTACGGCTGCCACATAACCGGTGCGGTCTTTGCCGCCTGCGCAGTGGAACACCAATGGGTAGTTCTGTTCTTCCAACAACACATGCATAAAGCGGGAGATCTGCGGTGTGAACTTACGTGCGAAGTCCTTATAGCGATCAATCCGGGTGTTGTAGAGGTCTACATTATGGTCTTTCAGCAGTTGGTCAATCTCATCAAACTTGCCGCTGAACCATAAAGGGCCAATTTGCGAGGCAACATCTAAAGGCATGATTTTTTTTACGTCTGCCGGGTCTGAGCCAATTGGCAGATTGATGTTGAAGTCTACTGTTGAAATATGTTTGTTCGGGTGTTTCTCCAGTTCATCCGGAGCACGCAAATCCACAATGGTCTCAATGCCCAATGCGCTGAGTTTTTCCTGATCAGCTTTTGTCAGGTTGTCCAGTTGGTCAGAGCGAAAGACTGTTTGCGGCTTTAAAGCCGGGCCATTTTTCGGCGTGGTTAGTGGGCGAAAGCTCTCCAGTTTTTCGATTGGTTTAATAACCTTGATGGCATCGCAATTGGAGGGGATGTCAATTGGCAGTTTGGTTTCGCACGGCATCGTTTCTGCCATGGCGAGCCCTGACGTCATGAGTGAGCCAATCATTGTTGCGGTTGCCAGCCCGATTATTTTTCGCATGGTCATTCCTCTCAGTTTGCAAATTTGGGTGACATAAAGATCAGTTTGACCTATGCAGTAAAGTTGAACTCCATCAGAATTTCAGATCGTGTTGAGGTTGGATGCCCAGTGTTGACCAGTTGGAAGCGTTTGTGACTGCCGCTGAGTTAGGGTCATTTTCTGCTGCTGCACGACGGTTGGGTAAGGCTCAATCCGCTGTAAGTGCTGCGATTTCCAATCTGGAGATTGATCTTGGCTCCGATCTTTTTGATCGCAGCAGTTACCGTGCAGAGCTGACTGTCTCGGGTGTTTCCTTACTGGATTATGCAAGATCCATTTTGCAGAGCAGGCAGGACTTGCTTGTGAAGGCTGGCGCCCTTTGTGAAGGGGCGGAAGGCAGCCTCAAAGTGGTGTTTGAGTATGGGACCTATGTTTCTGAGATTAATCAGGTTTTTCATGATTTCGACAAGCAGTTTCCGAAGGTAGAGTTGCATGTCCAAACCACCTCTTTTGGTGATGTCTTTTCCAGACTGACGGAAGAGAGCGCTCAACTGGGGATTATTATCGAGCGGCACCCCTACAAGGAAGGCTACCACTTCCGTGGGCTTGGATTTGAGCGCCGGATTCCGGTTTGCCACAAGGACCATCCTCTCGCCGAACTGAAGGAAGTCCGGTTGGTGGACTTGCGCGGATACAGACAGATTATTTCTGGGACAGAGACTGACCGAAACTCACCTGAGTTTTCACGCCAGAAAGGGCCGCATCTGCTGATTACAGATAATCCGCGCGTGGCACACACCATGGTGCATGGCGGTGTGGGCTGGGCTGAGTTGCCTGCGCAGATGGTGGATGATGAGGTGAAGGCTGGTGCGCTGAAAGAGCTTTCCTATGATTTTCAGCAGAATGCTATTCTCAACAAGGTCTCTCTTGTCTGGGGCAAACAGCAAGCGCAAGCCCCTGCCTGTAAGTGGTTGATCAACCGGATGTGCCAGCTGCACCAGAAGACTTGGGTTTAGCGTCAGCGACCTTCTCAAAATACATCGCGAGCCTCTTTGTGCGCCTTTATCAGCTCTTCTACAAACACCCTGGTCTTGGCTGGGCGAAAGCGGCTGTTTGGGAAGAGCGCGTAAATTCCGCCTTCCTTATGGTGCCAGTCCGGCAAAACCCGTTGCAAGCGACCTGATGCCAGATCTTCGCGGACCTGAAAGGACGGGAGGAGACACAGACCGCCGTGACTGAGAGCACATGCATGCGAAGTTAGTGTGTTCCAGACTGTGATCGGCGGATTTTGGAGTACAAATTGCACCTCCTCCCCTTCAGCTGATTGCCACGATATTCCCGCAGGCAGCTTGCAGTGGTAGATCCAGTCTTTATCTTGCAGATCGGTTGGTGTTGAGATCGGCCCCATCGCTTCAACATATTGCGGTGAGGCCACAGTAAACTGCTGGAAACTGCCTATTTTCCTTGCGATAGCAGAGCTGTCTTCCAACCAACCAACGCGGATGGAGACATCTATTTTCTCTTTAAGCTGGTCCAACTTTTCATCCGTGAAGACCGCATTGACCCTGATTTTTGGATATTTTACCCTCAATCGCATGAGCGCTTTGGCGACGACGCACTGGCCATAATCTTCTGGCGCTGTCACTGTGAGCAAACCGTTGGGAACCTCTTGTTCATGCTGGAGTTCCTGCACCGCTCGTTCTGCCTGATCGAGAATTTCTGCGGCGTTTTCATAAAACCGCTGCCCTGCTCCTGTCACTTGAAGAGAGCGTGTTGTGCGCACCAGTAGGGCTGCGCCGAGCTCTTCTTCCAGTTTTGCGACTTGGTGACTGACGATGGCTTTTCCCAGGCCGAGCTTTTTCGCTGCTGCGGTGAAGGAACCACTTTCGACGACTTCAACAAAATGGCGGAGGCGGTTGAGATTGTAGAGGCTCATATAATTGTCTCTATTTTGCAGACAGTATGTCGAAATTATCTGTATTTTACAGATAGTCAAGCTGTCCTAGGTTCCCCTGCAACAAGGAGAAACTTATGACGCACTCATTCCTCTACATCTACGATCCGCTATGTGGGTGGTGTTACGGCGCAGCTCCCAGACTGGCGGACTTGGCGAAGGACTACGAGGTTGAGATGTTACCAGCAGGCTTGTTTAGCGGTGCTGGCGCTCGTCCTCTGGACCATTCTTTTGCATCTTATGCGTGGGCCAGTGACCAGAAGATTGCGAGGCTGACAGGACAGACATTTAGCCGGGCCTATCAAAGCCAGATTCTAAATGGTGAGAGACAAACGCTAGACTCAACATTTGCGACACTTGCCATGACAGCATGCTCAATCGTGGAACCAGCGAGAGGGCCAGAGGCGCTGAAGCTCATCCAAGATGCCCGGTATGTGGAAGGCAAAGACATCACCGACCTGTCCATCCTGTTGGATCTGCTTTCCGGTGCAGGTTTTGTAGATGCTGCCACTCTGCTTCAAGACCATATGACGTCTGTTGAGGCGGAGACTTCACAGCGCGTTGCTTATGGACAGGTGGTTTTAAACCAGATGGGTGCACGTGGTGTGCCAACACTTGTTGCAGACATGTTCGGTGAGCGCGTGCTGCTGCCCACTGATCTGCTTTATGGCTCTTACGAGCAACTTACGGAAGCTTTGAACAACTTCTCCCACAGCATTCAGCAGGACTCTCCTGCTCTTTAACCCCAAGGAAAACAAATGATAAAGTCTTTTGCTCTTGCTGCAAGCCTTGCAGCAACCGCTACTCTTACGCCTGTTGCAACCTATGCTCAGGATACTGCTGTCCTCACCTTTGAGGTCTACAATCCAGGTGATGAGGGTTTATTCCCAGTTACCTCAGTGTTGATTGAAGGCCCAAGGGAAGCTGTTTTGGTGGATGCGCAGTTTCAGCGCCGTGATGCCCGGAACTTAATTTCAATCATTAAGGAAAGTGGCAAGACGCTGACATCGATTTACATCAGTCATGGTGATCCTGATTACTATTTCGGTCTGGATGCGCTTCATGCGGCCTTTCCTGATGCGAAGATCGTTGCCACGCAGCCGACGGTAGAGAAGATCAAAGCCACAATTGAGGGTAAGTTTGCTTATTGGGGACCGATCCTGAAGGGTGATGCACCGCAGGAGTTGATCGTTCCTGAGGTCATTGATGGCAACAGCTTTGAGGTGGATGGAACTCCAGTTGAGATTGTTGGTCTTGATGGACACGACCCGTCCCACACCAGTCTTTGGGTTCCTTCAGAGCGTACTGTGGTTGGCGGTGTGCTGGTCTATGACAACTCTCATATATGGCAGGCTGATAATCCGACTTCAGAGAAGCGTAAGGATTGGCAGAAGAGTCTTGATGTTCTTCTTGCTCTGAACCCGAAACGTGTGATCCCTGGGCATTTTCTTGGTAACACCAACAGCCAGACGGTGGGTTCTATCGCCTTTACCAAGGCCTATGTGGCTGCGGTTGAGAAAAGTGCTGCTCTTGCGACAAACTCTGATGAACTGGTGATGCTCATGAAGACAGAGTTTCCAGCACTGGAAGAACGCAGAACCAGTGACCTTGCTCTTGGAGCCAAGGTGGTGATGGGCGAGATGAAATGGCCTGCTGAATAATCGAAGGCTTCAAGCCCTCGCAGTTTTCTGCGGGGGCTTTCCTGTCATTGTTTTCTAATTGAGCTTACTGAGGCACAAGCGCTTTTCTTGCTACTTGCCTTTCTTACAAAAGAGCAATCCAGCGGCGGGAGATTTCCAGTCCCAACGCGTCGGCTCTTGGGCCGAATTTTGGTCCTTGCTCTTCCAGAATTTCGTTCCAGTGCGGCACCAGTTCATTGATTGGGCCATGGAAGCAGCCGTTCCAATGGTTCACCTGATCGACAGAGCACTCGAAATGGAACTGGATGGCGTATGTAGCGCGGCCCATTTTGAAGGCCTGATTGGGTGTCATCTCGCTGGATGCCAGATGTACGGCGTCTTTTGGCAGAGTGTAAGTATCCGTGTGCAGGATGAAGATGTGGTCGTCTTCCTCGAAGGCGGAGATGACCGGATCTTGTTTGCCTTGCTCTGAGACTTGCAGTGGTAGCCAGCCAGCTTCCACCGGATTGCCCAAAATATTCTCGCCGCCGAATGTGCGTGCGATCAACTGACTTCCGAGGCAGATGCCCATCACCGGCTTATCAGCTTCGTGAAATGCAAGGATCGTGTCGCAAACGCTTTTCAGGAATGGGAACTCCTCATCTGCTCTGGCATGCTGCAAACCACCCAGAACAACCAGCCCGCTGAACTTGGAGATGTCTGATGGCAGAGGATCACTTTCTGCCATGACACGCAGATCGATCGGCATTTTCGCTTCATCCAGTGCCTGTCCCAGCAGGCCAAGCGTTACGTTTTCGCAGTTTTCAATAACGAGAACGGTCATTCCAACTTCCTGTCATAAGCAGCTGTGCCTTCTTTATTGGGCATGCTGCATTTATCATTGTTTGGTAGAAACCCGACCTAAAACCTCTGCGGGCTTTTTAGGGACAGGCTCTAAGCTTCGTTTTCAAAGGCTCGCTTCATGCGTTGTTCCAAACCGCGAACGACCAGAGACAGCGAGACTGTCATGATGAGGTAGAGATACGCAACCACATTGTAAGTTTCAAAGAACTGAAATGTGGAGGCAGAATAGATTTTGCCAAGCTGAGTGATGTCTTGCACACCAAGCACGGAGACCAGCGCACTTTCCTTTATGAGTGCGATGAAGTCATTTCCAAGTGGCGGCAGGATGTTCTTGAGTGCTTGCGGCCAGATGATGAAGCGGAACGTATGCCATCTGGAAAGGCCAAGTGCCTGGCCTGCTTCCAACTGACCGTCATCCACGCTCTCAATACCTGCACGAAAAATCTCCGCAATGAAGGCAGAGTAGCCGATGGACAGCGCAATGATCGCACGCCAAAGCATGGAAAGATCGCGCACCCGCAGCTTGTCGACAATCTCCCATTCAATCAGCGGCCCCATGAGCCAGTTGTAAGCTGCAACCATTTGTGGGGCACCGACAAAGGCAATGTAGAAGAGCAGCACCAGCATTGGTACGCCGCGCATAATCTCGGTATAGAACGAACACAACTCGCGGATAGCGCGGTGTTTAGACCCTCGCCCTAATGCGATGGCGAGTCCTACAATGCTGGCGATGATGAAAGAGACAAAGGTGACAAACAGGGTAATGCCGACACCTCTGAGAAGGGTCTCAAAGATCTGGCGATAATCACCGTTGGCGGCGATGAGCCAGAGAAAGAAAACTGCGAGAACAAATGATGCGAGCAACCACCATGGAAGCTTGTTCAACCGGGATCTTGTGGCAGAACGCATGCCCATCGCGTTTCCTTTAAATCTCGTTTGAATTTCCTGAAGAGATGCGGAAATCCGTAGTCATGCCAGAAGCAGATTGCTGGGTGTATTTGCATGCGAAAATCGCTTTCGACGCTCCTGCAATACCCAGACACAAAATGGCGGGTCGCAAGTACCCGCCAAAATCAACCAGGTTATTGTTAGTTCTTGGACTTATAGTCGAAGAACCATTTTTGGTTCAGGGTATCCAAAGTGCCGTCTTCGCGCATGGAGTTGAGTGCTGCGTTGATCGGCTCGCGCAGATCAGAACCCGGTGTTAGAATGAAGCCGAAGTCTTCAGAGCCGATTGGACCGCCAACCACTTTAAAGCTGTCTGGTGATGCACCCATGTAGCCTGCTGCTGCTATTGCATCCATCAGCACCATATCGACATCATCAGCACGCAATGCCTGAACAGAAGCACCAAAGGTTTCGAACAGCTGGATGCGCTTGTTGTTTTCATCGCCATCCAACACAGCATAAACAGCGGTGTAGAAGTTTGTGGTGCCCGGCTGCGCGCCAACCAACAAGCCCGGATCGTCAGCAAAAGCTTTTGAGTTGTCGAAGCGGTCTTCATTTGCCCGCACCAGCATGAACATCTCGGAGGTCATGTAAGGATCGGTGAAGTCGATCTGCTTTTCACGCTCTTCGTTGATGGTGATACCATCCATGCCCACATCAAACTGGCCCTGACGAACAGCTTCAATCATGCTGTCCCATGAGGCCAAGCGCCAGTCGACCTTCATGTTGAGGCGTTTTGCAATTTCATTGAACGCGTCATATTCCCAGCCGATGCCTTCACCGGTCTTGGGGTCTGCAAAGTTCAAAGGTGTGTATGCATTTTCGGTTACTGCAACAACGGTGCGGCCCTTCAGATCTGGCAGATCCGTTGCGGAAGCTGCTGCTCCGAAACCGACAGAAAGAGCAAGAGTTGCTAATGCTAGTTTAAATTTCTTCATCATCGGGTATGTCCCCTCCAAGGAAAATTTGGCCACCACGTAGAAAAATCTGGCAGAATCACACCCGGCAGATGTTGACAGTTAGCCGATCTGTGAGCAATAGGATGCAGGTGATTGACCTGTAAAATACCGTAGTTAGATTGAGTATTTACCCCGCAAATGCAGAGGCGGTCAACGAAAGCCCTGGTGATTTCCTAGGTTGTGCTACTGGTGTTAGAAGATACGGCTAAATGTCGTGGTGAACTTTTATAGACGGATATGTCGGTGCAAAAAGATCCCCTGAACAACGACGAGCCCTATCTTGAGGATGAGCACCACATGCCACTGGGCATAAGTTTGCTCAACTGGATCTCTGTCGGATTCCTGATCTATTTTCTTCTTTGTGCTGTAGGCCTTATTGAAGCGGGCTTTGTTGCTATTGGTCATCAGACAGCCGAGCAGATTTTTTCCTATGCTACCAATCCAATTGCAGGCGTGCTGGTTGGCGTTCTCACCACATCTTTAGTGCAGAGTTCTTCTGTCACCACGTCTATTGTGGTTGGCTTAGTTGCAGCAGGAATGCCGATCTCCATTGCTATTCCTATTGTGATTGGGGCCAACTTTGGAACGACACTCACAAACACATTCGTGAGCCTTGGTTATGCGCGGGATCGTGCAGATTTCCGGCGCGCCTTTAGTGCGGCGACGGTTCACGATGCGTTCAACCTGATTTGCCTGCTGATCTTTCTCCCGCTGGAGTTGGCCTTTGGCTTTTTGCAGAAGATCGCTATGGCTGTTGGTGAATTCTTTACGGCGCTCGATCCTGCCGACAATCTGATCACCGCAAACTTCAACTTCGTCAATTACTTAACCGAGCCCGTCATTGGAGAAATCCGTGAGCTAGCCTATGGGCTGGCGCAACCGTGGAACGGCCTCGTGATTGCGGCAATTGGTTTTGTGATGATTGTTATCAGCATCACGTTTGTGAGCCAGCTGCTCAAGCTATTGCTTGCCGGACATGCACGTCGTCTGGCTGAGACGATGACGTCTGTCGCTCCGTCCTCCGGCATTTTCACAGGGCTGATCGCGACCTTGCTGCTGCAGTCATCTTCAGCAACAACCAGTCTTATTGTGCCGCTGGCGGGTTCTGGTGTTCTGACAACAAAGCAGGTTTATCCGTTCACACTTGGCGCAAATATTGGCACTTGTTTAACAGCAATTCTGGCTGCATTTGCTGTGACTGGTCAGCGAGAGCTGGCGTTTGAGATCGCGATTGTTCATCTGGTCTATAACGTACTGGGTGTTGTGTTGATCTACAGTTTGCCATTCACGCGCTATTTGCCCGTACGCCTTGCCGAGTTTGTTGGTGACTTGGGTGCCCGTCGGTTTGTAGTTGCCGCCAGTTATGTGGTCGGTATTTTCTTTTTGATCCCCGCTCTTGGCATCTTCCTACTGAGCAGATAACCTAGCTCCAGTCATCTTTCCTTATTGCAGCGCTGTGCTCTTTCGTGTGCCAAAAGCTGCTCTCTATTTACATGAGCTTGTTGTTATGCCTTTGCAAAACCGTGTTGCTCCCAATGGTGAGCTGTGTGCTGTCCCTGCCCGTGGCATGTTCATGGGCAATCGTGGTGGCCGTATTCATGATCCAGAAACGCAGAGGCTGACTGGCCGAACGCATGCCTCTCGCAGGTGGCTGTGTTGCTCTACCACCTATAAAGACTGGCACCGTGATGTCTGGGGCAAGTTTTATACGGAACTCTTCTTCTTTGACGAGGTGACTGCGCTGGCCGCAGGCCATCGGCCTTGTTTCTTTTGCCGCAAGGAGGATGCACGGCGCTTTGCAGAGCATTGGAAGTGCTGCGAAGGATTAGAGGTGCCGCCAAGCTCTGACGAAATGGATCTGGTTTTGCATTCGCAACGGTGCGGCCACAAGAAATCACCGGCTTCCCTTCCGCAGATCAATCCGCACGAGAATTGGCCGGAAGGTACTGTGGTTCATTGTGGCGACAAGTTTTATGCTCTGAGGAACCGTAAATGGTGGAGCTGGAGTTTTGAGGGATACACGGCGGCTGCCCGGGAGTTGCCCGAGGACGTTACTCTTATTACGCCGCCACAGATCATTGCGATCCTGAGAGATGGCTACAGCCCGAAATGGGGCATCTTTAATCTCTAATACTGACCTATAGACCTCTAAAGCATTCGTTTTTCAAATGAATAGATGACGTTTATTCATTTGTTTCATCTCGCGATTTCATGCAGGAAGTTGCTTGGAACACTTTGAATTGGCAGGAATATTTCATGACAAGTGCTAGCGACGTTGATGCAGGCATTGCTATTTCTCAAAAGCCTCAAGCACTTAGTATGTTCGATCTCGCCCTTTATGGCACAACCGTATTTGCGTGGGGCTTCAGCTGGTACGCCTTGAAGTTGCAGGCGGTCATTACTCCTGAGATTGCACTTTTCTGGCGGTTTCTGTTTGCAACAGTCTTAATGTGGGGCTGGGCCATTTTTTGTGGCCATAAGATGGCCTTTCCGCTGCGGGCTCATCTGAGCTTTGCGGGGCTTGGTCTGCTGCTGTTTTCAACCAACTTCCTTTTGTTTTATCATGGCTCACGAGAGCTACCATCAGGTTTGCTGTCGGTGGTGTTTTCGCTTGCATCCGTGTTCAACATCGTCCTTGGCTTCGTTTTATTCAAACAGAAAGTAAGCCGTGCGCTTGTGGTTGGGGCTGTTCTTGGTTTCTCTGGTATCTGTCTGATGTTTTATCAAGAGATTGCAGGCAGTACCTGGAATATCGCAGCGTTGGGCGGGCTTGGTCTGTGTGCTCTGGGGACTTTGAGCTTCTGTTTTGGCAACATCGTCTCTGCACGTGCGACTGCCAAACAGATCTCGGTTATCTCAGCCAGTGCATGGGGGATGGTGTACGGCACTGTTCTTCTTGGTGTGAACGGGCTGTTACAAGGTGCGAGCTTTGAGGTTCCGTTTACGCCGGAGTTTATCTGGAGCTTCCTTTATATGGTGGTCATCGGCTCCATCGTTGCCTTTGGGGCTTATCTGACATTGCTGGGCCGGATCGGTTCTGCACGCGCAGGCTATGCGACAGTGATGTTCCCGATTGTGGCGCTTGGCGTTTCCACCGCGATGGAAGGTTACACCTGGACTGCAACATCCATTCTTGGCTTGATGTTTGCGCTGGGTGGGAACTGGATCGTGCTCAGCCGTTCTGCCAAAAAATAAGCCCGGGGTGTTGAACCACCGGACTTAAAGCTCTTCAGTAGAGAAGTCGCTTATTCAGCGGCTTCTGTTTCCATTCCGTTATACTCCATCGTGACGTTGCCAATGGACGCTACGATGTGATGGCAAAGCGCATCATGAACTGGCTCAATTGCCATTTGAGATCTGATGATAGTGATATCGCAAGGTGGCAGTGGCGGCAGGCCTTCTTTTTCTCCAAGAATACGCTGTCCCTGACGCAACGCACTGGCTGGCAGGATCGCGATGGCCAATCCGGCATTCACGGCACCAGCAAGAGCTGCGGCGCTGGCGCTCGTATAAACCACCTGATGCTGAACATTCAGATGATCAAGCGCAGCAACCCCTGCTTGTCTCCATGAACAAGTTGTTGGACCAACCGCAAGGCGCAATGGGCGCTGGTCATGAACGATATGCTCACGAGAGCCAATCCATTGTAGAGGCTCACGGCGCACAATCTGTCCCGGCACACTGGTACAGTCACCGCTTGTGACGATTCCCACATCCAGGTCACCCTTTTGGATTCGTCGCCCAATTTCGTTAGAGCTGGAACATTCCACATCCAAATTGATGCAAGGGTTCAGCCGATTAAATGCTGCAAGTACTTGTGGCAAAAGTCGTTCTGCGTAGTCATCAGGTAAACCTAACCGGATTCGTCCGGCGATCTCAGGTTCATGAAACGCAGAGAGCGTTTCATCATTTAAAGCAACCATGCGCCGCGCATATTCAACAAGACGTCTTCCGTGTTCTGTTATCCTAGAGTTACGTCCGTCTTTCACAAATATTGGTTGTCCGATACGCTCCTCAAGCTTCTTCATTTGCATGGAAACAGCGGACTGAGTTTTATGTACGGCATCGCCAGCCTTGGTAAAACTTCCCAATTCTGCAACGGCCAGAAATGTTCTCAATTGATCAACATCGATCGAATAAGGCATGGGCTCCCTCCCATTTGACGATGATCAATCAATCACGATCTTGAATGGATTTCAATCGAAAACATTCTCTTGTTTGTCTACAACTTTTCGGTGATATTTGACGCATCGAACGACACCGTTCCCTCTTTTTATAACCCCTTATACCAGTTCCAATGGATGGCCAGAGCAGCTTATCCAAACGGGAGAGTGATACCATGACGCTTGCATTCCCTACCCCTTCTGAATATCGCAACCCAAATCGCGCTAATGCAGGCACCTTTGAACCACTGACGCTGGCTCACACTTTGCACCTGCTGACAGCTTTGCCTCTAAAGCTCTGGAAACACTACCAGGATCGTCGCGCAATGGTTGAGCTTGCACGCTTGGAAGACCGTATGCTGGACGACATCGGCATTACCCGCGATGACGTTTTCAGCGCGCTTTCTGCTGGTGATGGTAAAGACCCAAGCTGGCATTTGCGTATTCGCGCCAGTGAACGCCGCTGCGCCGAAATGGAAAAGCGCCGCCAACGCGCATAATTTTGTGGGAGCCTCAATTGGCGGCTCTACCCCTAATTGAACCGCCAAAAATTCATCACCCACACATGAAAAGGGCCTGCATTGCGCAGGCCCTTTTTCTTTTCCGATAACTCGGACTTATTCTTTGCAAACCACTCAGGCAGAGACTGCGGTTTTCTCAAAGGACTTCGCCAGATAATCACTCAAAGCGTTTGCTGCTTTGAAATGGCTTTCCTTACCGCGAACCAGCTTGACCACGTAGTTTGGTAGCTGCGGCAGGCCTTCAAGTTCCAGCAGCCCAGCATCCGATGCAACAAGAGATGAGCGCGGCTGAATTGTGATCGCCATACCGCTTGCTGCTGTCATTTCAACAAGACCTGGATTGCTTGAACTGTATTGGATACGGAATGCGCGTTCATCATCCTCAAGCGCTTCAACAGCAGCTTTTCGGATGCGACACTGCTCCAAACCAACAGCCAGTGGCAATTCTCTTTCACTGGCAAGTTTGAAATTGCTGCCAGCTGCCCAGACGAGGCGCTCGCTGGAAAGAACACTCCCCTCACCAGCTTCAGCTTCATCTGCAAGGCTGCCGATGATGGCAAGATCCAGTTTGCCTTCTCCCAAAGCCTTACGAAGATCTGCTGCCGGTGCGCAGACGATGGATGCTTCAGCTTTTGGATTGTTCTTAGAGAACTCGAAGATAATCTTTGCGGTTCTGGTTTCGTCAATGCCTTCCGCAAGACCAAGACGAACCTTACCGGTCACTTCGCGCTCCGAGAACATAGCTAATGTCTCGTCATTCAAACGCAGCATCTGACGGGCATGGCGCAACAGTAGCTCACCATCCTCTGTCAGTTTCGAGTGCCGCCCTTCTCTCCGGAAGACCGTGCGCTCAAGCTTATCTTCCATGCGACGCATTTGCATGGAAATCGCTGATTGCGTTTTATCAAGTTCTTCTGCTGCTCTTGTGAAGCTCCCAGTATCCGCAATCATTACCAGAGTTCGCAGAGAATCTAAGTCTAATAGTGCTGTCATGTCCCCAATCCATAACAATTTGATATGAATATACAGCAAACTGGTGGAAAGAAAACCGAGAGTTGGAATATAATACTTTATTATCGCAGTCGTTTCCCTCTTTTAGGGAGCTTAAGACGATTCATCACAATATTTCATATAATCAAACTTGCTCTTATTCTGGGTTAGACTCTCGAAAGAATCCAATAGTCAAAATAAAATCCGAAAGAGATCAATCGACTTGGAGTTACGATATAAAAAACACCTAGTAATTCTCTCTGAGATAGAGAGTTATGCTAGATTAATTCATGTCGGTTTGCATTAGCTTGGACGATCAGGCTAGTTCTGAACTCTCGGTCTGAACGGAAACGGAGGAAATTGCAGTAAACAACTTCCTCAATTAGTGATCTTCATCACAAAAAGTTATCCTCAGGTATATGTGAAATATTGTTACCTATGAGATCGAGTTGGCCAAAAAACGTCGCAATATTGCTGCCAAGCCTCGCCCTGAGCTTGTTGCATTGCTGCCAAACCTCCAGACAAGGATGGCACACCCGATTCCTTCGCAGTGGATTGATGCGCCTTACGGCCTGATCCGTTCCCCGGAGACGATGGCTTCTTGGCTTGTGTGTTTTGCGTTGTAGATTCTTTTGGTGACTCATTGTGCTCATCAGAAGTTGAGCTCGTGCCTTGCAGAGCATTTCTCCAGAATTCAAGCATCGGATTTTCTAATGGCATCATCTGCGACCAGAAAGCTTCCCGTGCATCCAAGATTGGGTTACGCGCAGCATCCGTGTCCTGATGTAACTCTGGACATCCTTTTGCGAAGCCTTGCAAGTAGGCCTCCATCATAGTGCGCTGAGGTCCTGCCAGATAATTCTTCATCATGTTGCCATAGGAAAGCATCAGTAAAATGGGCATTAGCTCCATCCAACTTTCAACATTCATGGCATCTTTGCGACTGAGGTGACGCTGCATGGCTGCGCTGATGTTTTTATCACCACTGAACATGCTCATGACTTGAGAGAGCATAGCCTGCTGTGGCAATCCGGTCATACCTTGCCATTTAGACGGATCAGCCCAATTCATGTATGGGAACTCAGGAACACCTGCAGATTTTGCACCCGACTTTCCAGAGGGCGTTTCCTCTTTCTGCATGAAGGGCATAAAACCGTGGCTAGTCTCACAGTAGTCCTTATAGGCTTTTGCATAGTTTTGGCTGAGCATTTCCATAAGGGAAAACATATTGTTATTGGGATGTCGTAACATGAGGTTTTCCCCTCGTAAGCTTCTCTCGGCTATTTAATCACTCATCAGACGTAACGTCAGTTCCCTAATTTTGGATGTAGTATTCTGCAAATATTATGTCTAAGAGACGAAATTTGATTGAATTGGGTTCAATAGTGATGTCCACTCTAAACAATCCGGTAGACATCAACGGCCTCGTCACGCCCACGCAACTGATAATCTCCCAAATGTTTCGTATGAGATTTATCTCTGAGATGGTCCACCGTCGCGTTGCTGGCAAGGGCAATCACTCTGGCATCAGGATCCACCGTTTTGCCAAGCTCCTGTAGACGTGCAGCCACATTCACTGCATCCCCAACGACAGTATAGTTCATCCGCTCAATAGCTCCGATGTTGCCGACAACAACAGTTCCTGTGTGAACTCCTATACGCAATCGTGGCTTTTCAGTCGCGCCCTCCTCGTTTTTAAGCTCTGTCTCCAGCCTTTGCGCAATGAGATGTACTGCATCAATAGCTGCTTGCGCGTGGTTTTCCATGGTTTCCGGAGCTCCCCAAAACGCCATACAACCATCACCAATATATTTGTCGATGGTTCCATGGGTGTGGCTTATGCAATCGGCAAGCTCCTGAAAATGCGTGTTGAGTAAGGACGTGGTCTCTTCTGCTGTCAGCTTTGAGGCGACACCAGTGAACCCTGCGATATCAGAGAACAGGATTGTCATCTCGCGAAGCTCCGTGCTGTTGAGACCTTCAAATTCTCGTTCCAGCAACACTCTGACAAGGTCCTTAGGCACATATCTGGAGAATGCACTCAGAGCCACGCCTGCTGAGTTGAAGGCCTGGTTGGCTTGATCTACCTCTTTAAGCCGCGATCTTGGCAGCGCACTCAACCCTTCCATATTAAGTTTACGGATAGCATTTGCTTGGGTTCCGAGAGCCACAAACGGTCCTGCAAGTCTTCGGCCAATCAAAAACATAAGAAGCACACCGACAGCCAGAAAAGCCGTGGCTGCAACAAAGATCTTGTGCAGGTTCTCGAAGGGAACACTGAACTCAGACGCTAATACATAGCTTCCGATGATTATGGGGAAGCGATTTCCGTTTCTCAAATCGTCATAAAGATACAGATAGGTGCCATGGGTGGTTGTGTCGATGTGGGCTTTATAATTGGTGTTGAGAGACCTGCGGTTGGCATTTTCGGACCAGATATTGCTCAGAGGTGTGTCCTGCAGATCTGAGATTAATGGGATCGGCTTTGCCTTACTCGGCTTGAAGCTCAGAAACGCTTGCTCTGAGCTCGCCAGCACTTGATCTCGCCCATAAAGGATAAACGGAATCTGAGAAGCCCGCCACTTAATGCGAGCCATCAGTTGACCGAGTAGAGATATTGGATAATCCAACGTGAGTTTAGAGATTGTATTGTCGACCGGATTTCTGATGTAGACGGCAAACTGCATAAACGTTTCGCCTATGCCCTCATCATAATACGGCGGAGCCCAGCGATGATCGCCGACTTCCATATCCTGTTCATTAGGAGGCATGACCACCATCTGCTGAACCGGCTGGCTCGCGTGATCTAACTGAACCGAGATCCGCCGCCCTGTCGGGAAAGTGTAGGAAATCCGCTTAATATTGGTCTGGCGTGATAGGATGGAAATCAACTGCTCACGTAAAGCTACAGGCGCGTTGTAGATCAGTGGATCTGACAGGACTTCGGCCGCCAACAGCCCCATCCGCTCTTCGTTGCGGAAGAAATCTTCAACAACCTCAAGACCACGTTCGACAATGAGAGCCCCGGTTTCGCGCATAATGACGGTTGTCTGACGGTTTGTGGCATCAGATACATAAAGGAGCATGGAACCGCCAATTAAGGCCAGCAGCATCGCCGCACCAATGCTGAAGACGGCGGAGATGGACAGGCGCCATCTCTTGCGGTCTTTCTTTTTTGAGCTCTCTTTTTGGGGCTGCTTTTCAGCGTCAGCAGTCTTGTTATTCAGGTCCATTCAGGCCTCCATTTGGAGGTACCTTAGAACCAATCTCCCAATTTTGCCTGAACAACGGCCAAAGCCGCGACGGCAGCTGTGTCTGCTCTTAAAATCCGTGGGCCAAGCGGGATAGCATGTACAAATGGTTTGCTATGCAAAAGCGCTCGCTCTTCCTCGGAGAAACCGCCTTCCGGGCCAATTAATACGGCCAGAGGTCCTTTAGGAACATCTTTCAGTGCATCCAACGGATTGTGCGTCCCATGGCCTTCGTCACAGAAGATAATCTGACGATCACCTTCCTCTTGCTCCCACGTAGAAAGAAGTTTCTTAAGTTGCTGCGGCTCCATTACGGAGGGGATTGAAAGCACGCCGCACTGTTCACAGGCTTCAAGCGCATTGGATTCCATGCGCTCCAGCTTCACTTTTGGGTTTTGGGTGAACTGGGTGAGCACCGGGCGTAAGCGCCCTGCTCCCATCTCCACGGCCTTTTGAACCATGTAATCCAGACGCGCCAGTTTCAACGGTGCAAACAGATAGTCCAAGTCTGGCATCGGTGTCTGCTCACGCAACTGCTCAGTCACAATCAGGTGACAGGACTTACGCCCCGTCGGCAGTATCTGAGCCCGCCACTCTCCATGCTTGCCGTTGAAGACGAGCACATCGCCTCCCTCCTTCATGCGAAGGACATTCAGAAGGTAGTTGGCCTGTGCGCGGTCTGCCTCCAATTGAAGGCCTGCGCGGAGATCTTGATCGACAAATAAGCGTTGCATGCGAAACTCATAGCGGGACATGGGGGCACCATATGCCAAGCACACGGCAGATACCACTTTGCGCTTAAAGATTTGCTGGTGAGAACTCAATGTCTCCACAGGTGGAAGCGCTTCTCACGGTTCCCCTTTGCAATTGTCACGGGCTACACTAAGAGAGAATGGTTTACTTTTTGCCGCATATGAAAGAAGTCTGACATTGTCTGAACGCTCCAACATTGCTGAATATACCGTCTCCGAGATTTCCGGTGATATCAAACGCGAGCTTGAGGACAAGTTTGGTTATATCCGTGTGCGGGGCGAGTTGGGTCGTGTGAGCAAACCAGCTTCAGGGCATATCTATCTGGATGTAAAAGACGATAAGTCCGTGCTTTCCGGCATTATCTGGCGTGGTAATGCTTCACGGCTCAAAGTTCAGCCAGAGCAAGGTCTTGAAGTCATTGCAACGGGTAAAATCACCACCTTTCCCGGGCAATCCAAGTACCAGATGGTGATTGATAGCCTTGAGCCAGCAGGCGCTGGAGCGCTGATGGCTCTATTGGAAGAACGCAAGCGCAAACTGGCTGCAGAAGGTTTGTTTGCAGAAGAGCGCAAGGTTGCCTTACCACGTATGCCACGCGTGATTGGGGTTGTTACGTCCCCAACTGGCGCGGTTATTCGCGACATCCTGCACCGCATCAGTGACCGCTTTCCTTTGCATGTTTTGGTTTGGCCTGTTCGCGTTCAGGGTGAGAGTTGCGGCTCCGAAGTTGCAGCTGGTATTCGCGGTTTTAACGCACTTGAGGTCAACGGAGCGATCCCACGCCCTGATGTTCTGATCGTTGCGCGTGGTGGTGGCTCGATTGAAGACCTCTGGGGCTTTAATGATGAAGCTGTGGTTCGTGCGGCGGCAGACTCTCAAATCCCACTGATTTCAGCTGTTGGCCACGAGACAGACTGGACACTGATTGATTTGGCCGCCGATGTGCGTGCACCAACACCAACTGGTGCGGCTGAGTTTGCAGTTCCGGTAAAGGCTGAGATGACCGCCCAGGTGGACGATTTATCTCGTCGTCTCTCAACGGGCCTGTTGCGCTTGATCCAAACACGCCGGACAGAACTGCGGGCAGCAAGTGCCGCGCTTCCAGCCCCACGAGACCTTCTTGCTCTTCCACGCCAGCGCTTTGATATGGTGGCGGGCCGTCTAGAACACGGCCTTAAGATGAACACGCAAATCCACCGTAACTCTCTGACAGCAGTTTCTTCTGGATTGCGCCCAATCACGCTTGAGCGTCAGGTTGCGCAAGGACGAGAACGCCTTCAGGTACTGAAAGGTCGAGCTGTTGCAGCGTTTTCTAACCAGGTACAACGACAGCGTTTACGTCTCACCAACTCTGCCGGACTTTTAGGATCGCTAAGCTATGAGCGGGTGATCGAGCGCGGGTACGCGGTTGTGCGTGATGAGGCTGGTGTTCCACTGGCTAGCGCGCAGGATGTTCAGGCAGGGCAAGCCCTGAAGCTGGAGATGAAGGGTGGTACTGTTGGTGCTGTGGCTGATGGAGGTGGTGTAACACCAACACCGCCACGAGCAGTAAGGCAAGTGTCAAAACCTGTCGTTGAGGCTACTGCGGAGCCGACTTCTCCTCCAAAGAACTTGGAAGAGCATGTGGCTCAGACAAAAGCAAAGCAGGCTAAGCCTTCTCCGAGAAAGAAGAAAAATGTGGTTGATCCAGACGCACAAGGCAGCTTGTTTTAGAAGTGATTACGGAGGAATTCCCTCTATATCCTCATTATTGCGTGATTAAGAGATCAGGACTATATTGAGGAAGAGAAAGGGAGCTACTGCCCCCTTTCACGATGGCTTATTTTAGAATTGCACGGAACCAGAGTACCAGTCTGTTCCGTGCTTTTTCTATTTTGAACTTAAGTTCAAGCTTCATCCATCTACCACCTCCTTCACCAGGCATTGCTACGATCGGAGTGCTTAATCTCTCCGATTGCGTGGACTGGCTCACGCTGCTGCTTTGCAAAGGAGATGGGTTTCTGGATGCTATCGAACCTCGGTAGTAATCACTATCCAAGAGAGTGTGGCCCAAGCGAGATAAAAGCAGATCAGGCGGAGACACTCGATAATTCAACAGGCTCCTTAAGCAAGGCAAGATGGAAGCTTCCGTTTTGCTTGAAACCGATAGCCTCATAAGCTTTTGCTGCCGCTGGATTATCGGTGAACAAAACCGATCTCCGTACGCCTTGTTGCTTCACAAGATCCAGTGTGAGTGCAACGGTGGCTCTGGCATATCCATTGTTGCGATGCTCAGGTGGTGTCCAGACAGGGCCAACTTGTACGATTTCTGCGAGGGTTGCATTAAACCCACTCAGCGCAACAGGTTGCTCTCTATCCAGCAAGACCCATGCATTGCCGCTTTTTTGCATTTCCATTACGCGGTTTGTGATGTGTTTGTCATGCTCTTCGCTGGCTTCACCGTCAAAGGCTTCCAACTCATACGCTTTTAGCCAATCGAACAGTAATAACGTATCAGCTTCTGACGTTGGGATCAGACTGAACTGATCGCTAGTTGCTTTCTCAGAGAGTTGCAGGTCTTCCAAGGCCAGTTGATAGAGGCCTTCGCTGCGGTTGGTATTGTAGGCATTTGCGGGAAAGTTCAGTTTGTTCAACACAAAACTGGCTTGCTCGCCATCACCAACCATTCCGGCAACCGGGCGATTAGCAACTTCACGGAAGTGCGTGGTGAGAGTTTCCAGAGCGTTCAAGTCAGGTGCCTGAGACATCAAGTTACCGTTCCAGAACTGTGCCAAAACACCCTTTAACTCATCAGCTTCATCGTAAGCGCCCCAATATTCTCCCGAGTAGAGCTCACTCGTGTACTCAAGACCTGCTTTTTCGATGTTGTTGAGCAGGAACATTGAGCTGTAGACGTGTTTCATCAAGAACGACCAAACTACCTCTTGATGTTGATTGGATAATTTTTTGATTTTCATGGCAATGCTCTTTGTTGGAAACCACAGAGTATGGCGCAACAAAAAACCCCGGTCCACTGACCGGGGTTTCACATTATCTCAATTGATCATCTATGTTACATCAAGGATGGCAAGAAGGTGATGATTGCCGGGAAGGCCACCAAGACAGCTACGGTCACCACATCCGCTACAAAGAACGGTGTCGCACCGCGGAAGACTTCCTGAACCGGGATGTCTGGACGCACACCGGAGACCACGAAGCAGTTCAAGCCAATGGGCGGTGTAATCAGGCAGAGCTCGGCCATCTTCACAACGATGATGCCGAACCAGATTGCACATGCTGCACCGGACATGCCGAGTGTGCTTTCTGCCGCGCTGACATCGAGACCACCATTCAGTGCCATGATCGCCGGGAAGACCACTGGAAGTGTCAAAACCAGCATACCGATTGCATCCATGAACATGCCAAGCACAGCATACCCAAGCAGAATGCAAACAATGATCATCATTGGTGGATAATCGAGTGCGACGATAAACTCGCGGAATGCGTCCGGAAGGCCTGCAAAACCGAGGAAACGTACATAGACGAGTACACCCCAGATGAGGGTGAAGATCATCACAGTCAGCTTCGCCGTTTCGTGAAGAGCCAGGAAAAGCTGCTTGGTACGCATGCCTTTGTAAAACGCAGCCAATAGCACCACGAACGCGCCACACGCACCCGCTTCTGTTGGTGTTGCAAAGCCGAAATAGAGGCTGCTGAAGATGATCAGTATCACGCCAATGATAGGGAACGTGCCGGGTACAGATTCAAAGCGCTCTTTCCAGCTGTAGCCGCCAATTGCAGGTGCTCCGCCCTGCCATGCAGCGATGACGTAAATGATGGCTGCATAGATGAGAACGGAAACAACACCGGGCAAGAAACCTGCCATGAGGAGTTTACCAACGCTCTCTTCCACCAAAATGGCGTAGATCACGAGGATCGCACTTGGTGGGATAAGCGAGGCCAGTGTTCCACCAGCCGCAACCACTGCGGCAGACAGGCGTTTGGAATAGCCTGCTTCCAACATTTCCGGGATCGCGACACGGGCGAACACGGCAGAGGTTGCTGTCGATGCACCTGATACAGCTGCAAAACCTGCTGTGGCGAAAACGGTGCCGATTGCCAAGCCACCTGGAAGCCAACCTAGCCAGCGTTTTGAGGCTTCAAACAGCTGCTTTGTCAGGCCAGCGTAATAGGCCAGAAAGCCGATCAGGATGAAGGTGGGCAAAACGGACAGTGCATAGGTTACAGATTTAGAATGCGGGATCGTGCCAGCCATTTTTGCAGCAGTCATGACACCGCGTTCAAACCCGAGGCGCATGGAAAAGATCGCGACCATGCCCATAATGCCAACGAACGCTGCCGCAAAGGCAACGCGAACACCAATGATGACAAGAAGCAAGAGCATCCCGGTCATGATGAGACCGATATCAAACGGGGTCATGATGCACCTCCATGGGCAGGTGTTCTCATTTCAGGCCCTTCTTCTCCGTTATCGGCGGAATGGAATGTCTCCTCAATCTCAGCTTTTGCATGCTGAGCAGCATCCATCACGTGCGGTAAATCCAAAACTGAGGCTGACGGATTGATGATCAGGCGGGAGTAGCCAAACAGCTGAAGAACCAGGCGAAGCCACAACAAAGACAATGCAAGTGGAACAATAAACTTGGATGGCCAGGTCGGGATGGAAATATCCATCGTGCTGTCCCCAAAGGTCCATGCACGATCAAAGTGCAGGAAGGAGCCATACATCAACACCGATACAACGAGGAGGATTGCCAGCACACCGAGGAACTCTGCAATCCACTGAGTACGACCTCTGAAGACGCCGATTACCAACTCCATACGGATATGGCCGCCAACACGCTGACAATAAGCGATGCCCATGAACGCAAACACGGCCATGGCTTGCTCTGTAATATCAATAAAACCGGGTACGGGCTGGTTGAACAAGTTGCGTCCAGCGACCTGAACGACAGCCAGCAACATCAAGACGAGGATGGATGTTGCTGCAATAAGGTTGAACAGGTTTTCGATTTTCCCCAACACGCCGTTAAAGCGGAGATAGGCCATATCCGACTTGGGATATGCGGGGCCGTTTGATTTGGACATGTTATCAGCCCGATTTTAAGAGAAATGTTGTGCCCTGCTCTGAGCGAGTACATTCGAGCAGGCTCTTAAATAAACCTCCGATGAGCAGCCCCATCGGATTAAAAAAGGCGCACCAAACAAAGTGCGCCTTTTGATAGGAATTTACTTACCTGCAATTGTGTTTTGTACGAGCGTGAGCAGTTCTGCTGCTGGAAGACCCTTTGCAGACATGTCTTCAACCCACTTGTCCCAGATAGGCTTACCGGCAACAGCCTTGAAACCTTCAAGCTCTTCTTCGGTAAAGGAGATTTGCTTCACACCGTTTGCTTCCAGAGCTGGATAGAACTTGTCGTAGACCTTTGCGTAGGTGTCCAGGTAGTGCTGAACTGCAGGAGCTACGCTTTCATCCAGTGCCTTTTGGAATTCAGGTGACAGCATGTCGTAGGCATCTGTGCTGACGACAACCGGACAACTCACGGTGCCTGGGTTCAGGTTGTTGGTCCACCAGCTGCCAGCTTCAACTGTTTTGAATGACAGGTGTGCATGAGGCGCAAAAGCAACTGCCTGCACGGTGCCAGAATCAATCGCCTGATACGCCTCAGAAGCTGTCACGGTTGTTGGAACAGCGCCAATGGTCTTCATCGCATTACCAACGCCACCAAGAGCACGCACACGCATGCCTTCAAAGTCAGCCAGCTTTGCAGGTGCATCGCCTTTACCCAGCAGGTTGTACTGCGGCATTGGAGATGGCATCAACAGCTTTGCATTCCAACGACCAAGATCTTTTTGAACTGCAGGGTGATTGTAGAGCGCAAAATCTACCTTTACCTGAGTTTCGAGATCCGGCACGCCGAGGAATGGCAGATCGGTGGTGGTCAATGTCGGGTTTTTGTCTGCATGGTAAGATGCGCAGAACTGCGCCATCTCGAACGCACCGATGGAGATACCGTCAAGGTTTTCGCGAGATTTGGAGAGCGCTCCACCGTAATGCAGCTTGATTTCGAATTTACCGTTTGTGCGTACTGCCACTTCTTTCGATAGCTTTTCAACGTGCTCGGTAAATGCGCGTCGTTTGCCCCACAACGAGACATTCCAGGTCACATCTGCAGCCAGAGCTTCGCCCACAAATGCGGAGCCCATTGTTGCTGCGAGCGCAGCTGTCGCAACCTTAAGATTTTTCATTTATAAACTCCCGAAAATAAATTGGCCGTCCTTGCAATAGGCGCAAATCCAGCCCCTCCCTGAATTTCGTCAGATATAGAAATATCACAATTTTCTCAGTAATAAACCTTAGTAATTCGAAGATTTAATGACTATTCACATGCCCCTAGGTTCATTCGTTTAAAATATATTTGCAGGGTGCAAGTGTATAAAAACTCTGCTTTTATTCAGCCAATGAGTTCTTCTTTGCCTAAAGTATAAAGACTTTAAGTATACCTATTTGGGTCGAAACTGGGCTACCTTACACTCCCTAACTTATAATAATAGTGAAACTGCATTATTTTTCAAAACCTTATCCCAATGATTAAGGTTGACAAGGATCAAAGCAGCTATTGCAATGCTGACCTAATATTTCAGGCGAGGGACAACCTCCCGTACCGCTAAGAAATAGAGGGCAAGGAGACAAGGCTTATGGCAATCAAGGACATTCTCACCATTACAGACCTGAACGGCGATCAAACAGCATCTAAGGTTGCTGTTGAATTTGCCCGTCAGGCAGGTGCACATGCGACGGGGCTTGCGCTGGCATTCGAGCCAATCGTGCCCGGTTTTCTGGCTGCACCAATGCCAACCGATTATTTGCAGGTTGCTAAAAATCAGGCCATCGATGCTGCCAAGACTTCTACTGAGAAATTCAAAGGCTATGCAGAACTCGCTGGTATCTCCACTGAAACTCGTGTGGAAGAGATCGTCACCGGTGGCAGCCTTGAATCCATCATGGGTCACTGCCGCTTGAGCGACATGGTTGTGATTGGTCAGGACAACCCTGAAGCACCTGAGCCAATGCGCGAAATGCTGATCGAAGGTCTGCTGTTCGAATCTGGCGTACCTACGCTGATCGTTCCATTCATCTCCAAAGGTGATTTTAAGCCGAAGAAAGTTGTTTTGGCTTGGGATGGCAGCGCGACAGCAGCACGTGCAGTGCATGCAGCGCTTCCAATTCTGGAAATGGCAGAGCATGTTACAATCGTGATCGTGAACAAAGGTCTGCCTCTTGAAGGTGAGCCAGGTTCCGACATTGCAACGTACCTTGCCCGCCACGACCTGGAGATCAACGTTGATGTGATCAACAACCCACCAATTGGTGTTGGCGATGCGCTTCTCAACTATGTCTCAGAAAATGGAACAGACCTGCTTGTTATGGGTGGTTACGGTCATAGCCGCATGCGTGAATATCTCGTAGGTGGAGCGACCCGCGACATTCTGCATTCCATGACTATTCCAGTTCTGATGGCTCACTAATTTAGTCGGGGGACGTCCCATTTTGTCTCCCGATCCTTGCCCATTTTGAAAGGGAGAGAGGTGTCGCTTTGCTGTCGCACCTCTCTTCTATTTTGAAGATCGAACGCCCTTCAGCTCCATTGTGAGGGGCATTGGTCTGAATTGAATACCTTAGTAACAGCACCTAAAACTCAACAGAGTTTGACGGGAAATGCGCTATGACGATCTGCAATCTAGAGGGTTTGACCTCTCCACGCTCCATTGCCATTGTTGGCCCAAACAGCAAGCAGGAGGTGGTCCTGCAGCGTCTCATCGACAGCCTTGTCGGTTGCGGGTTTTCTGGCCCTAAAGCGTTTATTAACTTGCCCGGAACTTCAGCAGATGGATTTAGGAGTATCGCTTCAATTCCAGAGGTGGATGGCAAAGCAGATCTTGCCATTTTGCTGGGAGACCATACTACAGCAGCAGATGACATCAGGCTTCTCGGCGAGCAAGGCACACGCGCAGTGGTTACTCCCGCAAGCGGCTTTGACAGCTGGCGGGATGAACACCTTGATGCGCTGTTGAAAGCAGCACATCCGTACAATATTCGAATTCTCGGCCCGGGTAGTCTCGGGATCGCTTCCCCACATTCCAAGCTCTCTACGCTCCTGACAAGTGAGCAAGCTTTGAAAGGGGAACTGGCGCTTATTTCCCGCTCCGGCACCATCTTCAACACCACATTGTCCTGGGCCAAAGCCAACTCCATCGGATTCTCCGGCGTTGTTTCTCTTGGTCGCCGCTTGGATGTTGATGTTTCTGATCTGCTGGACTGGTATGCGCAGGATTATCGGACCAAAGCGATCCTTGTGCACCTTGAGACCATTGCAAACCCGCGCAAGTTTATGTCAGCTGCACGGGCAGCGGCACGCTCAAAGCCCGTGATCGTTATTCGCAGTGGTGCGAGCCGTGACCAACATATTTCAGGCACCGCCCACTCCAGCCGTCTGGCAACGCGCGATTCTGTTTATGATGCCGCTTTGCAGCGTGCTGGCGTGCTTCGTGTTTACGACCTTGATGAGATGTTTGAAGCCGCAGAGACTGTCACCCGCGTTGCTCCATCAGCGGGGCGGCGTCTTTCTATCATCGCGAATGGTCGTAGTCTGGCAACGCTGGCTGCTGACCGCCTTGCGAAGGTTGGTGGCAAGCTGGCTCCTATCAGTGAGGAAACCAAAGAGAAGCTTTGCTCTTTGACCCGGACTGATGCGCGGGCGGACAATCCATTGGTCTTGTCTGAAGCTGCGAGTCCTGAGGAGTTCAAAGAAGGCATCAGCGCTTTATTGAGAGACCCGAATTCCGACGGTGTGCTGGCCATTGCTGCACCAACAGCTTTTGAAGATTTCTCTCAGGTTGCAAAAGCCTTTGCTGAGGCCGGTCAGGAAGACCGCAAACGCCTTGGCAAGCATCAGGCTTTTGTGACTACGCTGGCTGGTGGTGCCAATATTCCGCGACAGGTTCTGGATGAAGCACGTGTGCCTTGTTATCCAAGCCCGTCTGGCGCAATCCGCTCCTTTATGCACCTGGTTCGATACAAGGAAGCGAAGGATCACCTTTCCGCTGTGCCGGACAGTTTGCCTAGCGATTATAAGCCGAACTTGCGGCTGGCGAAAGAGACGATCCGCGTTGCGCTGGAGAACGGGCAGAAGTGGCTTACACCGTTGCAGACGCGGGAACTTCTGCGAGCCTATTCAGTCAATCAAGTCGAATTGCATCTGGTCAAAACCCTTGAGGAAGCTGCCAAGGTTGCTGAGGTTTTGTTCGACAAACACGATCAGCTTGTTCTTAAAGTCAGCAGCCCTGATTTGACCTTCAAGTCTGATGTTGGCGGCGTGCATCTTGGCGTTGACAGTGTTGCAGGTGTGAAAGCAACTTTTGAGAAGATCCTTGGCAATGTGAAACACTCCTACCCGCACGCTGACATTACCGGTGTTGAAATCCAGCCAATGGTGACACGCAGGTTTGGATTAGAAACCTATGCTGGCCTTGCAGATGATCCGGTGTTTGGACCTGTGGTCGTGTTTGGCAAAGGCGGTACATCCGTTGAGGTGGTTGGTGACCGGGCGATTGATCTGGTGCCGATTGATCTTAACCTCGCCAAGGCGATGATCTCCCGCACCAGCACAGCCAAGCTGTTGAAGGGGTTCCGTAATCGTCCATCTGCCAATGTTGCAGAGGTCGAGCATCTGCTGGTGAAGCTCTCACAGATTGCCGTTGACTTCCCGGAAGTGCGAGAGCTGGATCTGAATCCAGTAGTGGTCGATGAAAATGGCATCGTGGTGCTTGATGCGCGTGTCGCAATCAGTGCTCCAGATAAACGACCTGGACGGCAAGGCGCGTCTCGCCTGTCTATCGTGCCCTACCCTGTTGAATGGGAACACACACATAAGCTGAAGGACGGCAAGACGATCCTGATCCGACCAATCCGACCTGAAGACCAAGGCAAGTTGAAAAACTTTTTTGAGAAGGTTTCGGTTGAAGACTTGCGGCTAAGGTTCTTTGCTCCCGTCAAAGAGTTTTCGCATACGTTTCTAGCTCGGCTCGTGCAGCTGGACTACGCGCGGGCCATGGCATTTTCGGCTATTGATCCTGAAACAGGCGATATTCTGGGAGTGGTTCGACTGCATGCAAATCCGGACCACACCGAGGGTGAGTATGCGGTGATGGTTCAGTCCAACCTTAAAGGCATGGGTCTTGGTTGGGTTCTGATGAAGTTGATTATCCGTTATGCGAAGGTGGACGGCATCCAGACCGTCAAAGGTGAGGTTTTGCGCGAGAACACCACCATGCTGGATATGTGCCGCAGCCTCGGGTTCCGCGTAAAGCGCTCTCCTGATGACGATGCGCTTGCTGATGTTGTTCTGGACGTCACAACCCTTGATCGGGAGACGATGAGCTAAGCCATCGCCTCCGCAATATTTCGCTTAACTCGTCGCCATAGAGGCTTCGCGGATCTGTGACAGCGAACGGATTGGCGTAATCGCCTCTGGGTCCAGATGCAGATGCAACAGAGCTGGCTTGCCGCTTGCTTTTGCGGCGTCAAAGGCGGGACCGAACTCATCAGCCGTTTTCACTGTGCTTGAGTGGAAGCCATAGGCTTTTGCAACATCAGCGAAGTTTGGATTGTGCAACGTGGTTGCGCTGATGCGCCCTGGATACTCACGTTCCTGATGCATGCGGATTGTGCCGTAGATGCCGTTGTCGACAACGACCACAATGATGTTCGCACCATCCTGAGCTGCAGTGCCCAGCTCCTGAATGGTCATCTGCAGACATCCGTCACCCGCAAAACAAACCACATCACGCTCTGGGAATTTCAGCTTTGCTGCAACAGCGGCTGGCAGGCCGTAGCCCATGGAGCCGGAGGTTGGGGCCAGCTGCGTGTTGTATTTGCGGAAGCGATGGAAGCGGTGCACCCATGTGGCGTAGTTGCCTGCGCCATTAGTGAAGATGGTGGTGTCGTCGAGGTTGTTCTCAATCCACTTCATCACTTCAGCCATTTGTAGATCACCCGTCACAATTGGGCGAGCGCCTGACCATGCCAGATAATCAGCATGCGCTTCTTCAACCTGGGCTTTCCAGCCAGTTTGCTGCTTTATGTCTAACTCTGCCAGAGCTTTGCAGAAACCAACAGGGCTGGCGTTGATGCCCAGCGTTGGCAGGTACATGCGCCCAAGTTCCTCTGCTCCCGGATGGATGTGAACGACCTTTTGTGCCGGTACTGGAATGTTCAGCATGGAATAAGACTGGCTTGGCATCTCGGAGAGAATATCGCCGAGCAGGACAATAAGGTCCGAGTTCTCAATATGTGCTTTGAGTTTCGGGTTGATGCCAATGCCAACATCACCAGCGTAGCAAGCATGGACGTTGTCAAACAGCATTTGGCGACGGAACGACACGCCAACTGGCAAACCAGTCTTTTCAGCAAACGCCTTAAAGGTGTCGCAGGTCTCTTCTGACCAGCGGGAACCACCCAGAATGAAGAATGGGCGTTCTGCACCTTCCAGCAGCTCTTGGAACTCTTCCATCTGATGATTGGACGGATGAGTTTCAATTGGGCGCATAGCCGGAACACGTTGCGCTTCTGCCAGCTCGATCAGCATATCTTCTGGCAGGGCCAAAACGACAGGACCGGGACGGCCTGATGTTGCGACATGGTAAGCGCGAGAGACCATTTCCGGGATGCGGTCAGCCTGATCAATCTCAGCCACCCATTTGGCGATGCTGCCAAACATCTGACGGTAGTTGACTTCCTGAAAGGCATCACGCTCGCGCATATCGCGGGCAATCTGGCCAACAAACAGGATCATCGGTGTGGAATCCTGCTGCGCAATGTGCACGCCGGCAGATGCGTTGGTTGCGCCCGGACCGCGTGTCACCATGCAGATGCCCGGCCTGCCGGTCATTTTACCCCAAGCTTCTGCCATCATGGCCGCGCCGCCTTCCTGACGGCACAGGGTGATTGGAACGGAAGCATCATAAAGTGCGTCCAGAACAGCAAGATAGCTCTCACCCGGCACACAGAAGACACGTTCGGCGCCCTGATCTTCCAGCGCATCCACGATTAACTGACCACCGGTCCGCATTGTCTGGCTCATCCCTCACTCCAGTCTTAATTCGATTGAGGCGAAGATACGCGGATTATGCTCTCGTGAAAATCTGCAGTATTTCTCTTTATTATTCCTAAATGGAATGAACTGGGCAAAACACAGTGTGAATGATGAAGCCTGCATGACAGATTGAGTAGTTTGTTGAGTTACCCTTGTTTTTCACTGCAAGGCAAAGTCTCTCGCCCTAGAATAAGTCCTAAGCCCGATTGATAGATTGGCAATTGCAGCTTGAAGGTGCACAACATCTCCAGGTATTTCTGCTTTTGCGTAGTTTCGATGGATGGACCCATGACCGCCGCCAGTTTTGACGTGGATACTCTGACCCAAAGCGACATCATCAGCTTTTTCACCTCTCCGGAGGCGCACCGGGGGCAAGAGGTCAAGCGCATCGACACACATGCGAATATTGCCTTTCTGGTTGGAAATGATGCCTACAAGATGAAGCGGGATGTGAAGTTTCCATTCCTTGACTATTCCACGCTAGAAAAGCGGAAAACGGCTTGTGAAGCCGAGATCAAGCTCAACAGTCAGTATGCCCCGCAGATTTACCGCAGCACCCTGCCCATCACGTTGGAGCGGGATGGCTCTTTGGAGCTCGCCGGTCATGGCGCTGTCGTTGAATGGGTGGTCCATATGAACCGCTTTAACGAGCACCTCGGGCTGGACAGAGTTGCTGAGGAAAAGGGTATCAGCAGAGAGCTGGCGGTAGACTTAGCGAAACTGATGGTAGACGCCCATAGCCGGACAACACAGCGGGAAGCCCAGCCGTGGATAGATGATCTGCTCAATTACACCAACCAAAACCTTGAGGCATTTCAGGAGTTCCCGCAGTTCTTTCCCAGTGACCAAGTGTTGGCGCTGGACGAAGCCGCCCGCAAAGAGCACGAGCATATCGAGGGCATGATCCGGGACCGCGGCGAGTTGGGGCTCGTGCGTCTAAATCATGGCGATGCTCACCTTGCCAATATAGTGATGCATGACGGGAAACCGCTTCTGTTTGATGCGGTTGAGTTTGATGATGCAATCGCGACGGGAGATGTTCTTTATGATCTCGCTTTTTTGCTCCTAGACCTATGTGAACGGAAAGAGCCTGAAGCAGCTAATGTGGTGCTCAATACCTATCTCCAGTTGGCGCGACAGCCAAAGCATCTGGAAGACCTCCGCGTATTAAGGTTCTACCTGATGATGCGAGCTGCGATCCGCGCCAAGATCGGGGCAGCGGCGTCATTGCACCAAGAGGGTGAAACACGGCGGAAGACCGAGTATCAGGCACAAGAGTATTTTAAGGTTTGCCGGAGAGCACTTGAGCCAACTCCGCCCGTGCTTTGTGTGATTGGTGGCCTTTCCGGCACTGGTAAAACCACACTCGCTCAAGGACTAGCACCTTTACTGGGACGCATGCCAGGGGCCATACATCTGCGCACAGATGTTTTGCGTAAGGAGATGCTGGATCTCGGTGAGGTCGAAACCGCTGGCAAGGAAACGTACACGCCAGAGTTTTCAGCCAAGGTCTACGCTGAGTTGCTGGATCGGGCTGAAGTGGTGCTGGCAGCCGGGCACTCCGTCATTATCGATGGGGTTTATAGCAAGCCGGCAGAAAGAGACTCGGTTGAGCAACTTGCCGTAAAGACAGGTGCAGAATTTCAGGGGATCTGGCTGGAGGCTGACGTTGAGACGCTTATCAACCGTGTTGATGCGCGACACGGCGACGCATCAGATGCAGACTCTAAGGTGGTGCGGATGCAGCAAAGTTACGACCTGGGCGAGATTCACTGGGTTAGGCTGGATAGCGCTAAATCCAAAGAAGCTGTTTTAGAACAAGCACGTAGAGTGACAGGGCTGTCTCAGTTACAGTAGTATTCCATTTTTTATAATAATTCCAAAGTGATAGCAGTACTCTATAACGCAGCAATGTTCCTTTTTTGTTTGATTCCCGTCATTGCAAGTCATTCGCAGTTGCAGTTTTATGTCTTCAAGAAATAAGATTTTTGGAGACGTTGATGTCTTTGCTAGCCAGAGAAACATTCGAGCAAGCACCCCACAAAGAAGTCTTCGCACCTTATCGCGAAACATTCGTTCCACCTGTACAGGCTATGCCGCTGACAGAAGCACGTGCAGGTGTTGAGCTGAAGGTTGTTCGCCTTGGACGCAACCGGGCAGATGCCCTGAAGCTGCGTTCTCTTGGTTTGACCAGTGATCGTCCGCTTTCCATTTTTGAAGGCAGCGGATCACGGGCACGTATCCTTTCTATCGGCTCTCAGCGCGTGGCTGTTGGTGTTGACTTGGCTGACACTATTCTGGTGGAAGAGGTTAGCCAATGAGCTGCCACGACACTGGCTCTTGCCGCTGTGAAGACAAACCCCAAGTCCATTTGCTTGGAACTGCCAACTCCGGCAAATCCAGCCTGTTTAACAAGCTGACTGGCCGCAGTCAGGTTATCGGCAACTGGCCGGGTGTTACTGTTGACCGCAAGACTGGCATTTGTGAAACGCAGACCACCGCACTGGCACTGCTGGACTTGCCCGGCGTTGCAACGCTTTCCTCTCCTGAAGATGACCGCATTGACGAACGCATTACCCGTCAGGCGCTTTTGTCTGATCGCCCGGCTGCACTGGCCGTTGTGCTTGATCCGATTGCGCTGGAGCGTTCTCTCGCTATTTTGTTGCAAGCACTCGCATTTGATGTGCCGATTGTAGCGGTGATGACCAAAGCAGATTTGTGGCCTGCCGGAGTTTTGCAGGCTGCTGCGGATCGCCTCTCAGCTGCGCTTGCTATGCCGGTGATCGCAACTTCCGTGCACGATGAGCATTCTCTGGCTGGTTTGCGTGATGAATTGTCAACTGCTGTTCGCTCACCAGATGTCCCCTCCCGTTTGCTGACAGATCCGTTTGATCTGATTGAGCCTGTCAAAGAACTCGCAGATGAGATCGCCAGACTGGCTCCGGCCTTGTCAGATCAATCCATGCCATTGGCGCATCGATTGATGGAAGGAGACAAGCTGGCGCGTGAGATGGTGCCTGCTGCTGTGCTGAAGAAGGCTCAAGCCGTTTCCAATAGATGTGAGCTTCGCCTGCAAGACCCAACTGAGTTGGTGATGGCGACGAGTTACTTCAATCGGGCTTATTCCCTCGCGCAACTGATGGAACTGCCTGAGCCACAGGATGTGCGCAGCTTCTCAGATAAGATTGACCGCTTTGTGCTTTCCAAGTGGGCTGGCCCGTTTGTGTTCCTTGGCGCGATGTATGCGATGTTCTTCATCGCGATTAATGTTTCCTCCTACTTCATCGATCTGTTTGATGGATTGGGAGATGCCTTGTTTATTCAGGCACCCCTGAGCCTGCTTTATGCAGTTGGGCTTGAGGGCGGTGCACTGGAAATGCTGATCACAGCGCTTGGCGGAGGTTTACAGACTGTCGGTACGTTCGCCCCTATCGTCGGTTTGCTTTTCCTCTGTCAGATTTTCCTTGAACAGAGCGGTTACATGGCTCGTGCAGCGGTGGTTGCAGATGGCTTGATGCGCCGGATCGGACTGCCCGGTCGTGCCTTTCTGCCGCTTATTCTGGGCTTTGGTTGTACTGTGCCCGCTGTTGTGGCGACCCGTACGCTGGAGACGGAACGCGAGCGAGTGGTGACATCCATGATGGCGCCGTTCATGTCCTGCGGCGCACGCCTGCCAGTGTATGCATTGTTTGCAGCGGCGTTCTTCCCGGTCAACGGCCAGAACATTGTGTTTGCGCTTTATCTGCTTGGCGTTGGCGTGGCTATCTTTACAGGCTGGGCGCTGTCCAATTCCTTCTACAAAGGGCAATCCACCAGCCTTGCTATTGAGCTGCCGACCTACCAGATGCCGCAGTTTGCCCAGGTGATGAAGCTGGTCTGGACGCGCCTGAAGATCTTCCTGTTTGGCGCTGGTAAGATTATTGTCACGGTGGTGGCTGTTCTGACTATTTTGAACTCCGTTGATTTTGAAGGAAACGTTGGCAACGAGGCCAATGGCAACTCTGTTTTGGCTGTTGTTTCCAAACAAGTGACACCAATCTTCGCTCCTATGGGCCTGAGTGAAGATGACTGGCCTGCCACGGTTGGTCTGGTCACTGGCATCTTTGCGAAAGAAGCCGTGGTTGGTACCTTGCAGACGCTTTACGTCACCACTGATGAAGAAGGTGGGGCTCCTGCGCCGCTGGAGACTGCACAAGAGGCCATCAATATCTTCACGACCAGCATTGTGGATCTGACCTCGCAGATGCTTGATCCACTTGGCATCGATATTGGTGATACCTCCAGCTATAACGTGGCTGCTGAAGAGCAAGAGGTTGAGGTGGGCCTGTTCACCGCACTTGCGGCGCACTTTGACGGAAAAGTAGGCGCATTTGCCTACATGATTGCAGTCCTGCTTTACATTCCATGCACTGCAGCTTTGGCCACGATCTGGCGAGAGGTTGGGCGCAACTGGGCTCTGTTTGCGGCAGGCTGGACCACTTTACTGGCCTACTCCGGCGCTTCTCTGGCTTATCAGATTGGCACCTTCGCTCGCCACCCAACATCTTCTGCGCTCTGGATCATTGGGCTGCTGGCTGCAATTGTCAGTGTGTTGGTCTTCATGCGCCAGAAAGCAGAGAGCACCATTGCGCATCAGGCAGCACTGGAGGCCGCAGAATAAAATGTTGCAGCAGATCGAAGGTGTTTTGGCAAAGCGTGGCGGTGCCACTGTTGGCGAGATCGCTCAGGATATGAACATCTCAAGTGACTTTGCCATGGCGATGGTCTCCCAACTCAAAGCATTGGGGCGCATTGAGGAAGTGGGATGCTCTTCAAGCTCCGCCTCCAGTAGCTGTGCAAGCTCCTGTGGGGGATGCAGCTTTGCGCCGACGGTTCAGTATCAGCTCAAACAATAAGCTCTGCTTAAGCAAATAAACACAAACAGGAGAGTAAAGACCCGTTCTTTGCTCTCCTGTTTTGCATTTAGCCTATGCCCTCAACTTTCTGGTGAGAAAGCGCGCTCTAGCCTTTCCTGCAAAAGGAGCGCTCAATGGCCTACATGCACTCACAAGATGAACTTAGTTTCAAAGATGCCATCATCTCATGCCTGAAGAACTACTTTAACTTTTATGGTCGTGCATCACGCGCTGAATACTGGTGGTGGTTTTTGTTCAATGCGCTTGTCATCACCGTAGCTGTTCTTTTTGATATTCTGGTTATGAGTGGTCTTATTTTGGGCATCTCAGAGCTTCAGCAATCATCAGGTACTTCTGGAACTGCAGTGGCAGTCGGTATGTTCCTGCCCAACATCCTCACAATGATTGTTACGCTTTTCCTGTTGTTACCAACACTAACGGTAGCCGTTCGTCGTCTTCACGATGTTGATCGTTCCGGCTTCTGGGTGTTCATTACGGTGATCCCGTTTTTTGGGGCATTGCTTCTATTGTACTGGCATCTGCTTCCTTCAAGGCAAACCGTCAACGCCAATTACGAGTAAACACTCAAACTCAGCTAAGGCAAAAGGTACGCACGCAAAACAGGAGCACAGACCTCAGTTCTTTGCTCTCTGGCACATCGTTAGACAGCCAACCTCGACGTTCTGGTCAGCATGTGCGGTCTAACGTCCCTACAAAAACTTGGAGAGTAGCGTGGTTAGTTTTCAAAGCGCCATCAGAACCTGTTTCAAGAAGTATGTGCAGTTCACTGGGCGTGCGCCTCGCTCCGAGTTTTGGTGGTGGGTACTCTTCGTGCTCATAGTGATGATCGCAGCTTACCTTATCGATAACTTTGTGATCGCCCCTACTCTGGGATTGCCCACGGGGAGTGTGCAGGATGGTGCTCCGTTAAGCTCCATCTTGAACATCGCATTCTTCTTGCCTAATCTGGCCGTGGCCGTACGGCGACTGCATGACATCAATCGATCCGGCTTCTGGCTGCTCATCGCTTTCATACCGATTCTAGGCGGTTTGTTGCTGCTTTACTGGTTTGTGCAGCCACCATTCCATGGCAAAACGAAATATTAGAATTAGAATTAATACAAACTGGATAGTGCCGTGTCGGATCGGGCATAAGCAGAAATTATGCGACACTTTGCATAGCGCATAGCTCCTAATGCAACTCACTTTTTCAAGGAAACAGTTACTACAGCAAAGACAAGTGCCCTATCTTTTGGGGTGCACTGGTCATGGATCGCGGAAAAAACATAATTATTAACAGTGTTCCGCTACGGAATTCCATGATTTAAAATTAGCACATCCCATCGACAGGTGGTCACATGGACAGTTTAGCAGTTGATCTAGCTCGATTCCAATTTGCTTTTACAATCGCGTTCCATATCATATTTCCGGCTTTTACTATAGGTCTGGCAAGTTTTCTTGCTGTCCTTGAAGGCTTATGGCTATGGACAGGACGTGATGTATACTTGCGGGTCTTCAAGTTCTGGCTCGTAATCTTCGCACTTTCCTTCGCTATGGGTGTCGTTTCCGGCATCGTCATGGCTTATCAATTCGGCACCAACTGGTCTGCCTTTGCAGACAAAACCGGATCGGTCATTGGACCGCTCATGGGGTATGAGGTGCTCACGGCCTTCTTCCTGGAAGCAGGTTTCCTCGGCATTATGCTGTTTGGTATGAACCGCGTGGGCAAGAAGTTGCACTTCTTTGCCACTGTGGTTGTTGCCATTGGCACCGCTCTTTCCGCTTTCTGGATCCTTTCCGTCAACAGCTGGATGCAGACACCAACAGGCTACGCAATGAATGACGTGGGCCAGTTTGTACCTGCGGATTGGTGGGCGATTATCTTCAACCCCTCCTTCCCCTACCGGCTCGTGCACATGGTGCTGGCAGCTTACCTGACCACAGCCTTCGTGGTTGGTGCCGTGGGTGCCTATCATCTGCTGAAGAACCGTTTTAATGCGGCGGCGCAGGTGATGTTCTCCATGGCCATGTGGATGATGATTGTGGTCACGCCAATCCAGATGCTTGCCGGGGACTATCACGGTCTCAACACTCTGGAGCATCAGCCTGCCAAGGTTGCTGCTATGGAGGGGCACTTTGATTCCCAAGGCCCTGCCCCGCTCATCCTCTTTGGATGGCCGGATGTGGAAGCTGGAGAAACAAAGTACAAGATTGAGGTCCCTTATCTCTCGAGCATTATTCTGACCCACAGCCTCGATGGTGTTGTCCCTGGTTTGAATGAATTCCCACGGGAAGACTGGCCACCGGCAGCCATCGTGTTTGTGTCATTCCGCATCATGGTTGGTATTGGTGTCTTGATGTTGCTGGTTGGCGTTTGGGGCCTATGGTCTCGGATCCGTGGCCGGCTTCATGAGAGTGAATGGCTTCAGCGAGCTTCCATTGTTATGGGGCCAGCTGGTTTCGTCGCTGTCATCGCAGGCTGGACAACAACGGAAGTTGGTCGCCAACCTTACACCGTGTACGGGTTGCTCAAGACGTCAGAATCCGTTTCACCCGTTGAAGCACCTGCCGTCTGGGCCTCGCTGGTCATCTTTGTAGCGGTGTACTGTATCGTCTTTGGCGTTGGTATCTTCTACATCTTCCGGTCCATGGCGAAGTCTCCGGATGCGAGCCAGGGCGTTGAGGAAGGCGTACCTGTCAGAACCGCAGGCATCACTCCTGCACAGGCCCTTCAACCACATGAGGGAGATCGTTCCCATGATTCTTGATTATCCACTCATTTGGGGTTTTCTCATTGCAGTCGCGATCTTCGCCTATGTGATTTTGGATGGCTTTGATCTTGGTATCGGGATCTTATACCCGACCACCAAAGACGCTGATGAACGCACATTGATGATGAACAGTGTTGCTCCCGTCTGGGATGGCAATGAAACCTGGCTCGTCCTTGGTGGCGGTGGTTTGTTTGCCGTGTTCCCGCTCGCCTATTCAGTCATCATGCCTGCAGTCTACGCACCGATTATCGGCATGTTGATCGGGTTGATCTTCAGAGGCGTCGCCTTTGAGTTCCGCTTTAAATCATCTGTCGAGCGCAGACCGTTCTGGGATATATCCTTCTTTGCAGGGTCTATCGTTGCTGCGTTCTGTCAGGGACTGGTGCTTGGAACGCTTGTGCAAGGCATTGAAGTGGTTGACCGGACTTATGCTGGCGGCTGGTGGGACTGGCTGACACCATTTTCTGTCATGACCGGTTTTGCCGTAATCTCCGGCTATGCCCTGCTTGGGGCCACATGGCTGGTGATGAAGCTGGAAGGTATGCCGCAAGCTCATTTCCGCCGCGTCTCAAAATATGCCGCTCTTGTCCTGATTGGTTTTCTTCTGCTGGTCAGCATGTGGATGCCGTTCATCAATGAGAGCATTATGGAGAAGTGGTTCAGCTTCCCGTATCTGCTTTACACATTCCCGGTTCCGCTTCTTGTTGCGGTCACCACACTGGTGTTGTGGCGGGCTTTGATGAGCGATGCGGATTACACGCCATTCCTCGCGTCACTTGTGATCTTCCTGCTGACTTATGTGGGGCTGGGGATCAACATCTTCCCGTATGTGGTGCCAAATGTTTACACCCTTTGGGAAGCAGCTGCGCCTGACAGCAGTCTGAAATTCCTGCTTGTGGGAGCGGTCATCCTCATCCCGATGATCCTCGCCTATACGGCCTACGCGTACTACGTGTTCCGTGGCAAGATCAAATCAACGGAAGGGTATCACTAATGAGCCTCGATAAAACCGGCGAAATTGACCAACCTTTATGGAAGCGGTTGCTTTGGTTTGCAGCCCTTTGGGTGGCAGGCGTTGCCTCCATCGCAGTGGTCTCTTACGCCTTAAGAAGTCTGATCATTTAACAGACCCAGCAAAAATAAGGGCGTGCTATCCCCATAGCACGCCCTTCTCCCAATGAACCGCTCGCGGTTCCTCCTCCGCTACGGCTCGAAACTATCCGGAGCCGAATATCTCCCGAAAATTCGCCTCTCATATTTCAGGGGTGTACTGTGATATGTTTTAAAAATCCTTTCAATGCGTCAAAACCCGCAGTTAGGCGATTTTATTGCCTAAAACTGGCGAAAATGAGCAAATCAAGGCAATGCTAATATGTGGACGGCCTTTGGTTGTATTGCGCCTGACGCCTGCCCGCTCCTTCAGATTGTTCGGAGTGATGTCTTGCAACCATTCCCCTGTCATGAAAAGTTCACTTGTTGTTTGAGGTCAGACGGATTAGTCAGCAGCGCAATTTCCGCTGATGCAGGCTTATTCATCGCTTAGAGTTTATTCTGACTTGCAGCCTATTTTTTGGGGTACCACACATGATCTTCGCGCAGCTTACCGACATTCACATCAAGGCTGGCGGAAAATTCGCCTACAACTGTGTTGATACGCTTTCTCATTTGCGTCAGGCCGTTTCGCACCTCAACGCGTTTCGTCCACGACTTGATTTTGTGGTGATCAGCGGCGATTTAGTGGATTTGGGCAATACGGATGAGTATGAGCTGTTCCGGCAAGAGATCGACCAGCTGGATATGCCGTTTTATGTGATCCCCGGTAATCACGATCACCGGGATGCAATGCGGGATGCGTTTGCGGATCATGACTACCTGACTTCAGAGGGTGCACTTCAGTTTTCCATTGAGAAAGACGGCCTGCGCATTATCGGGTTGGATACGACCATTCCGGGCAAGCATGACGGCCATTTTGATGCTGATAAGCAAGCGTGGTTGCGTGATGAACTGGACGCACATAAAGATCAGCCGACTTTGGTGTTCATGCATCACCCGCCGTTCAAGACTGGTATTCAGCACATGGATAACATCATGCTGATGCGCGCTGACGAGGATTTCTGGCCTGTGGTTACAGGGCAGTCGCAAATCCGACAGATTGCTTGTGGTCATGTTCACCGGGCAATCGAGGTCTTCAAGAGCGGCATTCCGGTGAGCATCTGCCCTGCTTCAGGCCATCAGGTCACGCTTGATCTGGATCCGGACGGGGAACCTGGCTTTGTTATGGACCCACCAGCGGTGCGTGTGTTCCGCTGGTCCGAGGGCGAACTGATCAACCATTTGAGTTTTATCGGCGGTTTTGGTGGTCAACACCCATTCTTTGATAAGGATGGCAAACTGATTGATTAGGCTGGGTCTTTCTCAGTTATGAGATTAGCTTCATTCTCAACAATATTCCATGAGACGGCAGCGCCCATTTCCTGCAGTGCCTCCTTCAGCAGTTTCCATGCCTTCTGATTTTGGGCGAGAATGGCGGGGTCGCAAAGTTCGACGCGGTACCCTCTGTTAAGCGCACCGATTGTTGTATTCTTGACGCAGGCATTACCGTCCAGACCTGTCATGATCAGGTGGTCAATTTCATGATCTCTCAGGAACTCAGAGAGTGCCGGCTCGCCAAAAGCGTCACTCTTTGATTTCACGAGATCCAGATCTGGCTCAATAGTTATGCGTGGATCCATCTTTAGGCCATCAGAGCCTTTTGCCCCCAAACCTCCTCCCAACAGGCGGACCAGAAGGTTGGTGTACCATCCCTTGTAAACTTGCCGGATGGAGATGACGGGCCAGCCTTTTTGCTGTGCCAGCTCACCAAGCGCGTTTATGTAGTTGAGGCGGGCTTGCAAATAGTCGGGCTCCCAACTTCGAGAGCTTGTTTTCTTGGTGAAGTCACTTGAACATCAATCACCAGCAGCGCAGTGCCTCTGCGGCCTTCGAACATGATCGACGGGCCGTTGGTTGGCGTTTGAATGTTGAGGACACCCCAAAAGGTATAGGCAGCAAGTGCTGCCACGCAAAGTAAAGCTCCTAAAACCAGAATAAGCACCGTTTGCTCCCCCAAGCCAAGACATGCCAGTTCCCACACCATATCATGCTGCTGAGGGGGTCTGACATTTCCAAATTTTGGGGAGCAAAGCCGTCAGGACCTGCACACAATCCAGCTGGTGCTATTGGTACCGACGGCGGTCTTCGATCTTAGTAAGTTTCGTTCTCAGCCGGAAATTGCTCGCGGCGAACGTCATTTGCAAACGCCTTTACACCTTGCTCGATCTGAGATTTCAGTTCAGCGTACTTGCGTACGAATTTTGGCGTCTTGTCGAACATCCCAAGCATGTCATCGGTGACAAGGATCTGGCCGTCGCAGTCAACAGAAGCACCGATACCGATGGTCGGGATTGGCACGCTGTCAGAAATTTCGCGGGCGACTTCGTCTTTAGTGCCTTCAACGACAACACAGAATGCACCTGCATCGGCCACCTGACGTGCGCATTCCAGCTGTTCTTTGCGGCTTTCTTCGCTTTTGCCAGCAACCTTATAGCCGCCTTCCACATGCAGGTACTGCGGGCGCAGGCCGATGTGAGCCACCACGGGAATACCGCGGTCTACGAGAAAGCGGATGGTTTCTGACGCTGCGGAATTGTATTCCAGCTTGACGGCCTGACAGCCGGTTTCCTGCATCACACGCAATGCATTGCGGTATGCGGCCTGTGGGCTTTCTTCAAAGGAGCCGAAAGGCATATCAACGACAACAAGTGCGTTTTGAGAGCCACGCATAACGGCTTTGCCGTGCATGATCATCATGTCCAGCGTGACTGCTGTCGTGTCTGGCAAGCCGTGGAGCACCATGCCGACACTGTCGCCCACCAGCAGCAGATCGCAGTGCTCATCCAGCATCTGTGCGATTGGTGCAGTGTAGGCCGTGAGGCAGACCAGCTTGTGATGGCCTTTTGCCTTCATGATGTCTTTAATGGTTTTCCGCCGAGTCGCAGATGTATGAGACATTGTTTTAGGTGCCCGTTTCGTTCATCCAAAGCAGCTGGCCCTTTGTCTGGAGCAATCCAACTGCCTTCATTCTTTGTTATTCCGCGCACTCATTGCCAGTCCGTTCAGCATCAAACCGGCGTACGCCTATTATTATTGGTTTTTGATCTGTGCCTGTGCTTTCAGACTTATGTCTTTGCGCGACCTCACCGAAAGCCACTCTTTGTCTTTCGGAATTGCGCAGCGCAACATGTGCTTCCTGCGCCTTTATAAGGAATTTTCGGAGAATATAAAATAACGTTGAGATACCCAATGGGACTTTTGGTGCGGTATGTACCATTCACAGTTGAGTTGCGGACTTTCTAAACTGGCTAGGTGTCTCCCCTGTCCATTGCTTAAATGCCCTTCGAAACACCCTTGGATCCGAGTAGCCAAGCTCTGCTGCGATCTGTTCGGATGACAAGCGCGACCATAAGAGCAGCTCCATGGCTTGCGACTGGCGGATCTGCGAGAGGATATCGCGGAAGGAGACTTGAAAAGCGGCTAGTTTTCGCCGAAAACTGCGCTCACTCATGGAGAACCCACCCGCAATTTCTTCGATAGATGGGTTGTTTTTCAGGCCACGGCGGACTTCTTCCTCCACGGTTTTAAGGAAGCCCAGACGGTTGCTTTCTTCCTGCATCATGCCTGCCAAAAGTGTTTCAACTTCCTGCACAACAAACCTGTCTGCGGTTGCCAGTGGACGTTGCAGGTGCTCTGCGTCAAAAAATATTGCATTTCGTGACGCATCAAACCTGACAGATGATCCAAGTGCCTCCTGATAGAGGCTTTTCTTTGCTGGTGGTGCCTGCATAATCTCAATACGCTGAATGGCTTGCTTGCTTCCTGTTGTGAAGCGGACAACGCCTACCATGGCGGCAAACAGTTCCTGCACGAAGAACGTGAGCAATACTGGCTCATGGAACCGACTGCGCGCGATCATTGTGAGCGCATTATCGGCTGCAGGTTCCAGATCAATCTCCAGCATGCTTCCGGTCAGGCGGTGGTACTTGATGCCGAACTCAAGGGCTGCTCTTCCCGTTGCACTTGCCATAACGCCAAGGCTGACGAGCCCGAGAGAGGTGATGGACTGACGGTAGCCGACAGCAAGGCCGAGGCTTTCATCTCCCGTCAACGCCAGTGCTTTGAGGATGATGAGGCGGCTTTGCTGATAGGTCAGGCGGGCCTCGTGAGACAGAAACACCGAAGGGTCAGTATTCTGGCCCAGGAATGTATGAGGCAGCACCTTTCCTGCGGCGATGCCGCGCTGCTCCAGCTCCTGCAACAGATAGCGCAACAGGTGCGGTGGAACCTTTGAATGCTGCGCCACTTCTGGCGGTGCCAACTGGCCAAATTCAGAATGCATGCCCTCTCCCAATGCAGTCATGCTACGGAAACACGGGAGTGACCGCAAGATATGACCGAATTTGTCCGCCCTACGTCCGTATATGTCCTTCTAAACTTGCCTCCTCTTGCCGTAGGGTAAGATTTTCACAGTTCGGGGAGGGAACGGTGGAGATTATAGATAGGGGTGACGCGGTCTGCATTGTTGGTGCAGGCCCGGCGGGGCTTGTGATGGCCCGGGCATTACAGCACAACGGCATTGAATGGGATCAGTTTGACCCAAACCCGGATGTGGGTGGTCTCTGGGACATCAAGCACGATGGTACAGCCATTTATGAGAGCGCGCATTTTATCAGCTCTCGCAGCTTGTCTGGCTTTGCGGATTTTCCGATGCCAGACCATTTCGCAGATTATCCCAAGCACACCGAGATCCTGAAGTACCTGCACGACTTCGCAGAGGCTTATGGACTGCGTGAGAAGATTACCTTCTCAACTAAGATCGAAAAACTGACCAAGACCGAGAAGGATCGCTGGCAGGTTCATCTCTCCAACGGTGAGTGCCGCGAATATAAGGCTGTGGTCTGCGCTACGGGCTCGCAATGGCAGGCCAACATGCCGGAGCTGCAAGGCTCCTTTAATGGTGAGATCCGCCATAGCCAGACTTACAAGAACATTCGTGAGTTTGACGGTAAGCGGGTTCTGGTGATTGGAGCTGGCAACTCCGGCTGTGATATTGCCTGTGATGCGGGTGTCTTGGGGGAGAAGGCCTTCATCTCCATGCGGCGCGGCTATTACATCATTCCCAAGCATGTGTTTGGCATGCCTGCGGACGTGTTTGCTGATGGTGGCCCTGATCTACCTGTCTGGATGATCCGCCCGTTTTTCACACTGTTGCTGCGTATGTTCAACGGTACGCTGCAACGGTTTGGCATCCCCAAACCGGATCATAAGCTGTTTGAGACGCATCCGTTGCTCAACACTCAACTGGTGCATTCGCTGCAGCATGGGGATGTGACGGTGAAGCCGCATGTGGACCGACTTGATGGCTCAGACGTGGTGTTTAAAGATGGCAGCCGGGAGGAGATTGACCTGATCCTGTGCGCGACCGGTTTCAACCAGCAGCTGGACTTTGCTGGTGAGTATTTCAGCTATGAGGGCGGACGGCCCAAGATGTTTATTCAGGCGGCCTCCCGCGAGCACAAAAACCTGTTTGGCATCAGCTATATCGAGACCAACTCCGGCGCCTACAAGCGGTTTGACTATATGGCTGGGCTGGTTGCCAACTATCTGAAGGACCAGCAAGACAATCCATCTCGTGCCAGCCAATTGGCCGCAATCATCCGCAGTGAAACACCGGATCTTTCTGGTGGCATCCACTTTTTGAAGACGGACCGACATGCAGGTTATTGTGATGCCACAGCGCACACCAAGTACGTGAAGAAGCTTTACAAGCGGATGGGCTGGACCTTCCCGGAGGATATTCGCTTCAAGCGGGCTGCGCCCAAGTCAAAGGGTTCACCGAGCGCAAAGAAAGCGGAGGTAGCAGCATGAGCACCTATCGTTTTCAGGGGCGTACGGCGGTGATCACTGGTGGTGGTGGTGACATCGCCGGGCACATCGCCACGCGTTTGCATGAGCGGGGAATGAACCTCGTGCTGGCAGATAAGAATGGCCGGGCTGCGCGGGAACTTCAGGCCCGGCTGGATAACCTGCGGGTTCATGTGTTTGTGGGAGATCTGACACAGCGCGAGGAGATGGAACGTCTTTTGCGCGAGGTGGAAGAGAACTTTGGCGTGCTGGATGTACTCATCAACAATATGGCGATCACCAAGGTTGATCGCTTTCATGAGCGCACGCCAGAGAGCATTGAAGAAGAGATCACCATCAACATGATCGCACCGTTGCTGCTAAGCCGATTGGCTGTGCCTTATCTGCTGAAGGGCGATGATCCACGTATCATCACAACCACCTCTCTTGGTGGCATACAACCGCTTCGCGAAACACCTATTTATGCAGCGACCAAGTTTGGCCTGCGTGGTGCCATGCTTTCCTTTGCGCTGGATGAAGACTTGCACGGTATCAAGGTGAGCTGCGTTTTACCAACAGCCACGGACACCTACATGCTGCGTCAGGAAGCGTTGGAAGGTGGCAGCGTGCTCAACTTCATTGATGAGCCGCAGTCGCCGAGCGTGGTGGCTGATCAATTCGTGAAGCATCTGGAAAAGCCATGTCTGGAGCGTTACCCAAAAGCCAGTGACTCCTGGCTAACACGACTGGCCATGGTGCTGCCCAATATGATGCCACGCATTTTGCCGTTCTTTGAGAAGAAAGGCCGACGGGGCATGGCAAAATATGTGGCCTCGCTGCGCAGGCAAGGATTGCTGGTGGAAGTCGACGGCAAGCTTTATCAACGGCAACGGCTTTATCTGGACAAACCCGAAATGGAGCAAGAGCTGGAGAAAAGCTGAGTGCTAACGACATACAGCCAAGAATAAATGCAAGACGTTCGGACCTTTGAGGCAAAACGCAAATCACATAACTCAAAGACCTGACTGTCCTAACTGGCCCCATCGCCACATGCAGGATGTCCTAAATGTCACAGTGCACGCATAAGTAGGCCTCTATGGTTGGCATCTAATCTATAACATTGGTGCCCCATGCCTATTTCGAATTTAGCCCCATCACCGATCTCCTCCTCTAGTGAACAGGTGCATACTGCGCTTGATGTGCGTCCTTCTGACGCTCAGGAGGTAACTCAGCCGCGTGCAGATCCTTCGAAAGACAACAAAACGGGGTATTTCTACGCACCGTTCGCCTCTGACGATATACTCAAAATGGTTTCTGGCACCAATTTATCGAGGGACAAGGCAGGTAAAGATTTGCGCTCTCTTATTGTTGCGACAAACGCTGACAAGGCTGAACTCGAAATACAGAAGTATCAACTCGCTGAGAAAATGTACCAAGAAGCTGGTGGCCTTGCCTCTGGTTTTAACTCCTACATGGCGGATAATGATCTCTCGGAAGATGGCTTCATCGCCGCATGTGGTCCTGATAAATTTGAAGACATGCTGAGTGCTGCAAGTGATCATGCATGGCGCGCTGATGCACTTTTGAGAGTCAACGTAATCAGTAACGAGGAAACGGGCATCCTGAGTACGCTGAAAAAGGGCGAAGACAAGCTCTATATTGCGGGACATGGACTACAGGGTGCAGCAGGTATTACTTCAAAGACGAGCTCAAGCGAAAATGGCTACAAAGTTGCATGGTCCCAAGACATAGCCAAAGAACTTGCGCATGGAGGGTTAAACAAGTCCTTTTCTGATATTCGCGTGGTATCATGCTTTGGTGCAGATGCGCGATTGCCCACATCTTTCGCGCCAGAAGACTTGGCAATCGCATCCGAAACAAAAATTAATAATTTTCTGTTCATCGAAGTAAACAGAGAACAGGCATTTGCTCAATACTTAGCGAATGACCTTAAGAAGGCTGATTTTGAACACCCAGAGGTTTCTGGCTACCATGGCGCGGGAAAAGGTTACTCCGATGACACTCATAATTACCAATCCCTTTCCACAACACACGGCGAAGAAATGGTAAGAAGTTCATCCGTGCGGCAGGTTTTTATTCCGGTCTGAACTCGCGTCTAAAGCCTGTCCCGCAGGCTGTAGTAGAGCATGCCCAGAACCATCAAAGGCCAGCGTAAATGGCGGCCACCGGGGAAGGCGTGGGTTGGGACTTTTTCCAGGATGTCAAACCGGCTGGCTTGCCCGTCGATCGCTTCTGCCATGAGCTGACCTGCCAGTGTTGCCATGGCGACACCATGACCGGAGAAGCCGCTGGCGTTGAGCATGTTGGGGGCGAGTTTGGCGAAGTATGGCATGCGGTTGAGCGTGATGCCCAGTGTTCCGCCCCAGCCAAATTCGATGGGTACGTTCTTGAGCTGCGGGTAAACCTGCAGCATAGGTTTGCGAACGAAAGCCTTTATATCGCGCGGGAACTGGAAGCTGTAGCTTTCCCCTCCCCCAAACAAGAGACGGTTGTCTGCTGACAGACGGTAGTAGTTGATCACGAACCGGGAGTCTGCCACGGCTACATCATTGGCGATCAGTGAGCGGGCCAAATCTTCGCCCAGTGGTTTGGTGGCAATGATATAATTGTTGATGGGCATAACCCGCGCCGCGACGCGCTTTTCAAGGCTATCAATATAACCGTTGCAGGCAAAGACCACGTAGCGGGCAGTGACGTGTCCATTGGCGAGTGTCAACCTGGCTGGCTCGCCCTTTTCAATCTCCAGCACTTCAGAATTTTCAAAGATCTGCACGCCAGCATTCTGGCAAGCTTCAGCAAGACCCAACGCGAAGTTGAACGGGTGCAGGTGAGCTGCCCCCACATCCAGCGTGCCGCCGTGATACGCCGTTGTATCGAGCATCTCTTGGATTTCAGCAGAGTCTACAAAGCGGATTTCATCGTAGCCGTAGGTATCTGCCAGCTTTTCGGCATAGGCTTTGCTGTGTTTCACATAAGTTTGTTTGTGATCTGCGTGGAGAATTCCCGGTTTCAGGTCGCACTGGATCTGGTGTTTTGCAATGAGATCTTTCGTCAGGGACTTAGCGGTTTCAGCAAGGTTCCAGAGTTCTTTGGCACGCTCCTGACCAACAAGGCTTTCCAGCTCGTCCTGATCTTTTCGCTGGCCGCTGCCAAGCTGGCCACCATTGCGGCCTGAGGCTCCCCATCCAACACGGTGCGCATCAAGGAGATGGACTTTGTAGCCACGCTCGGCCAGATGTAAGGCAGAAGACAGGCCCGCATAACCAGCGCCGATGACGCAGACGTCGCAGGTATGCTCGCCTTCCAGCGCGGGAAAGGAGAGATGCTTGTTTGCGGTCGCGGTGTAGTAGGAGGCTGGGTATTGGCCTGCCTTATCGTTGGCGTGAAGAAAGCCTTGGGAAATAGCCATGTAAGTCCTTGAGAAGGCTCAGGTTGCAAACCCGAGCCTCTTAAACAGCGCAGGGCAACAGTTAGTGCCCTTCTTGCTTTTCTTTCACTGCTGCCTGCTGAATGAAGTTTACGATCATGTGTGCGACCTCACCAATCTGCATTGGCGCTTCCGAGGAGGCGATTGCATGATCGGCGATGTCTTCAGGAAGTGTGTCACCCCGGCGTTCCTTAAACAAGGCTACTGAGTAGTCCTTGTTGAACTCCGGATGCCCTTGTAGCGTGAGCGCCCTGCCCTTGTAATCGATCGCTGCAAACTCGCAGAAATCTGAGGACGCGATGACCTCTCCATCTGCTGGCAGTTTTGTCACCTGATCCTGATGATAGGCTTCAATGGAAAAACTGGTCAGGCCCTCTGGCACCCAATTGGGATTTTCCAGGACATAGTAAGTGAAGACGCCGCAGCCCCAGCCTTTGTTGGACTTTTCGGCTTTACCGCCCAGCGCTTCTGCAAGGATCTGATGTCCGAAGCAAATGCCGACAATTGGCACATGCTCGTCATAGGCCGTTTTCAGAAATGTCTTAAGCCGGTCGATCCACTCAAGATCATCATAGACACCGTGCTTGGAGCCGGTGATCAGCCAGCCGTCGCAGTCATGAACGTTTTGAGGCAGTTGGCCATCCACCACAGGGTAAGACATGTAATGCCAGTTGCCCCCCTGATCCTTCAGGAGCGTTTCGAACATTGACGGGTAATCACCGAATGTCTTGCTCAGGTTCTCGGGTGGTCGGCCAACTTCCAGAATTCCAAGTTTAAAGGTCAAAGAGCACTCCAAAATTCAAAGAGGCAAATGCCGCATAATACATCTGATTGGACTACTCAGTTATATCCTGTCGGCTTTGCCTCTGTAAACTCTTGGAGGCCACTTCAGGCAAAATCTCATGCCGCTCTTTTGGGCTGTTTCAGCGAGACCGGTTTGTTCAGCTGGAAAGCGGATAAATGGCTGATGGCCTGCTTCAAGGCTTCCCGTTCCGGTGTTGCCTCAAAGTCAGGGAGCAGCTCATCAAACCGTGTTTTATCCATCCAATGCGGGGTATCCCAAAGATACCGCATTTCCAAAAGGTGTTTTGCCATGGGCCAGAAAGGTCGACTCAGACGGATCAGCCACCAGCTGAACCGTTTGATGCTCACATTCTGTTTGGTGATTTCTGTGAGCGCTTTGCGGAGTTCATTCCCCGTCCATGTGTAGCCGAGGAATGAGATGTCTTCATAGGTGTTCAACTGGTCTCGCATTTCCAGCAGTTGGACGGCGGCACGCGTCATATCCGGCAAATACGCCCATGCGTGGGGTATATCGGTCTTGCCGGGATAGATGAGCTTCCCCTTCTCCAGCTTGGTGGACATGATCAGGTCAAACCAGTTGCCGCTGGCAGAGGTGTCGATGAAATCTCCGGCTCTGAGTAAAATGGTCCGCACACCTGATGATTTGTAGAGGCGTTCCAATTCTATTCTGATCACACCCAGCTCGTTGGTTGCTTTTTGAGGTGTTTGCGAGCCAATGGGGGAGCTCATGTTTGGGCCGAAGCAGTAGTTGTTGCCCGGGATGATGACTGTGGCCCTGGCGTGTTTGGCTGCTTCAATCACCTTGTGGGTGAAGGGCAACACATCCCGCTTCCAGTGCGGATATTGCGGATTTGCTCCATTCACGATGACATCAACACCTTCTGCAGCTTTTTTCATATTTTGGTTTGCACGATCAAAGGCGCGGGTTTCCCAGCCTGCAGCTTCCAACTGCTCAGTCATGTTTTTTGAAAATCTGCCAGAGGCACCTAAAATCAAAGCTACGGGTCTCATGACCGCTCCTGTCCAATACTCTTTTCCAAATCGCATATTCTTATCCGAACACCGGCAGTCACGTCTCGGGAACACGCTTTAGACATGATAGTAGGCGCTTTATTTCCTATGTAAATTCGAATGAATTGCAGATATGATATTCAATTATGAATAGCAGACTACATCATCTATCCTGGGATCTCATTGGTGTTTTTGTAGCGGTTGCGGAGACAGGTAGTCTTTCAGCTGCAGCTAAGAAGATGAACCAGAGCCAGCCAACAATCGGGCGACAAGTGAAGGCGATTGAGGCGGAGTTGGGCGTCTCATTGTTCTACCGTCATCAGCGCGGGCTTGGCTTGACAGAGGATGGGGAAGCGTTGCTGCCGCACGCCAAGGCTATGCATTCTGCGGCGGCTCAATTTCTGCTTCATGCAGAAGAGCGCAAGCAAAGCGGTTTTGCTGGGCCTGTGCGTGTCACCGCCAGTCAGGTGATCTCTCATTATGTGCTGCCAAAGCTTATTGCAGAATTTCGGCAGAGCTACCCTGAGATCCAGATTGAGCTTCTTCCTTCTGACGATGCGCAAAACCTGTTGTTTCAGGAAGCTGACATCGCAGTGCGCATGTTTACGCCGACGCAGCTGGATATTGTTGCCAAGAAGATTGGCGAGACGCCATTGGGGCTTTTTGCAAGCCGCGCGTTTATTGAGCGGGTTGGCATGCCGAGCACAAGAGAGGAACTCTTAGCGCTTGATTGGATCGGGTACGACAGGTCTGACCTGATCCTGCGCGGAATGCAGGAAGCTGGCCTGAACGTGGACCGGGACTTCTTTAGTGTGCGGTGTGATGACAGGGTGACCTACTGGGAATTGGTGCGTGCCGGATGTGGGGTTGGTCTTGGTCAGATTGGAATCGGCCTTGAGGATGACAGTCTTGTGCGCCTTGATCTGGAGGACCCATTGCCTGCTTTGCCTGTTTGGCTGGCTTCGCCGCACACTCTCAAGCAAATTCCACGCATAAAGCTGTTTTTTGACTTCTTAGCCGGGAAACTGCCTAAGCTATTGTGATTGAGGGGTTCTGGGTGCTGAACCTCACTGGTCCCGTGTTTTACCCCTAAGAATGCATGGGATAACTTGCCGTAGGGGAAATTATCCCACTATCCCCTTTCGTACACACGCTCACTCTCAAACTTTCGGATATGTTGGTTTGGAGAGAAACGCTGTGTTCATTGGGAAACTTGCGATTCCGGACAATCAGAATTTTAAGGCGCTGATCTTATAGCGAATGCCTTGGTAAATACACTCCTGCTATTTTTGCCCCCTTATTTGACAGTACAAGTTCCCGAGATTGCCACATTTTACTCAGGGTGTTTTCTTAGATCCCACAAGAACACCGAAACTTCTTAGCGGGAACTGAGAGATTACTTGATACCTGTAATGCGTTGCATCTCCTAATCTTTCTGCTTCTCGCAAGAAGACCAAACAAAGCGTGGCCCCTCGAAAAACAAATAAATGAAACTGCGATTACTGTCATAAATCAAGGGAACACGCCGTGAGTGATTTTCGCTTGTCCAGCCCTCATGCCCTCAATACTGAGGAAGGTAGCCATCCAATGCATGAGGTGCTGGACGCCCTGATTGAAAGCGTCGCTTATGTCTCCCGCGCCCATGGGAATTTCCTCAGTAAAACAGCGTTGACTGCCGGGCTTCCGCTGATCAATGGGCGGTTGCAATTCTCTCAGGTTGAAAAAGCCTCCGAGAATTGTGGGTTACAAGCCGAAAAGCAACAGATTGCTCTTAGCAAGATCTCCAGCAGCAGCCTTCCGTGTCTGTTGGTGTTTCATGACAGAGCCTTGCGCCTGCTGGTGGGCTATAATGCAGCCACACGGCAGGCCAAACTGCTGGATCCTTTAGATTTGGAAAGACCGCAATATCTCAGCTTAGATATATTGCAGCGGGCATACTCTGGGTATGCGATCCTGTTTTCATCTCTTCATGCACGCGACAGCAGTGGGCAGGTTCACCAAAACGACAAGCATTGGTTCTGGTCCGAATTCACGCGGTTCTGGCCTGACTATGGAAATGTTGCGCTCGGGACCTTGCTGATCAACTGCCTTGCCCTCGCCTCTCCCTTGTTCATCATGAATGTCTATGACCGCATCCTGCCCAACTTCGCTGTGGCGTCGCTATGGGCTTTAACGATTGGTGTAGCGTTGGCGCTGGCGGGAGATAGTTTGCTGAAGGTGGCACGATCATCCATCCTCAACAGCCTTGGTAAAAAGGCAGATCAGCGGCTGGCTTCCAAGATTTTCTCTCATGTGCAGAACATTGATTTTTCTGCCAAAACCAAGAGTGCCGGAGAATACGCCGGGACTGTTCATGATTATGAAAAACTCCGCGAATTCTTCAGCTCAACAGCGTTAATCGCCCTGCTGGATTTCTGCTTTGTCGGGCTTTTCATCTGCATCCTGTTTTTCATCGTTGGCCCTATCGCCTGGATTCCTCTGCTTGCCGTGCCCGTGGTTTGCCTGCTTAATCTGGCGGCTCAATTGCCTTTGGAGCGAACCGTTCAAGCTTCAAGCCTTGAGGGGAATAAGCGGCAGAACATTTTGATGGAGACATTGGGCGGGCATGAGACAGTGCGTGCTCTCAATGCAGAAGCTCATATGCAATCCCGCTGGGAGCAGTCTGTCGAGCGCAGCAGCGAGATCCTGTTGCAGAGCCGTCATTGGTCCAATCTGGCGATGGTGGGAACAGGGCATGTGCAGGGCATGGTGTCGGTGCTGATTATTGTCTGGGGTGTTTATCAGGTTGAGGCGGGGGCCGGGA
>NZ_LCWX01000166.1:170873-186478 GCF_001431305.1 Pseudovibrio sp. POLY-S9
GGCTGATTGCTGCGATGATGCTGTCGTCGCGTGTACTGGCGCCGATCTCCTCTATCGCCAATGCACTCGTCCGGTTTCGTCAGGTGCTGCACAGCTATCAGCAGCTTGGAGATTTGCTAAGCCAGCCAACAGAACGCAAAACAGGAAAAGCTACTGCAAACCTGCGGTGCTGCCGTGGTGAAGTTCAGTTTCAAAATGTCAGTTTCTCTTATCCCCTCAGTGAGAAAGCAAGCCTGACCCGCTGCAATTTCTCGATTGAGCCTGGGGATACGATTGGGCTGGTTGGATGTGTCGGGTCAGGAAAATCGACCGTGGGCCGGCTGATGAGCGGGCTTCGGTACCCTTCCGAGGGTGCTGTTCTCATTGATGGAATTGACACGCGCCAGTTTGATCCATCAGACCTGCGCCATTTTGTTGGGTATCTGTCTCAGGACAACACGCTGTTTCAGGGCACGTTGAGAGACAACCTTTGCCTTGGGTTGCCACACCTTTCCAATGAGGAGATCGAGGAAGTTTGCCATGTAACGGGACTGCATAGTCTCGTGAACAGGCATCCGGCTGGTTACAATCTGATTGTGGGTGAAAACGGGGCTGCGCTTTCTGGTGGGCAGCGGCAATGTGTGGCTCTGGCTCGTGTTCTTTTGCGCAAACCTAAGATCCTGTTTCTGGATGAGCCCTCCAGTCAGCTGGACCTTTCTGCGGAGCAGCGTTTGTTGCGTGGCTTGCGGCGCTATAACAACGGTTCTCTGACACTCATTATCAGCACACACCGCCCTTCCCTCCTGAAGCTCACCAATCGGCTGATCGCTCTGGATCAAGGCCGCATCATTGCAGATGGGCCGAGCGAGGAAGTGAAGCAATCCATGCAGCAACCGCGTCTGCATGAAGTGCCACAGCCTGCGCAGGTTCCGATTGAAGAAAGGCTGAGAGCATGAAGGGCTGGTCGCTTCCCGTTACACAGCTGCATTTGCCAGAGTTTCACAGCCCAAAGCAGTCCAGAGTTCTGATCTTCTCATGTGCCGCAATTATGCTGTTGTTGTTCGTCTGGTCAGCATTTGCGCATGTGGAAGAGGTCACACGAGGCAATGGACGCATCATCCCTTCTCGTCAGATGCAGATTGTGCAAGCTCCAGAACGCGGGATTGTCTCTGAGGTGTTGTTCTATGAAGGCGAAATCGTTGAGCAAGGGGCGGTTCTGGTAAAGTTGGATAATACCGGCTTTGCCTCTCAGTTAGGGGAGCTGCTGCAGAAGAAGTATGCGTTGCAGGCTCGTCTTGCACGGTTGACCGCTGAGGCCCGTCAGGCAAATCTGTCGCTTGATCTTTCAAACACGCCTGCCGACATTGCCGCGTTCTTGCAGCGGGAGCTGGCGGTTTATAAGGCTCGCAAAGAGCAGCTTGCTGCGGAAGTTGCGGTGCTTCGCAGTCAGTTCAGCCAGAAAGAACAGGATCTGAAGCAGCTTGAAGCAGAGGCACAGATGCTGAGCGCCAATCTGACCATCATTGCGCGGGAACTGGAGATCAACCAGCAGCTCTATAAACGTGGTGTCCTGCCAGAGATCGAGTTTTTGCGGCTCAAGCGGCAGTACACAACTCTGGAGGGGGAGCGGCAGATGCTGGAGGCTTCTCTTGCAAGTGCCCGCTCTGCCAAGGAAGAAGTTCTACAAAAGGTAGCATCTGCGCAGACAGCGTTTGCCTCTCAGGCACAGTCAGATCTGGTGGCGACCAAAGCGGAACTTGCTGTGATTGAGGAGCGGCTGCGTGGGGCGGAGGATCGGGTGCATCGCAGTGCGTTGGTGGCACCCGTTCGCGGGGTGATCAACAAACTTAATGTCAGCACCATTGGGGCGGTGGTTCAGACTGGTGAGCCACTGATTGAGATAGTTCCGCTGGAAGACACTTTGCTGATTGCTGCTAAAATCCAGCCACAACATGTGGCCTTCCTGCATCCGGGTCAGGATGTGAGCGTGAAGATTACGGCCTATGACTATTCTATCTATGGCGGATTGGATGGAGTGTTGGAGCGGATCAGTCCGGACACGTCAGAGGACGAGCGGGGACAGGCGTTTTTCAAGGTGATTGTGCGGACCAAGCAAAACCATCTGGGATCAGAGCAAAACCCGTTGCCCATCACGCCGGGCATGACTGCGAGCATTGATATTCTGACCGGTGAGAAAAGCGTGCTGAGCTATCTCGCCAAGCCACTGCTCAAGGTGAAAGCGGAGGCATTTCGCGAGCGGTGAGGCAGCAGCTCCTCTCGCAGCAAACTAGAGCATATGCGAGAGGAATGAGAAGGACTTGTAGTCCGGTGCGAGCAATAGCATATCGGCCAAGTCAGTGTTTTGCAGAGAGGCCACGGACTGTTGAAGTCCCATCAGCGCAGCTGGATTGGACAGGCTCATGCGCAACACTTCTTCTGCCGGAAACTGAAGCTCAGTTATCATGCGCGCAACAGACTCCAGCATGGTGACGTGCGCCCCTGCCAGAGACCCGGCTTTGTTGATGAGCTTGCCGTCTTCCAGATAGACCTGATGACCGTAAAGGTTGAAGTTTTCCGGTCCGCCGACAGTTGGCATGGCATCACTGATGATGATCATATGATCTTTGACAGGTCGCGCACGTATGGCAAGGCGGAGCATGTCGTCAGCCACATGGTGTCCGTCTACGATCAGCGAGCAATAGGCGGTGCTGTTGATGCCCGTTCCAACTGCACCGGGCTCGCGGTTGACCATCTGGGACATGCCGTTGAACAGGTGTGTGAAGAGGTTTGCGCCTTCTTCCAGAACTGGTTTGATCTGCGCTGCGCCTGCATCAGTATGGCCGATAGAGACAACTGCGCCCATTTCAACCAGTCTTGCAACATCACCTTTGGCAACGCCTTCTGGTGCGACCGTCATGAGGACCGGGATGTCCCGATCTCGCAGGTCGCGGACCAGCTGCAAACTGCGCTCATTAAGCGGACGAACCCAGCTGGCTTCGTGGGTGCCTTTGCGCTCTACACTGATGTGCGGGCCTTCGATGTGGATGCCTTTGATGCCATAGGTGCCGTAAGCATCCTTCATGGCCTCAACGGCGTCCTCCAGCACATTTGGCGCGTCGGTGATGACTGTTGGCAGCAAGGCTGTGGTGCCGAATTGGCGGTGCGCCGCTGCAATGGCAGCCAGACCCTCTGGTGATGGTGAAGTGTTGTAGAGAACCCCGCCGCCGCCGTTGATCTGGATATCAAAGAAACCCGGTGTGATGAGGCCAGAGAGTTTTTTCACGGTCGCATCGGCGGGCAACTGGTCTGCTGAAGACAAGCCTGCGCATTTGCCATCCACGAGATGAATAGCGGTATCGGTCAGCAGGTTCTGGCCGTCAAACAGCTGATCTGGACACAGCCAGATGTCTTGGTTGCCCGGTGCGGTGCTCATAGAGCCTCCTCAAGCTGAGGTGCCTCAACTCTCTCAAAGAAATATGGGTCCAATGCCTGCTGGATTTCAGCAAGCACCAGCGCCTTCTCTATGCCAAAACCATGGCGCTGCAAAGCCCGTGCACGTTCAACAGTGCGAGATGCAAACAGTTGCAGCTGCAGTACCTTTGGAATCTCATGGGTTTGGAGGGCAGCAAAGAGTGCCTTAAGGGCATCCTGTACCGTCTCCTGAGGCCAGTAATACCGGATGCGATCTGCATAACTGAAGTGGCGCAGCAAGCGCAGTTCCTGATCCGATCCCTGATAGTGGGAGCGCCAGTACTTGGGCTCAGACAGCATTTCTGCTTCCAGAATCTTTGAGATTTTTGGCGCAGTGCGCTTGTCCTCTTCCAGCCAATCCAGCATCTGGTCCAGCGCGTAGATGGCCTGTCTGTAGGCGAAGGTGAGCGCAGGGCCGACTTTCAGGATCGCAAAACCCATGTTGGCGAGGCGTGGGAACGCGCTGTCCAGCTGGTAATCGGTGCTGTGCGCTTCGAACACAACGTTCTGGAACGGGTCAAGCGCTGCTCGCAGAGCTTTGCCGTCATCAGCGGGTAGATGATCGATGTGGAAGGGTGAGAACTCGACACCCGGCTGCACGACAAGACCGCAGATCCGGCCTTTTGCATCCTGCAGGCCCAACTCGTCGAACTTCTCAAAATGCATTTGCAAGGTACGGGAGGCACGCGCGGGTGGGGTTGGCTCAATGCTATGAGCCTCGCCTTCTTCACGCGCGCCTCCGGGAGGAGGAACTTCCGTACCGACGATGTAACTGAGGCGACTTGGATCTGGTGCAAATTCTTCGCAAACAGCAGCCAGTTCCGCTGCGCGACTGGCACTCAGTTCGTCACCGACCTGAGCCTCTTCGCCTGCGCACCCTTCTGAGCAGTCCAGATGGATTTTGGTGAAGCCAGCTTGCACGTAGGCTTTCATCAGCTCTTTGGCTTTTGCCATGGCCTGATCGGCAGGCATGGAGCGCCAGGCTTGCGGGCCGAGATGGTCACCGCCGAGGATGAGCGCGTCCTCCGGCAATCCGGCAGTGGTGCAAATGCTTTTGACGTAGCTGACGAAATCGGCTGGCTTCATGCCTGTGTAGCCGCCGTCCTGATTGACTTGATTGCTGGTCGCTTCCAGCAGTAATGTCGCTTTCTTTTCTGCTGCGAGCAGAGCAGAAGCGAGGATAACGTCCGGCTGCGCGGAACAAATGGAAGGAAGCGCGGCTCTGGCGCCTGCACGGTTGGCAGTGATCACCTCAAGCAAAGGGTTGCTCATGACGGCTCCTCCAGTATTTGATAGTTTTGGACAGCAGCAAGCGCCGCCCCTCGTGTGCCGCTGCTGTCTCCGTATTCTGCAACGCGGATCTCCGGCGGCTCGGTCTGGTCCAGCAAATGGCCGGGCAGAGCTTGCGCAATGAGGCGGTCGATGTTCGGGATCTTGGAAAGGCCACCGCCGAGCACAATGCAGTCTGGGTCCACCGTGCATTGAAGCGCCGCAACCAGTTCAGCCGCGATACGGGCCCACATGCGCATGACTTCCTGCATCTGCGGATCACCAGCAGCGGCTGCCGTGGTGATGGTCTTCGCATCGGCTTCTTTGCCGGTGACGTGTTTCGCTAAGCGGCGCATGCCGGGGCCAGCGAGGTAGGTTTCGAAACAGCCAGTGCGACCACAGCCGCATTCGATAGCGTCGAGCCCTAGTTCCTTCATGGTCATGTAGGGAATGCCGAGATGACCAAACTCACCAGCCGCACCATTCAGACCCGAGATCAACGTGCCGGTGGAGCAATAGCCTCCGCCAACACCTGTGCCGATGATCAGGCCGAAGACGCTGGCGTAGCTGCGCCCAGCGCCGAGCATAGCTTCAGAGAGGGCAAAGCAGTTGCAGTCGTTTTCAAACGCGACGGCCCTGCCCAGTTTGTCGATCAGGTCCTGATGGACCGTCCGGCCCGAGGCCAGCAGGTTGGCGGTGAGGAACTTGCCGGTTCGTTTGGAATGGAAGCCGGGAATACCGACACCAACCGGCAAGCCTTTTGAGCCTGCGGTTTCTTCCAGCCACACGACCATCTCGCAGAGAGCATCAACCAGATTTTCGTAGGAATCCTGGGGGGTTGGGATACGCTTGGTTTCAACCACCGCCCAATCACTATCAAAGGCGGTTGCCTCAATTTTGGTGCCGCCTAGATCAATGCCGCCAGCTCGAACCATATCAGGCCTCTTCCAGTGCATAGAGCTTTACGCCCGAGACAACGCGGGTCAGCGTGCCCTGCCCTTCAAACGGATTGTCGACGTTGAAACCAAGCTGATCAGACCAAGCCACTCCCAGCCACTGCGCAATGAGTACATGGAGCACGGACATCCAGCCATCCTCCAGTTTGCATGGAATATGCACATCTGCCTTTGCAGAATTGCCAATGGTGGTGACTGTGTGCTCGCCGAACTGCGCCTTCACCTCGTCTGCCAGATCCTCGTCGTAACGACGGGAATGCAGGTTGTTGGAGAGGAACACGAAGACCTTGGTCTGTGCATCAACAAAAGACTTTGGTCCGTGACGGAAACCGAGGGAGCTGTCCCAGATAGACGGGATTTTTCCTGCGGCCAGTTCCATCACTTTGAGCGCACTTTCGCGGGCAACAAAGGCAAGCGGGCCGGAGCCTACGAAGACGGCGCGCTGTGGGGTGGTGAGTTTGCCTGCCAGCTGATCCGCTTGCGCCAACACAATCTCAGCTGCGTGGCTGATCTCGTTCATGTTGGCGGCGAACTCTTCCGGTGTTTCCTGCCCAAACACTGCCATGGCTGTCATGATCATGGTGGTGAAACTGGAGGTCATAGCAAAGCCGCTGTCGTGGCATTCGTCCGGCAGAACAATCACGCGCTGACTGGCCTTTGAGGCAGGTTGGCGGGTTGCCAGTGCACTGTCCTTGTTGCAGGTGATATTCAGCCGTGGCGCTTCGGGGAAGATCGCGTCCAGCAAGTCCAGCGTACCGATGGACTCTGTGGAATTGCCTGAGCGTCCGAAGGAGACAACCAGCGGGATCACGCCGTTGCGTTTGAAGGCATGCGGGGCGCTGACGAGATCAGTTGAAGGAACGGAGCGCATTGGCAGCACGGAGGTTGCGTCCAAAGCTCTGCACAGAAGGTCGCCAATATAGGCGGATGTGCCTGCCCCGCAGAACCAGACTTCCGTGGCTCCGGAATTGGCAACCCATTCGCTCAGGTCACTCAGACGTGCAGCGAAATCCTGTCCCCAACTTGCCCAGATTTGCGGTTGCGCTTGAATTTCGCGCGTAGTTGTCCATTTGGTCAGATCGACCATCGCAGCATTCCCTCATAAAATCAAATAGTTACAGTTATCTTGGAAAGTGTTTCCGGTTGATCTGGGTCCAGACCCAACTGGAGAGCAGTTTCCAAAATCACTGGGTACAATGCACGCAGCAGCATGGCCGAGCTTGCTGCGGGGGTAAGGCCCTGCGCACCAACGGTTTCTGGTGTTAGGCGGAAAACATTTGCGCCGACAGAGCGGAACCGCTCTTCAGCCAGGCTCAGACTCTGGTTGCTGACCTCTTCTCCTGTATCCAGAATAAGAACACAGAGCGGTTTTGTGGCCAGTTGCAGCGGGCCGTGCAGCACTTCAGCAGCGGAATACGCTTCTGCATGAATGGCTGTGGTTTCCTTCAGCTTCAGCGCCACTTCCTGCGCTGCGCCGAAGCCGCAACCGCGTCCAATGACATAGACATGTGGCGTGGATTTCACAGCCTCGATGATCTCGTCAGCCTGTTCGAGTTTAGCCTCAGCGCTGGCCAGCATGGCCTTTGCTGCTGCTTCACAGGCTTTGGCGTAGTCCGGTTTGAGCGCGGCCAGAAGCGCCATTCCGGCTGCTATGGTGCAGATAACTGTTTTGGTGGCTGGAACGGCTTGTTCCAGCCCTGCTTTGATATCGACACAGGCGTCCGTCTCAGTTGCCAACGGAGAACCCGGTGTGTTTGTGATGGCCAGCGTTTTACCGCCACCGCTTTTAAACCCGATTGCAGCACTGACCAGATCCTTGCTTCCTCCGGATTGGGAGAAAATAAGGGCGCCAGCATTGCCCAACTGCAATCCATTCCCCAGACTGAACACAGAGGGCGGCAGTGTTGTTACCGGCTTTTGCAGTTCGGCCATCAGCTCATAGGAGATCAAGTTGGCGGCGGCGTCTGAGCTTCCACGCGCAATGGTGTAGAACGTGTCGAGCTTGTCTAACGCTGCTGCTTTGACACTCTCGGTTAGGTCCTGACGGACCCCTTCTGCGAATGCCGGAATTGCCTGATCTATCTCAGCGCGCATGTACGCGCCGGGGAGTTTGGTCACTGTATTGATTCCATCTTTTTTGTTGTTGCTGCGGTTTCCCGCAGGTTGAAACTGTCGAATTTCTGCCAATAGGACGTCAGGTCCACGACCTGACCGGTTGTGCGCGCCTGATCGAGTGCCAGTGCGGCGACGCCTGCTTCCAGCGCATCCACGACGGAAACTGGCAGGCTGTCCATTTCACCGCGCAGATAGGCGCAAAGGTCCTGACACATCATGTCATCAGCGCCGTAGTGTGCGCCGGGGCGGTCAATGGACTTGTTGTAATCTTCATCCACCAATGTGCCGCGGGTGTGGGCATCGGTCACTTTCAGATAACCGCGCACGAAGTCACCTTCTGCCATGCCCTTGGTACCAATCACGCAGAACCGGCGGTGTTCGTCCGGTACGTTGATGTTGGTGTGGAAGGCCATGGTGGCCCCACTCTCGTATTCGAGGATCGCGGTCTGGTGATCGACGATATCGCCATCAGAGAGGAACGGGTCTTCCGCGGCTTCCCAGATGGACTCTTTAACATGATACACTTGCGTATCTGTTTCTTTTGCTGGTGCATTGCTTGGGACAAAGGATTTTCTACCGCCAAAGCTAGCAACGCGGGATGGGCGCGAGCCGGTCACCATGTTGTAGATATCAAGATCGTGGCAGCATTTTTCCAGCATGAAGCCGCCGGAGTATTTCTCATGGCGGCGCCAGTCACGCATGAAGAAGGCTCCATGATACGGCGCAATATGCTCGTTGGCCTCAATGGAGACCACATCACCGATCTGGCCAGCTGCCTGCGCATCCCGCAGGTCTCTTGCATGTTGGGCATAGCGAAGAACCAGACCAATGAGCACCTGATCCGCACCGTGTTTGGAAAGCAGTTCTGCCAGTTCCATGGTCTCGCTCATGGAGATCACGACAGGCTTTTCTGCAAACATGCGGATGCCAGCTTCAAGACCCAGACGGATTTGCTCCAGATGCATGTGGTTTGGAGAACTGACGAACAACAGGTCCGCCTTTTCGCCAGCCAGCATCTCTTCCAGCGTGCCATAAGGCTTGATGGCCTCGTGGTTTTTGAGGCGTTCAATCTGGTGCGGTTTGGGGTCTACATAGGCCACCACTTCCGCTTCGCTCATGTGAGCCTGCAGTCTTTCCAAAACACTGACAGCTCGCAAACCCAAACCAACAACGATGATACGCATGTGTTTCTCCTATGCCAGTTCCAGAGCACCAAGGCGTTGCAGTGCAACTCCTCTTTCGTCAAAGACGTAGGCATCCTCCGGCTTGATACTGAGTTTTATGGTTGTGCCTTCCGGAATCTCAGCCATGCCAGGCAAGGATGCACAAAACGCGCCGTCCCCTTCAACTTTACCGTAGGCGATGGAATGGGCTCCCAGCCGCTCCAGCACTTCTACATGCATGGAAACTGGTCCATTTTCATCAAGCTGCATATGTTCAGGGCGGATGCCGATATCCACGTTGTCACCGGCTTTCACGCCCTCTGACGACACTGGCATGCTCATGACACCGCCATTGGCGAGCTTCACGTGCAGCATGCGGTCTTCAACGCGGCTGACGATGGCGGGCAGGAAGTTCATTTTTGGATGGCCGATGAAGCCAGCCACGAATTTGTTGCGCGGGCGCAGGTACAGGTCCATCGGGGTGCCGCACTGTTCCACCACACCGCCGTTGAGCACCACGATACGGTCGGCCATGGTCATGGCTTCCACCTGATCGTGGGTGACGTAAATCATTGTGGTATCGAGGCTTTTATGGAGCTTGGAGAGTTCCACACGCATGTCCCCGCGCAGCGCTGCATCAAGGTTTGAAAGCGGCTCGTCAAACAGGAACACTTTTGGATTGCGAACAATGGAGCGGCCAATGGCAACACGCTGGCGCTGACCACCGGAAAGCTGTCCCGGCTTGTGGTTCAGGCGCTCTTCCAGTTGCAGGATTGCAGCGGCTTTGTGGACACGGTCCTTGATCTCCTCTTCCGGGCGCTTTGCAACGCGCAGCGGAAAGGCGATGTTTTCAAAAACTGAGAGGTGAGGATAGAGCGCGTAGCTCTGGAACACCATGGAGATGCCACGGTCAATAGGGTGGTCGTCGGAAACGTCTTTGCCATCAATGATGATGGAGCCTTCGGAGGCTATTTCCAAACCTGCCACGATCCGCAGGAGCGTTGTTTTTCCGCAGCCAGAAGGGCCAACGAAGACGACGAATTCCTTATCCTCAATGGACAAGTTGACGTCTTTCAACACGGTTGTTGGTCCAAATGATTTTTCGATGTTTTGTAGCTGGAGCGTGGCCATAATATTCGTCTTCTCGCACTAAGGAACGGGGAGAGGCTGTCGCCAGCCTCTCCGGGTTTTGCTTACTTGAACTCTTCGAGTTCTTCAGCGGCGATTGCCACCAGGTTTTCAGCGGTATCGTCTTTCAGGATGATGCCCTGAATCATGGAGTTGATGGTTGTCTGCATCGCTTTGTAATCAACAAAGAGAGGCTCCGGACCACCTGTTGGGATGGAGTCTACAAAGACTGCCCAGTATGGATCATCCATGTAGTAAGGCTTCTCATAGCCAAGCTCTTCGTATTTCAGGATTGGTGTGAGGCCCCAACCGTCTGGTTTGTCCAGCGTGTACTGAGAGTCGCCTGTGGTCATCATGCGCGCAAATTCCATCGCCAGTTCTTCATGGCCAGAGCCTTTGAAGACAGCGAGGGAGTCAGTGATGAGAAGCGTACCGCTGACACCACTTGGACCTGCTGGAATTGGAGCAGCCTTGGTGGTGATGCCTTCTTTATGCTGACCGCGTGCCCATGGGCCGTCGATGTACATGCCGACTTTGTTGTCGTTGAACAGATCACGGACCTGCGTACGCTCAAATGCGGTTGGACCTTCCTGAGCAACTTCCACCAGCTTGCCGTAGAACTTCAGAGTTTCCAGTGTGTTCTTGGAATCCAGAGTGATTTCGTTGGTGGATGGATCGATGACCTGACCGCCGTTGGAATACAGGTAGTTGAGGAACTGGTGCATGGTGTTGTCGAAGTCTTTGCCCGTCAGACCGACACCTGCTTTACCGGTTTTGTCCTTGATGGTCTTCGCAGCCGCATACATCTCGTCCCAGGTCTTTGGTGCTTCACACGCAAGACCAGCTTCCTCGAAGATGTCACAGTTGAGGAACAGACCCTTAGTGGAAAATGCACGCGGGAAGCCCCAGAACTTGTCGCGATAGCTCACGGTGTTCAGAACGCCCGGCTGATAGGCTTTCTGCTGATCTTCAGAGATCGTCACATCAACAACGAGGTCGTTGTCTGCCAGCTGTTTTAACGTACGTGAGCCCATGTACGACACAGATGGCGGGCTGCCTGCGGATGCAAGTTTCAAAGACTTATCCTGACAGGTGCCCCATGGAAGGCTTTCCATGTTGACGGTGTTGCCGGGATGGGCGGCTTCAAATGCGGCAATAACCTTGCGATCTTCATCCAACCCGTTGTCCCCGCAACGAATGAAATGTAGCTCAGCTGATTGTGCAGATGTTGCTGCCATCATTGCGCCTGCCCCTGCAGCCGCTGCAAATAGTAGTTTGGTTCTCATGGTTTCTCCTCCCAGTAGTAACCATTGACACTTTTAAAAATCACTCCTTGATCGCACCGGCTGTGAGGCCGGCCACCAAGTAGCGCTGTAAAAATAGGAAAATTACGAGTACGGGCAGTATTCCAACAATGCTTGCTGCCATCATCTGGTTCCATTTGACTGACTGATAGCCAATGAACTCGAGGATGCCCGCTGGCAGAGGCATGAACTCCTTGACGCTGTTGAACGTGATCGCGAACAGGAACTGCTGTGCGTAGGCTGACAGGAACACAGCCACACCCACCACGATGAGACCGGGAACCGCCAAAGGCAGAACAACGCGGCGCAGGGTGTACAGACGGCTGGCGCCATCCATGAAAGCTGCTTCTTCCAGTTCGCGCGGGATTTTCTCCAGATAGGATTTCAGGAGCCAGATTCCCATTGGCACCAGAAACGCTGCACCGGGAACAATCATCGCGAAGTAGGTGTTCAGCAGGCCGTAGTTTCTCAGGAGCTTGTACAGCGGAATAAGCAGGACAGCACCGGAGAACATGTTAACCGCCAGAAAGATGCCGAGGCTGAGTGATTTGCCTTTGAAATCAAACCGGGCATAGGCATAAGCGGCGGGAATGACGAACGCCAAAGCCAGAGCTGTCACCGAGATGGAGATCAGCATGCTGTTTGCGATGTAACGCGGCAGCATTGGCACAGTCTCCCACATCTGGGAGTAGGCTTTGAACGAGAAGTCGTCTGACCAGAACTGGTAGGGCGAGCGGAACAGGTGTTCCAGTGGCCGCAGCGAGGTCATGAACATCTCAAAAAACGGCAGCAGAATGAAGCCGAGGAATAGCACCACGCAGAAGTAGAGAAATACTTTATGTGGCAGCGAGTAACGATCCATCATATTAGGCTGCCTCGAAACGTTTTTTGATCTGGTGGAGTGCGAACAGATAGACCAGCGAGAACACGCTAAGCAGTGTCACCACAATCACAGCACGGGCTGCCCCCTGCCCGAACTTGAAGTTTGCAATGGCCATCTTGTAGGTGTCGATGATCAGCGTTGTGGTTGCGTTGCGCGGGCCGCCTTCTGTCAAAATCCAGATGATCTCAAAGGAGTTGAAGGTCCAGATGATCGACAGGATCGACATGGTGATGATCACCGGCAGAATTTGCGGAATGGTGATGCGGCGGAAGCGGTACCAACGGGATGCCCCGTCCACATAGGCTGCTTCATAAAGATCGCGCGGCACGCCCTGCATGGCTGCCAACATGAAGATGGTCACCATAGGCAGGCCGACCCAGACATCGGTGACAACAGCGGAGTAAAACGCGCTTTGCTTGTAGGCGAGGAACTCAAACGGGCCATCCAGAATGCCTACGTATTGCAGGGCTCCTGAGATGATGCCGAAGTGGCCGTTGTAGAGCCACAACCAGCCGAAACAACCAATCGCGACAGGCACAATCCACGGCGGCATGACCAGCATGCGGAACAGCGCCCGCCCCGGAATTGCCGCGTTGAGCAGCGTTGCACCGATCAGGCCGAAAATGATTTTGAATGAGACAGACAGGAACATCCAATAGAACGTTCTGGACACTGTCTGACCGAATTTGCGAGAGCTGAGCAGCTTCTCATAGTTGGCAGTGCCGATGTAGGCTTCGCCGCCAATGTTGGCGTTGGTGAAAGACAAACGGACTGTCTCTACCAGCGGCCAGGCCACGACTAATACGAGATACAATGCTGCCGGAGCAATCAGTAGCCATGCAAAGGTTGCCTGTGAGCGCATGAGCCCTTGCAGCATCCCTTGTTTCTTTTGTGCCGAACCGCCGCGCTCGCCCTGATAAGGCAGCAGGTCCCCTGACGCATGTGTCATGCGCTCTCCCCAATTCCCAAAGGTGATCGCTTGTCACTCGCCGCTTGCGTCTTGTTATCGCCAGGGAGACGAACCGCGTGTTTTTTGCGAGCACCAAAATAATACCAAAACAAATCCATTTGTCTACCATTTCAGTACCTCCTGTGAAATATTTCTGTTTCAGACGAAAAAACTCCGATTTTTCAAGAAAATCGCAAGGGGATAAGCTTCATTTCTTTCATTGGTATCCAATCGGTATTGTTTTGCATTGGTATCAAAAAGGTATTATAGATAATACGGATTCACATAAAGAAGAGCAGAATGAGCGCACAAGAAGATACCCATACCGATCTGTTCTCAACGACATCCTGGCAGCAGAGGAGTGGCGGTCCACGCTACTTACAGCTTTACCGACACCTTGAATCTGCCATTAAAGATGGACGGTTAGCAGCAGCGACCACTCTGCCAGCAGAGCGTGAGCTGGCGACACTGACCGGGCTGTCCCGCGTGACGATTCGCAAAGCCATTTCGCAGCTGGTGGTGGATGGTCTGGTGATTCAGCGCCGTGGCTCAGGTTCTTATGTGGCTCCGCAGATGAAGCGCATGGAACAGTCCTTGTCGGCGCTTACCAGCTTTACCGAGGACATGCAGCGGCGCGGGAAGACATCCTCCTCCGAGACGCTGTCCTGCGGGATTTATCTTCCCTCACCTGAGGAAATTGTTGCGCTCGGGCTTGCGTCTGACGGTCAGGTTTCGCGGATTACCCGTCTGCGCCGTGCGGATGGTATTCCGTTAGCGATTGAGACCAGTTCGCTCTCAACCGAGTTTGTGCCTGATCCGTCGCGGATTGAAACGTCTCTCTATGAGAAATTGTCTTTGAACGGTATGCGCCCTTCCCGTGCTATCCAGCGTATTTCCGCCTGCAAGCTGACAGAAGAGCAAGCTGACTTGCTGGAAGTTTGTGAAGGGGATGCGGCGCTTTACATTGACCGCACGGCTTATCTGGCGAGTGGCCGGGCGATCGAGTTGACCACAGGCGTTTATCGCGGTGATATCTATGATTTTGTTGCAGAATTGCGCAACGTCTAAGACCCTAACTATCTCCGCAAAATCCTAGATTTTCTTTCTAGTAAAAGGACATAAATTTTGCTGCATCATGTTGAGATTTACGTTTCGGATAAAGAGATTTCACGGCATTTCTGGTCCAGTATTCTTTCCCACCTGGAGTACAAAGAAACTGCGTCTTGGGATGATGGATTTACGCTTTCGACTGGAAAAGACGCGTATCTCACCTTTGTCCAAGTCAGCCCGCAATATGAGTCCCACGCCTACCACCGTTGCGGTGTTGGGCTGAACCATCTCGCATTCTCAGTCAAAAGCAGAGAACAGGTAGACCTGATCAGGCATCACTGCCGCACCGAAGATATCCCAATGCTCTACGATGAGAAGTATCCATTTGCGAACGGAGGGACTGACTATTACGCCCTCTATCTTGAAGACCCAGATCGTATAAAGGTCGAGTTCGTGGCTGAGCAAAACCAGTAGGTCGCGCCCAGCCAGCAGATCACACCTGTATGTTAGTCCCTTACATCCTGACACCACCCGATTGCAGCGAACAGCTTGCTGTAGCACGCAGCCTTTTGCGTGATCTCATCTGCATCCGGTTTGTTGGTGCGGGTCGCCCAGCCGATTTCTGAAATACCCAGAATGCGTGGAGTCATCATGGTTTCCATGTTGGCATCCCGCAGAACGACCTCTGACCACAGGCAACCCTGGGCGCCGATGATCTTGCCTTCCAGCTCCGGCTCATTTTCCGGCACCGGATCCCAGTTCACACTGTCTGCGAGGCTGGTGATGCCGGCCCAGTTGAGGCCGATCTCATTGAAATTGACGGAGGGTGCGATGTCCCAATAGGCGTGCGCAGCTGGGGTCATCACGACCGAGTATCCTTTACGAGCTGCTTCCAGACCTGGTCCTTGCTGTGTCCACGAGAACAGGATGGCGTCATTGTTGATGCCGCCATTCGCACCTTTGGCCGCTTCTTCCCACGCTGCGGGGCGTACGCCCAGCGAACGCACATACGACGCCAGTTTGTCCATCATCCAGCCCTGCACGTCATCCGCTGTTTTGAGGCCCTGCTCAGTCTTCAACTGTTCGATGGCAGGAGACCTGGTCCATGCTGCTGGCGGGCGCTCATCACAGCCAAGGTGCAAGTGAGCAAACGGGAAGATGCCGGAGATTTCCTTGGCCAGCGCTTCCATATAGGTCCATGCTTCTGGCAAGGCGGGATTGATGGTGTTGTTCAGGTAGCCGTGGACGGAGATTTCACCGCTTTCATCCGCAGCATCGCGCAGTTCCGGGTGGATTTGAAGAACGGCCCATGAGTGAGCGGGAACATCGATTTCCGGC
>NZ_LCWX01000166.1:186581-194572 GCF_001431305.1 Pseudovibrio sp. POLY-S9
AGAATTTCGATGTTCAATGCTTTGGCGTGGTCCACCAGTCGCTTGGCGAAGGCTTTGGAATAGGTGCCGCCTTGTGGTCCGTCTGCTGCACCGTAAATGCCCGGCACGACACGACCTTCACCGCGCATCCCTGACTTCTTCCAGAGTTCCGGATAACTCTCCACTTCCAGACGGAAGGCTTCATCATCACAGAAGTGCCAGTGGAAGCGGTTGAGTTTGAACAAGGCCAGCATATCGACAAGCCGAAGCAGTGTCTCCGGCTCGTAGTAGTGGCGTGCGCAATCCAGATGTTGGCTGCGCCATTCAAACCGTGGTGCATCGGAAATCTGGCCGCAAGGGATGGTTCCACCGTAGATCAGCTTGAGGTTGAGCAGTGTGATGGAACCGTAAAAAGCACCGGCTTCCGCTGATGCAGAGAGTGTGATGCCCTCTGGTGTGATTGTGAGCTCATAGGCATCCTGCGCCAGATCTTCGTTTTTGGCAAAGCGAAGCACAACGCCATCCTCAGAGAGGAACGGGCCGATGTTGTTGCGCTCCGCAAGGGCTTCCACAGCGTCCGTGCTGTCGGCCTCGCTTTCTGCATTCCAAGAACGGTCCAGCTTGTAACCTGCACTTACGTCCAGAGTGTCACCGGAGGGCTGCCAGCTTTGCGGGGCTGGGACAAGCATCAATTCGCGAGATGCGGGATCGGCTTGCTGTTCTGGCAACTTGGTGCTGAAAGCCTGATCAATGCTGCGCGGGGCGAGCTGGACTGGCGCAATGCTGCCATCCTCCATGCGCAGGTAAGCGCCTTTTGGCAGCCAGCTGCGGTTGGAGGGGTTCATGCTTCGCTTGTATTTGAGCGTGAACGCCAGAGCCTGCCCTGTTCCCAGTACATCTCTGTCAAAGCCAAGCTCTATGTAGCCCGCCGTCATTTTCTTGACAGTGGCACCTTCAATCACCTCACAAGGCGCAAGCATGCTGAAGCATAAGGTGTAGTTGGAGATAGGTGCATCGCACTTGGCAGAGAGGATGCAGTTGATCTGCCGATCCTCCGTTCTCCATGTTTCCATTCTGATTGTAGTATCAGCACAGGCAGCAGCTTCCATGCCCACGTCTCCTCACCAATTTCAGGATGTTGCATTGAGCACACCAAAGGCAATGGACTGCCTGAGCGCATGCTCTAACTGCTTGAATTTGCGACTGTCCTTGTTAGAAAATCAGATTTCATTTCCTGAAGAACACGCAGTAGCATAGCTTCTACTTGGCTGGACCTGTCAATACCATGGCAGACAAATAAATCCATAATTTTGAATTGGTATTACTCTCAAAATGCGCGGGTAGTTACTTTATTTTGAACAGCTGAAACTTACACGATCGCTCATGATGACAAATCCCTCACAAACTTTTCAGGTTGTGTAAGTCTTTGACTGCAATTCTGTTTTCCAACGCGGTCACCTACCTTGTTGCATCAATACCGGAGCAAGGCATGGTGGTTGTTAGAGCTTTCCGGCTGATAGGCGATCAGCCTGTAAAATTTAGGACCAGTTATTCAAGGTGGCGCTCCTCACTTCGCGATTAAGACCTCATTTGCGGCTGGGTAACGTGTTGGGTTCTATACTTGCAGGAGAGTGCTGAGTTGTCTGCGAAAGGCAAAGAGGATGGAACGCAAGAGTGTACGGACCCGAGATGGGGTGGAACTCTCGTATCTGACAGGCGGGCAAGGACGGCCTGTCTTTTTGCTGGGTGGCTGGAGCCAGACGGCATCTGTATATGCGGGTCAGTTCGAAGACTTTTGCCAGAGCCATACGGTTTATGCCCTTGAGAACCGGGGGCACGGCGCATCACAAAAGCCCGCGGATGGTTATCGGATCCATCGGTTTGCCAAGGATCTGTTTGATGTGGTTGAGGCGTTGGAACTTCGCGATTTCGACGCGGTTGGCCATTCGCTTTCCGTCGCCATGCTCTGGGCATATCTGGATATGTTCGGGGCTGAACGCCCTGCGCGCCGTCTGATTTTTATCGATGAGCCTGCGGCTCTCATGGCACGGCCATCCTGGACACAACAAGAGATCAACGAGGCAGGTTCTATCCACCCCACTTTGGAGTCACTTGATGAGATGGTGGTGGCTATTCGCAGGACTCGCAATGTTGAGGATCATCTTGAGATTATTAGCGGGATGTTCACCAGCAAGGTTAGTAATGCCGCCTTGCGCGCATTGGCTGCCGAGAACCTGAAATTGCCCCGCGTGCACGCTGCTGCTCTTATCGAAAACCTCATGATGCAGGATTGGCGGGCCTTTTTGCCTAACATGCACCAGCACACTCTGGTGTTTACAGGCGAGGCCAGTTGGCATCCGCTGGCTTCACAGCAGTTCATCGCCTCCTCAATGCCAAATGGCTCGCTTGAGGTGGTCCGCAAGGCCGATGGTGGGAGCCACTTCCTGATGTTCGAAAACCCAGCGCTCTTTAATGAGAAGGCACTGAGTTTCCTGAATGCGTGAGAAGCTGCTCTACTGTGTTTTCAGCGTGCTCTTGGAGATCATGTAGGCTGCACCGGCCAATGCGGTGCCGGCGAAGGCATCCACAGCTGCGCGAGAACGGGCGGAGACTGCGAATTTGGAGGCCCGAGTTCCGAGATAGGCGTAAAACAGCAATGCCGGGTATTCGAGCGCGATGTTGAAGATGGCCAGTGCCATCATGCGCAGGGCCATGCCATCACCTTCGCCAGCAAACACAGGCAGCATTGCGCCAAATGACAGGACGGACTTCGGGTTTGCGCCCTGCATTGCGAATGAGGTGAGGAACAGCTTCAAAGTGGATGCTGGTTTCTGTTCTTTTGCTTCGCCCAGCGAGGCTGAGAAAGCGGCTTTGAAAGAGCCATATGCAAGATACAATAGATAAGCTACGCCAATCCATTTGACCGTCTCAAACAGAACCGGAAAAGACAGCAGCAGCGCGCTCATGCCTCCCGCAGCGAGGAGCGCATACATGAGGTTGGCTCCGAACACACCCGCCATGCTGGCGTGGGTTTTACCAATACCGTTTGTGATGCTGTCGCCAACCACTTTCAGGACCGCGGGACCGGGAGTGAAATTGAGCGCCATGAAGGTGACGATGAAACCAAAAATGAGTGTGGCATCAAAAGAGCGAAGAAGCTCCATGGGTTTTCCAATTCAACGCTAGAAACACATAATTAACGCAAAGCAACGCACATACGAACGCAATCCAAATTCTGGAAGGCTAAGGGGAGATGACTGATGGTTCATCTCCCCTCGCGCGCGGATTAGAAATTCACTTGCCGTTAGCCTTAAGGCCCGCCTCTCCAAACGTGGCACTGTGAGTTTCTGTAGCTGCCCCCTCTCCGCGCGCTGTTTGTGCAAACTCTGTTGGTCGGCACAATCGCAAGGGGCGTGCCAAACTAACGATGACGCACCAACCTTCTGATAACTCATTGATGAATATGTGTATATTTCCGGATGGGACTCATTGAAGGAGGATCCAAGAAATCGATAATACTGCCCATTGTTTGATCAGATTGCCCGCCTGCTAAGCAATCTGACATAAAGAAACCCGGCGTTTGAGACACCGGGTTTGTCTTTTTCTGAGATGCAGCAGGCCTGTTCAGGCAGGTTCTGTGATCTTTACTGGTTCGGCCATTTTGCAGGTCTGGCTGATTAGATTGCGCAGTTTTTGTCTTGTCTCCGAACAGGTTAGCTGACCGTCGTCATTCGTCTTTGATGCCATAGTACCGACAGCGACATATCGCGGATGTACCCAACAACCGTGATCAGCTGCAAACGACGCCAGACGCGGAAGCATTCTTACACCCCCGAACGGACCCGGTGCGGCGGCTAGCAGACCAACCACTTTTCCCTCAAGCACGGAGTGGGGTTTGCCAGCTGCCCGTCTGGACGCCCAGGTGAATATGTTATGGAGATGCGGGGTGTGGAAGCCGTTGTATTCGGGAGAGGAGATCAGAATTACATCAGCAGCTTCAATCTGTTGCCGTAGCATCGAGAGCTGGTTCTGAACGGCGGCATCTGCTTCAAGATCGGAGTGATAGAGGGGAAAAGAGGCAAGCTGGTGCGGCAGGCTGGTCGTCTGATGGTTCAGGTTATGCGCTTCTTCTTCAGCGGCATCCAGCAGGCTCTTATTCAACGAGCCTTCTCTGGTGCTTCCTGAGATGAGGAGGATATTCATGGGAAACTCCATATGACAATATTTTTGTTTTTATATACATTTTTATTTCTTTATTATGCAAGTACAAAAAAAGCGGCACTGAACTTCAGCACCGCTTTTTGAAATTTGACCGTAAACACTTCTTTATTCTAGCGAGCACTTAAAGCAGTTCGCATTTAAGCTGAAACACTTGCACTGCTTTAGTCTTTGTTTTTGCGTACCTTTATCCGAAAACCGGTTTCCACTTTTCGGAGATACGCTGTAGGGTTTGATTGGCCTCAGTCAAACGGAACGCACTTTAGGAGAAGAAGCGCTCAGTGATCTGCAGCATGATCTGATGACCACCCCAAACGCCAAGGATCGCTACACAACCAGACAGAACTGGTGGAGCGGGAATAGGCAGTTTGATTGCGGTGAAGATCGCTCCAATAATGAAGCCAGCAAGTGTTGACATAAGCAGTTCAGCCATGGTGTCTCCCGTTAATTCTTTCTTATTGTTCAGAAAACTCTGTTTTCTTTGAACTACAGCCCTTGCTTTTACTGCGCGCCCATACCCCTGCAGTCCCCTGAGTGTATGACCGAAAACCGTGAAGGACAGCCAGCTAAGGTCCTTGAATATTCAGGTCGCCCGACAAGGCGGACCCTACCCTGTAATTGCACTTTTAACGCAAAAAAAATCATTTGCAGAAAAAATATTCAAAATGCGATCAGTTGCCGCACTGTCATTTTCATTAGTTCATTTAAATCAATATGTTGGACAGCAATCATTTATGTTAGTTCTGCGCAAAACTCCTGCATCTTCTTGCAGAACTTCTACTTATCGCCATTTTCATGAGCTCAGATTTGTGTTGTCAGCCCATCTCTCTGCCTTTACGTTAAAGTCAACATAAGCGCCTTTGCGGTCCTTTACTGGTATTCGCTCAGGCCTGCAGCTCGACGCTTTTTTGTTGCACGACCATTCTTTTGGAATGCAGTGCGAGGGGGAATAAAATGGCAGAGTATAATGTGACGGCGCTGGCTATTCCGCTGTTTCTGTTTTTTATGCTGATGGAATACGCCTACCTGCGTATGAGCGGGCGGGACCTGCACCGGTTTAGTGATAACATTGCCAGCCTTTCCATGGGCATTTGCCTGCTGGTTTCAGATGCGCTGCTAAAAACCTTTACATTCTCGGTGTTTATCTGGGCGTGGTCATCTTACCGGCTGTTTGACTTTGGCTCAACCAGTTGGGCCACATGGGTCCTGTTCTTCTTTGGCGTGGACTTCTGCTATTACTGGTTCCACCGCATTGCGCACATCTACAATTTTCTTTGGGGCGCCCATGTGGGGCATCACCAAAGTGAGGAGTATAACCTGACCACGGCACTGCGGCAGAGTGCGTTTCAGTATGCGTTCTCGTGGGTCTTCTATCTGCCTCTCGCCTTCCTCGGCTGCCCGCCGGAAGTGTTCCTTGTGCAATTTATGCTGCTGAAGGCCTATCAGTTCTGGCTGCACACCCAGGCGATTGATCGTATCCCCCTGATGGAAGGTGTGTTTTCCACGCCCTCAAGTCACCGTGTCCACCATGCCAAGAACCCGATTTACATCGACAAGAACTTCGGCGGCACGCTGGTGATCTGGGATCGGATGTTTAGCAGCTGGCAGCCGGAGGAGACAGAGCATCCTTGCCATTATGGCACCACAACGCCGCTGAAAACGTGGAATCCGGTGAAAGCCAACTTGCAGCACTGGTCCATGCTGTTTCGCGACAGCCTTCATACGCGCAGCTGGTGGGACAAGGTCCGGCTGTGGTTCAAACCAACGGGATGGCGACCGGAAGACAGGCGGCGGAACACCAGTAAACTACAGAAAACAGGTGTCACCAATCGCCCTAAATTTGATCCGGTGATCTCACCGCTGACCAAGCTGTATTGTGGCATTTCATTTACGTTGCTGGTGCTGCTGGTGACCATGTTTATCTTCCTGTCCCCTCAACTGAGTGCGCGGGAGCTGGCGTTTGGTGTGGTGCTTATTCTGGCTGGTCTCGTGATGATCTCGCAGTTTCTGGAGGGCAAGTATCAACTGCGCTTTGTTGAGGTCGCGCGCGTGCCAGCTCTGCTCTGGTTTCTCACCGTGCTTTGGACATTGCCGATTTCGACGCAGGTCTCGCAACGGATGGATGTTGCAAAAGGGATTTTGCCTGAGATTGAACTCTCTGAAGAAACAACGCTTTCTGCTTTACCGTGGTTGGAGAAGCCAGCGGTTTTGGATGGCAGCACACCTGCGGTGCAGCAGGTGACGTGGCATCCTGACGGGGAGCAAGGACAGCTGGAATATACGCTGCGGTATGAGCTCTCCTCTTTCCCGGAGCATGTTGCGAACATCATATCAGCTCGCAACGCGCTGGAAGAAAGCAGTCGGGTCTGGTTGCAGGAGCAGCTTTAGGCGGTCCTCTTATCCCCCATGCGGGGCAGTGACATAGGGAAGGTGTCCGGATTTGATCCAGAGCTTGGCGCCCTCTTCTCCTGCTGTGATGTTGAGGTCATAGCCGATGGGTACGCGGAGCCATGCGTGTTTGGGAAGGTCCTCTCCGTCTTCGATGATTGAGCCTTCCAGCACGAAGATCTCTGCGCCGCCTTCGGCCTCAACCGCGTGGTTTGCACCTGCCTGCCAGTGCTCCATGCGCACGTTCTCGCGTTCATCCTGAAACAGAGGGGAGACAGCAACGCCTTCGCGCGTAGCATCGTTTACGCGGCCAAGTTTGTTGGTGTCCACGCGCACATGGGTGCGGTCTGCGAGGTCAAACTGCCAGAGTTTGACGAGGATGGTGCAGCCGGGTTCAGAGGCTGGTGTGTGTTTGGATTCAGGTGGGTTGCGGATGTAGGAGCCAGTTGGGAAATCCCCGTGCTCATCCTGAAATACTCCCGCCAGAACAAAGAACTCTTCCCCGCCTGTATGAACATGCTCAGAAAAATGGCTGCCGGGTGCGAAGCGGACAACGGTGGTTGCTCGTGCAACTTCATCTCCCAAACGATCAAGCGGCCTGCGCTCAACGCCTTTCATTGGGGACGCGACCCAAGGAATATCATCGCTGAACTCAACCACTCGCTTTGAAAAATCACCGTTGATCTTCACTGAAGCCTCCATCACATGATGCTCTCAAGTTAAGCACACTTGTCGCTCATTTACAGATGTTAGCGTGCTGTTAGGGATCACTTCATTGTTAAGCTGTTTGTTGCATTCCGTTCCCAGCAGTCCCTTGTTAGGCTTCCGGCGATTTTCTGATGCACTGCACTGTGCAACTACGGGACGCCTGACCATGAGCCTGCTGGCAGATTTACTTTCTACCCTTTTTGATCGTCGTTATGTTTTTATGGGCAAGCGGGATGAGCGCCCCCTTACCGAGCTTTGCAATGCCTTGATGAGCAGTCAGGGAGACGTTTCCGGAGCGGCCATTGCTCACGAGATTCTGGATGGTTATGCCACCACAGACACTGAGGGAAAGCGGGCGTTTTTTGAGCATTTGAACCGCGAAATGGACATCGATCCAGAAAAGCTGGAGAGTGTTGTTTCCAGTTATAAAACAGAGCGGACGGAAGCCAATTATCGAAAGCTTGTGGAAGCTGCAGAGCCTAAGCGGCAAGAGTTGGCACGGCGGCTCAATCAGGTTCCCGGTGCCACTCATCAGCTGGTACACATGCGCAAGGATTTGCTGGGCTTCATGAAGGAGCAGCCGAATCTGGCGCGCACCGATCTGGATTTCCAGCACCTGTTCAACTCGTGGTTCAACCGTGGTTTTCTGGTGCTGCGGCCTATCAGCTGGGACAGTCCGGCGCAGATTCTGGAAAAGA
>NZ_LCWX01000166.1:194671-201074 GCF_001431305.1 Pseudovibrio sp. POLY-S9
TCATCGCCTATGAGGCCGTGCATGCCATTGATAGTTGGGATGATTTGCGCCGTCGTTTGCAACCGGAAGACCGGCGGTGTTTTGCCTTCTTCCATCCCTCATTGCCAGATGAGCCGCTGATCTTTGTGGAAGTGGCGCTGACCAAGGGGGTGCCCTCGTCCATTCAAGGCGTGCTTGCAGAAGAGCGGGATATTGTGCCGGTTGATGAGGTGGATACGGCAGTTTTCTATTCGATCTCCAACTGTCAGAGCGGGCTGGCCGGTGTTTCCTTTGGCAACTCGCTGATCAAGCAGGTGGTACAGGACCTTTCGCGTGAGCTCAGTCAGCTGAAGACGTTTGTGACGCTGTCCCCGCTCCCTACTTTCTGCAAGTGGGCCAAAGAGCAAGAGATTGAGCTGCCGGAGACTGATGCAGCCCTTAAAGAACTCGCTGCTTATTACCTTCTTGAAGGCAAGCGAAAGAACGACATGCCGTTTGATCCGGTGGCGCGGTTCCATCTTTACAACGGTGCGCTGGTGCATGATGTGCATGTGGGGGCGGACACTTCCGAGAACGGCAAAAAGCAATCGGCGGGGGTGATGGTGAACTACCTGTATGATCTGCAGAAGATCTCCCAGAACCACGAAGTGTTTGCAAATAAAAAGGAAATCGTGGCCTCCAAACGCGTGCAGGCGCTTGCGAAGGCTGGTGTGGTGCAGACAGCATCGCAGCCCAAGAGCGATGTTGCCTAGCCGACGATCTTTCTGAGTGCTTTGTTCAGCGGGGCAAGCCTGCGCGGCATGGGCAGGTAGACATCCTCAAACAGCTTCTTGTAGAGCTGAACCGTTTTCGGGTCCGGCTGAAACACTTCGTTTTGCCGTGTCATGGCCTTCATGGCCTGCGTGAAGTCAGGGTGGACCCCAGCACCTACGCTTGCGGCAATGGCAGCACCCAGACCCGCAGTTTCAAAGGTATGCGGGCGCTCGGTGGGCAGGCCGAAGATGTCTGCGGTGATCTGCATGATGGCGTCTGACTGAGAGCCGCCGCCGGAGACACGCAGGACTTTGATCTTCTCACCGCTTTTGCGCTCTATCCGCTTCAGTCCACGATGCAGTTCCAGCGTGATGCCTTCGATGATAGCGCGGTAGATGTGGCCTCTGGTATGCACATCTCCAAAGCCGATAATCGCGCCTTTCACTGGCGTGGAACGTCCGTTGTCACGGCCCCATTTGGGCAATAATGTCAAGCCATGGGACCCGGGAGGTGTGCTGTTGAGCAGGTCGTCAAAGAATACTTCGACCGGACTGCCAATCTCTTTGGCTTTCTCCTGCTCCGGGTGGCCGAACTCTTCCTTGAACCAGTTGACCATCCAGTACCCCAGAATGACGGAGGTTTCTGGTGTAAACATACGCGGCATACCCCCGGCATAGGCAGGTAGAGGGCGCTCCACCTCGAAGTACTTTCTGGAATGAATGGTTGCCGTTGCCCGTGTGCCGTAGCTGAGGCAGCCGACGCTAGCATCCACTGCGCCGCAGCCGACAGCTTCGCATGCTTTGTCAGCAGCTGCGGAGATGACTGGTAAGCCTTCCGGAAGCCCAGTGTGCTGCGCGGCTTCTTCACTCACATAGCCGATTGGGTTTCCGGGCTCTATGAGCTCTGGTAGGTGGCTGCGTTTGAAGGCAAAAAGCTTCCAGAGAAAGTGGTTATCACTCGCCCACTGCTGCTTTTTGTAGTCATAGGGAATGTAGCCAACCTGAGCGCCTGCTGAATCGCGAAAAAGGTCTGTCAGCTTGAAGTTGAGATAGCCGGAAACCTGCAGGAACTTATAGGTTTTCTTCCAAATTCCGGGCTGGTTGACTGCGATCCAGTTCACTTCACATTCGCCACGTACGCTCTTGATAGATCGGGACAAGCCTGCCACGCCAAAGATTGTTTTCCAAAGCAGTGGCAATGGTTTCTGCTGGTCTTCAATGCGCTCGTCCATCCATGTGATGGCAGGGCGCAGAGGGATGCCTCTCTCATCAACTGAGATTTGCGTGCCGCGCTGTGTGGTGACACTCATGGCTTTGACGGCAGCAGGATCAGCTCCTCTATCCCACAGCTCACGGCAGCAGCGACCCAGCAGCTCCCACAGGATAAGCGGATCAATCTCTGACCAACCGGGATTGTCACTTCGATAATCCGTAATCGGCTTTTGTACCTTGGACAGCAGCGTCCCGTCTGGAGAGAACAGCAAGGCGCGGATGCTCTGGCTGCCGCAGTCGATGGCGAGAAGCGTTTCCGTCATCCTGCTGCCACCTCTTGCATCATTTCCTGCTCTTGGGGTGCCTGTGTTGATGGCAAGCTGTAATGGTCTCGCCAAATCTTCTGATATCGCGACCATTCATCCTGCCATTTGTCCATGGACCACCCCAGTTTTTCTCTCAATTGTATTTCCAGCTCATCAGCTAATGCTGCCCCGCCTTCTTCCAACACTAAGCCAATTCGTGTGCGGCGCAAAAGGAGATCCTCTAAATGCACGACTTCTTCATGCATGACGGCCCACTCAAGCTCTGCCCAAATGCGGTTTGTGCCGCCGACGAAGGAAAGACCATTGGGAGACAGTGCTGCGATAAGTGTTGGAAAATCAGCGCCATAGTAGCCCTGTAATCGCTTGAGTTCGGCTTCTGGTAACCCAATACTGTCCTTCGTTTCAATGGAACTATGCTGAGGTTCGAACATACACTCGCCTGTCTGCCTTGTGTTCTTGCCCTCCAGATAGGTCGCACAGGTTTCCAGCACTTGCTCGGCCATCACGCGGAAGGTGGTGAGCTTTCCGCCTGTCACCGTGATGATGCCATCATCATCCCACACCACATGGTCGCGTTTGGCTTTTGACGGATGCAGTTCTTTAGGGTCAACGCCTTCATTGCCTACGATTGGCCGGACGCCTGACCATGTTGAAATGACGTCTTTCTCAGTAAGCTTTGTGCCCGGGAAGTTGTGGTTAGCACCATCAAGCAGATACGCTACCTCCTCCGATTTGATCGCGGCTTCCTGATCCAGATCCTCCGAGTGATCCAGATCAGTCGTCCCGATTACCGTGCGGCCCAACCACGGGTAGATGAAGACGCCGCGCTTGTCCTGCGGGTGCAGATAGGTCAGGCATTGATGCACTGGCATACGCCAGGACGGGACGACTATATGACTGCCACGTAAAGGGCGAATGCGTTTGGTCTGGCCCAATTGCTCGCGCAGGCCATCCGCCCAAACGCCGGTCGCATTGATGACTGTTTTGGTTGAGATGGCAAAGACTTCGCTGGTTTCCTGGTCTTGCACCTCAAGGAGTTTTGCTCCTGCTCCGTCACTATGGATCATCTTCACAGCGGCATAGTTGAGTGTGGTTGCGCCGCTTCGTCTGGCGTCAGCAAGGACGCGGAGGACAAGGCGGCTGTCATCAGTTAGAGCGTCAGTATATTGCGCTGAGCCCAGCAAACCATGTTCATTGAGCCCCGGCAAAGCAGCGATGGTCTGGTCGCGGTCCAGATATTTGTGGTCGCGTTTTCTGGCGAAGTATCCGTAGATGTTGAGGAGGACAGAGAAGGCGCGACGGGTTGGGAATTGCTTTTCACGGAACGGAAAAAGGTAACTCATGGGTTCAATGAGGCCGGGAGCTTCCTTCATCAGTCTTTCGCGCTCACGCACAGATTCCCGTGCCAGCCGGAACTCGCCCTGAGACAAGTAACGTAAGCCACCATGCACCATCTTGGAGGAGCGGCTGGACGTGCCCCATGCATAATCCTGCTTTTCCAGCAGCAAAACATCGAGGCCAGCTCGTGCTGCCATCAACGCAACACCAGCTCCGGTGATGCCACCGCCAACAACAACCATGTCCCAAGGCTTACTGCGCTGTTTTATGAGCGACAGTTTTTCGTGCCTGCTGAGTTGCCCTGTATTTGCCATTGCACCCTCCTCCAATATTGAGAGTTATGCGGGTTCTGTGTTGCCTACGGTTTCCTCGGAGATCAGAACACCGGGGTTCATGCGCAGGTCAGGATCGAAATTGTGGCTCAGTGCTTTTAAGGCACTCATGCCCAGCGCGCCTTTTTCTGCAGGCAAGTACGGTGCATGGTCACGCCCGACACCATGCTGGTGGCTGATGGTACCGCCATGGGCAACCACGGTTTCAGACGCGACTTTCTTGATGATTTTCCAGCGTTCCAGCGTCTCCTCATAGGTGCTGGCAACGGGGAACAGGTAGGTGGTGTATGCGCTGGAGCCCTGCGGGTAGACGTGAGACAGATGCGTGAACGCAAACACTGGAATGCCTTGTTCCTTCAGTGCTTTGGTGACGCTCTGTTCAACCACGTTGATGTAGGGGCGTAGGGCCGACCAGTCCATTGCCGTCTCAAAGGTATCGACACCCACACCATGTTCCCATAATGGGTGGCGCAGGTATGGTCCTTTGAAGCGGCCTTCCTTCCATTTGTCGCCCAGCATCTTGGAAAGAACGCGCTTAGCGCCGTGCTGCTTCAGGTAGGTGTTTGCAAGTTTCTGGTTTACGGAGACTTGCTTCTTTGATCCTGTCAGCCCAAAGGTGAGCATGCATTTCTGATCGGTCAGGCCCTTAAGCTTGAAGAGCATGTTGAGCTTGGAGAGCTTCTTCTCTGGCACCGCCAGCTTCAGGCTCACATCGGTTTCTGTCGCATTGCTCAGGCGCATCATGGAGAGCGGAATGCGGCCCTGTGTGAGGGCCTGGACAGCAGCGACGCCACTTTCCCAATCCGGCATGAAGACCGTATAGAACTGCTCCGTTTCAGCCAATGGCGTGACGCGCAGTTTTACTTCAGTGAGGATGCCTAACGTGCCTTCTGAGCCGAGCACCATCTCGCGCAGATCTGGGCCAGCAGAGGATGCAGGAAGACTTGGAATCTTCAATGTGCCTTTGGGCGTTTCCAGCGTGCCACCGGCAAAGAGTTGTTCAATGCGGCCATACCGCAGAGATTGCTGACCAGAGGAACGTGTGACGACCCAACCGCCAGCGGTGGAGAGCTCAAAACTTTGCGGGAAGTGGCCGAGCGTGTAACCGATGGCTGCCAGTTGAGCTTCAAGATCCGGCCCGCGTACGCCAGCTCCGAAAGTCGCGATCTGGCTTTCCTTGTCGAAGTCCAGCAGGCGATTCATGCGTGTGAGTGCGATGGTGATCTGCGGTTTCTCACTGGCAGGACATGCCAGATGGCCGACAACGGACGTGCCTCCGCCATACGGGACGAGGATGACATCTTGCTGCGCTGCCCAGTCCATAAGCTCGCGGATTTGCTGGGAGGTTTCCGGGAAAGCAACTGCATCGGGGATGTTTTCAAACATGCCACTGCGCATTTGCAGCCAATCTGCGAAGCTCTGCCCAGATGCATGCCTGATGCGCGTTGAGGGCGTTTTATCCAGTAAGGGATGGTCTGGTGCGCGAGACGCAGGAACACGCTCAATGGCGCTTTGCAAGGTGGCGTCAGATAACGGATGTGTCTCGCCTAAAAGCTCTGCGATCAAGGCCTTAGCAAAATCGGCCAGCTCCGCCTGATGCGTATCATCGCCCCAACCGTTCCATCTTCTCATCTTAGTCGCTCCCCCACACGTATAAACTGTGCTGCGTGACGCATGCTACACAGAGTTTACGCATAGGGAAACTATGCAAGTGGATTATTTTGAGTGATGGCTAAAATACGCCGCGTTACACGATAATCTTCTGGCTCATCTGCTTGCCAACACCGAAAACGCGCTTATAGCGTTCAATTTCTTCTCGTGATCCCATAGCTTTATTGGGATTGTCGGAGAGCTTGACTGTTGGTTTGCCGTTTGCAGAAATGGCTTTGCAGACCAGTGAGAACGGAGCCAAGGCATCATCTGGCACCAGCCCGCGGAAGTCGTTGGTAAGCATGGTTCCCCAACCAAAACTACACCGGACGCGGCCGTGGAACTTGCGCTGGAGGTGGGCGATCATGTCTTCGTCCAACCCATCAGAGAAGATGACGCGCTTTTGTGTTGGATCCTCTCCGCAGGCTTTCCACCATTTGATTGCTGCTTCTGCACCTTTGACTGGGTCACCGCTGTCGATGCGGATGCCTGTCCAGGAGGACAGCCAGTTCGGAGCGCGTTTCAGGAAGCCTTCGGTCCCGAACGTGTCTGGCAAGATAATGCGCAGATTGCCATCGTGCTCTTCCTGCCAGTCATTCAGCACCTGATACGGTGCGTCGGCAAGTTCATCATCACTTTCTGCCAGAGCGGAATAGACCATTGGCAATTCGTGCGCGTTGGTGCCGATTGCTTCCACTTCGCGGCGCATGGCTATCAGGCAGTTGGATGTGCCGACAAACTTTTTGCCGAGGCCTTCCATCATGGCCTGCACGCACCAGTCCTGCCACAGATAGGAGTGGCGGCGGCGGGGGCC
>NZ_LCWX01000166.1:201173-209857 GCF_001431305.1 Pseudovibrio sp. POLY-S9
AAGTCTGCCAGTGAGAGGTCTTCAACCTTGCGCAGGCATTCGACTTTTTCCCAGAGTTTGGTCATGGCGCGGGCATACAGGACCTGCAGCTCGAACCGGCCCATGTTTTTGAGCACGGCGCGGGAGCGCAGTTCCATCAGTACAGCGAGAGCCGGGACTTCCCAGAGCATCACGGCGGGCCAGTCGCCTTCAAAGGTGAGCTCGTACTGATCGTCTTTGACTTCCAGATGATAGGGCGGCAGGCGCAGGTTTTCGAACCACTCCAGAAACTCGGCGCGGAACATGGACCGCTTGCCGTAGAACATGTTACCGCGCAGCCATGTGCTTTCCCCGCGAGACAGGGAGAGCGTGCGGATGTGGTCCAGCTGGTCGCGGAGTTCCTTTTCATCAATGAGCTTTGCCAGCGGAATGTGCTGCGCTCTGTTGATGAGGCTGAAGGTGACCTGCGTGTTCGGCTTTTTCAGAAAGACCGATTGTGCCATGAGCAGCTTGTAGAAGTCGGTGTCGATCAGGGAACGAACAATCGGGTCGATTTTCCAATTGTGGTTATAAACGCGGGAGGCAATATCAATCATTGTGCAACCATCTCGCCAGAGAATTTGACGCCGTGGCTTTGCATCTCATTCAAAGCCTCTTTCAGGGATCCGTTCAGGTCAATCGCTCTGCAGGCATCCAGATGCACAATCACGTTGAACCCCAGTTTTGCCGCATCCACGGCTGAGAAACGCACGCAGAAATCCGTGGCCAGACCAACCATGTGCAGCGTATCAACACCACGCTCGCGCAGGTAGGCCGACAGGCCGGTTGGGGTGGTGTGGTCGTTCTCAAAGAAAGCGGAGTAACTGTCGATGTGCGGACGGAAGCCTTTGCGCAGGACAAGGTCAGCGCTGTCGGTATTCAGGTCTTTGTGAAATGCGGCGCCGTTTGTGCCCTGCACGCAATGGTTTGGCCAGAGGACCTGCGGGCCGTAAGGCATGTCTGTCATATCATAATGCTGTTTGGCATCGTGATTGTCCGCAAAGGATTTATGGTGCTGCGGGTGCCAGTCCTGCGTCAACACTTTGACAGCAAATTCATTTTGTAGCTCGTTTACCAGGGGGACGATCTGCTCACCGTGTTTAACAGCCAGAGCTCCGCCCGAACAGAAATCGTTCTGAATATCAATCATAATCAGAGCTTCGTTTGCCGGTCGTGTCATAGTTGCTTCCTGTTCGCGATGAGTAGTCCTGTTCAAAGCAGCTCGCATTTAAGCTGGACTAGTTGAGCTGCTTTAGTTTTTGCTTTCGCGTATCTTTTTTCCGAAAACCGGCATCCACTTTTCGGAGATACGCGGTATTTTTCGCAGAGCAAAATGCGAGGACGTTTAGATACACCGAAGTGGCCAGCGCGAAATATTGCGATAATCTCCGCCAAACTCAAGCAAAATATGCGGGATTAATCAGCAACCAGAGGTAAAATCTATAATTTAGGCAATGTGTGTCTTGGCCGCCTTACTCAAAGGGCAGTTTTATGCACAAGTCACTGCGGGTACTCCGTCAGGATGACTGCTTCCAGAAGGCGAACTGAAAGCCGACAACGAGCTGACGAAGGCCGATGGCGGCTCCAGCGATGATAGAGAGCATGACGACAGGCGCGCTGACTGCGAGTGTCGAGAAGGCTGATATGCCCTGCCCGATGGTGCAGCCCAGAGCAATCACGCCACCAGTGCCCATCAAAAAACCTCCTAGGATCTGACGTCTCAGTTCGCGCGGGTCGTCACAGGCTTCCCATCTGAAATGGCCTTTTATGAGTGAACCAAGAAACGCCCCACTGAGGACACCGATGACTGAGCCGACGGCAAAAGACAGGCCACCACCAGATGCGGTCATGAGATACATAAGGGTATCGCCCACCGGAACTGTGAAGGAATGGCTGGCCACTGCAACTTCCTCAAAGCTTTCTTCAAAGAGATAGCTGGTTGCAACCCAACCGAAGAGGACCGCGACAGCGACAGCCAATGAGGCAATAATAGCTTTGGGACTTTGGCGGAACTCTTTGTTGCTGACAGCGAAAAGGCTAATGGCTCCGGCAATGACCAGGGCGATTGTCAGTTCGGAAAGCTCCAGCCGTTGGGCAAGAGCGTGCGCAATGCCTGTTGAGCTTGCTTCCGAGAGTTCGGTCGGGAACAGGAACACACGCAGGTAGGCTGTTGGACCACCCACGGCCATGGCTGCTGAAATGGCGATCACCAGGGAGAGCACGAAGTACCGCATATCTCCGCCGCCCAAGCGTGCCAAAGCGCCGAAACCGCAGGATCCTGCCATTGCCATACCATAGCCAAACATCAGACCGCCGACGATGCAGGCGAACGGGTTCCAGCTTTGGGTGAGATAGATGGTTTGGTCCAGCGCGATCAGACCAAGATCCGCCAACAGAAACGTCGATGCGATGGAGATGGCAATGGCGAAGGCCCACATGCGCATGCGCAGCCATTCTTTGCCATAAAGGGCGTCTTCAATTGCGCCAAGTGTGCAGAAGCGGCCAAGACGTGCAGCAAGGCCAAGCAAAACACCACCCGCAAGGCCTGCGAGTGCCGCCAGAATATCCTCGGACATTTGATCCCTCCCAAGACCAAAACGCCGGAGCTTAAATATTACTTATCGTTGTTTTCTTCGGTGCAGAACAACTCGAAAATCAGGTCCAAAACCCGAGCAGCGCGTTCATCCTTGAGGCTGTAATAGACTGCCTTGCCGTCCCTTCGGCAATTTACCAGACCATCCAGGCGCAAACGTGCAAGTTGCTGACTGACCGCAGACTGACGAGACGACAGAAGCTGCTCCAGCTCTGTTACAGACTTTTCGCCCGTAACGAGATAACACAGGATCATCAATCGGCCTTCGTGTGTCAATGCTTTCAGGAAATCAGTTGCATCCTTGGCATGGCCGACCATGCGCTCGATGTCTTCTTCTTTCATCCCACGTTCAATCATGGGTATAGCCATTAAACCAAATCCTGCAGACCATTTGGAACGGAGTGAGCAAGGTCAGTTAAAGTTGAATAAATTACAGCTGACCTTACAGCACACCTTTGAAGTGGTGGCATACGCTGAATGCAATCATTTTTCAACCATTGCACCGCGAATACCTTTTAGAAGTCCAGCAAATCCGAGATTTCCTCTAGGCCACTTTGGGCACATTCCTCATCAACTTTTGGAGAGGGCGCACCGGAGACACCAATTCCACCAACAATAGCGCCTGCAGATTCGACTGGGAGGCCACCACCCAGTGCCACAGCACCCGGGATGTCACGCAGTCCTGCCGACAGATTGCCTGCCTTGATCTCCTGCTGAATTTCCAGTGTAGATCCGCGGAAACTGACAGCCGTCCATGCTTTTCCGCGGGCTGTGTCGACTGTATGAACGCCAGCATAACGATCCCGGATTGCCGCTTGTGTCTGGCCGAAGCGGTCAACGACAACAGCAGAGATCTGATAGCCGCCTTCACGGCATGCTTCCATGGTGGCGACGGCAAGCTTCATGGCGATTTCCGGCTTCAATGACTTGAAGCTGACAAAGGCGGATTCATCTTCGGCCTGCGCAATGCTGAAGCCTGCGGACATTGCGAGCAATGCCGCCCCTGTGATGAATGATTTCATGGAGTTCTCCCAACTGAATTATGCCCCGGACTGGCCGGGAAAGATGAATTTCTTTTCAATATTGTTATTGAGCAGACTGAAGCATCTGGTTCAGGGCGGGGTAGAAGAAGTCTTCTCCCGGGTAACCTTCAATCCGCTGGACTTCGGCGCCGTCAATTAAAAGGATGAAGGTTGGCGTAAACCGCGCCTTTCCTTTCAGGGTCACGTCTTTGGGAATCGGATCATCAATATCCATCCGCATCAAAGGGGCTTTTTGCCCCTCCTCTGTTTTGCCGTAGGCGCCACCAATATCCTCTTCCCAGCGTTCACACCAAGGACAGATTTCGTCCTCGACCATGAGCAATTTCATGGTCGAACCAGCCGCTTGAGCGCTGCTGAAAAGAAGGGCGAAAATGACAAATGAGATCCAACCAAAATTGCTCATGATATCCACGATTGACATTTTAAAATCTATGATATCTAAATATTCTAATAATAGAATGTGTTTTTAGCAAGTGCCCATATGTATCCAGATCTAACTATCATTGCGGCGGGGAGCGCGGGGTTACTCTCGTTCCTATCGCCTTGTATTTTACCAATTGTGCCGTTCTACCTTTGCTACATTGCAGGCATTGGAATGAACGAGCTTTCCGGTGACGGGGTGACCCCTGCCATCCAGCGACGTGTTGTTTTTACGTCGTTTTTCTTTGCTGCCGGTATTCTCACAATCTTTGTCGGCCTTGGTGCAACGGCAACGGTTTTCGGCCAGTTGCTGCGAGACTGGTTTGATGTGCTGCGCTACATGGCTGCTGCTGTCATCTTCATTCTCGGCCTGCATTTTGTCGGCATCATCCGGCTCAACCTGCTGCTGAGAGAAGCCCGGCTCGACAGCTCTTCGGCCCCGGCTGGAATCGTTGGCGCTTACTTTGTGGGACTGGCTTTTGCCTTTGGCTGGACGCCCTGTGTTGGTCCGGTTCTGGCAACTATTTTGTTCACGGCTGGCGCCAGTGATGATGTTTCTCAGGGCATGTTGCTGCTGTTTGCGTATGGGGTTGGCATGACGCTGCCGTTCATTCTGGCAGCTGTTTTCTCAAAGCCATTCCTGAGTTTCATGGGCCGTTTTCGAAAGTACCTTGGTGCCATCGAAAAAGGCATGGGCGTTCTTTTGATTATTTTTGCGGTGTTGATTGGGACGAACACCGTTTCCTGGATTGCAGAGCAAATGATTGAGTATGCGCCGGGATTGACATCTTTAAGCTGAGGCGTTTCCGCATCCTGAAACCATAGAGGGGTTCTTGGGAGCGGTGCGTTATGGGAGAGATCGATGCTTAAAAAACTAATGCTTGCTGCAGCGATGATTTTCGCCAGCATGACACTGAGCTTTGCTGAGGTTGGAGAGGACGGTCTCCACAAACAGCCATGGCTTCGCCTTACCTTCAAAGACCTTAGAGAGGACCTTGCCGCTGCCAATGAAGAAGGCAAACGCATGGTCATTCTCTTTGAGCAACGCGGCTGCATTTACTGTTCGCGCTTGCATAAGAATGTCTTCAGCGACCCGGAGGTTCGCAAATTCATTGAAGACAACTACTTCGTGGTTCAGATGAACCTGTTTGGCGATGAAGAGGTGACGGACTTCGACGGGGAAGTTCAAACCGAGAAGAACATCGCACGTCGCTGGGGCGTTGTGTTCACGCCCACCTTCCTGTTCCTGCCTGAAGAGGTTGGGACTGGCAAAACAGCAGGGACTGCCTCTGTGCAGACCATGCCTGGTTCATTTGGAAAATGGACCACCCTCAACATGCTCCGCTGGGTCAAACAGAAGGGCTATGAGGGCGAAGAACATTTTCAAAAATTTCATGCACGTGAATTTTTGAAACAAAAAGCAGCCTCAAAATAGCGTTTTCACTCAACTATTTAGACTAAGGTCGATATATTAACATATTCAATTATGTGAATTTTAAGTTGAGTGTTTCTACGTATTTGAGTAGCATAAAAATATTGAATCGCTGTAATTGGGAGGGAGCAATGAAGGCGATTGCCAAAACTATAGCGGCTGCAACGCTGCTAATTTCAGGAAGTGCCGTTGCCGGAGTTGTTGCTCCAGGTGACGTTCAATTTGTCGAGGCGGCTGTGCCGGTGTCTTTGACCGGTGCGGTTGGTGACCCAGCCAAAGGACGGGAATGGTTCGCCAACCGGAAACTGGGAAACTGCCTTGCCTGTCACGCGAATGATGATCTTGCTGAAGAGCAGTTCCACGGAGAGATAGGTCCGTACCTTGAGGGTATCGGAGACACCTATACCGAAGCGGAATTGCGGGCGATTGTTGTCAACTCGAAGGAAGTCTTCGGGGAAGCGACCATTATGCCTGCCTTCTACAAGAGCGAAGGTTTGAACCGCGTGGCAAAGAAGTTTGCGGGAAAGACCATTCTTTCAGCAGAACAAGTTGAAGACATCGTCGCTTATCTGGCGACTTTGAAAGAATAGGCGCGTTTGCCTTGAGCGTGCTGCGTTGCTGACCGGTTACGCATCACGCTCAGAATTATTGCTTAAGCGTATTTTCCCAAAGAGTGCTCAGCGCCTGTTGGGGAGATACGCTCCAAGGAGGATTTTTAATGACTGTTACCAGACGTGAAGCGCTTGGTTTGGCAGTGGGAGGCGCAGCCGCTCTGACGACATTGCGTTTTACCGCGCCGGCGTTTGCAGCAGGCAATGCTGTTGAAGATGCAATTGTGGAGTTCACTGGCGGCGCAAAGCCGGGAAGCGGTGACATTACCATTGGTGCGCCAGAGATTGCTGAAAACGGGAACACTGTTCCGATTGAAGTATCTGCGCCGGGTGCAGCCTCCATCATGCTGCTTGCAGCAGGCAACCCGAGCCCAGGTGTTGCGACATTACACTTCAGCGCTCTTTCCGGTGCTCAGGAAGCCAAGACCCGTATTCGCCTTGCGAAAACGCAGGACATTGTCGCCATTGCAAAGATGCCGGACGGGTCCGCCATCATGACAAAGCGTAGTGTCAAGGTCACCATCGGTGGCTGTGGCGGTTAATCAGAAAAGGCATTGAGAAACACATGGCAAAGGTAAAACCACGCGTCAAAGTGCCTAAAAAGGCAAGCGTAAACGAGGTCGTGACCATCAAGACACTGATCTCGCATCCGATGGAATCTGGTCAGCGCAAGGACAAGAAAACCGGCGAGACCATTCCACGCAAGATCATCAATAAGTTTGCTGCCAGCTTCAATGGCGAGCCCGTGTTCATGGCAGATATTGAACCATCCGTTTCTGCGAACCCTTACATCGAGTTTCAGATGCGGATTCCAGAGTCTGGAGCGGTTCGGTTCGAATGGACCGATGATGACGGCTCGGTCTACGACATGGAAAAGAAAATCACGGTCGCCTAGGCAGCCATTCTTTGGGAGGAGAAGGGTATGAAAAGGACGGTTTCAATACTCGCTGGGGGGCTTCTTTTCGGCACACTTAGCACTGCTGCGCTTGCAGATGACGGACGCGAACTTGTCATCGATGGCGAAACAATTGCAACAACTGCTGTTCCGGCGGATGACCATCCACTGGACGAGCTGATTTCAGGTTGGCGTTTTCGCTCTGCTGAAACTCAGGCACTGCAAATGGATGATTTCGAGAATCCAGCGTTTGTGGCCATTGAGTATGCAGAGGAAATTTGGGAAACGCCCGCCGGAAAATCCAATCAGTCCTGCGCGGATTGTCATGGAGATGCGGATAACTTTACCGGTTTGCGGACCAAGTTGCCGCGCTGGAATGACGAGATGGGCAAGCCTGCCACCATGGAGATGCTGATCAATGCGTCCATCGAGACGCATCAGGGAGCAGAGCCGTGGAAATGGGAGAGCGCCGAGATGCTGGCTATGACGGCTCTGATCGGTTTGCAATCTCGTGGCATGCCGGTTGCCATGAAGACTGACGGGCCGATTGCGGACTGGGTCAAGAAGGGTGAAGAGCTTTACTACACCCGTGTTGGCCTGCTGAATATGGCTTGTGCCAACTGCCACGAAGACAATTACGGCAACATGATCCGTGCTGACCATTTGAGTCAGGGGCAGATCAACGGGTTCCCGGTGTATCGTCTGAAGTGGGGCGGACTTGGGTCCATTCACCGCCGGTTTAAAGGCTGTATGGATCAGGTGCGGGCTGAGCCTTACAAGCGCGGAAGTGATGAGTTCATTGCTCTGGAAGCTTATGTAACATCTCGCGGGATGGGACTTTCAGTCGAGACCCCATCTGTTCGTAACTAGGCGCATTCCACTTGATTGAGAAATCAAGTGATAAGAATTCGCTCATGCTAAATAGTGATTTTGGAGGTTGCTCTTATGCAGCAACCTCCTGATCTAAAACAATTTTCGAAATTCTAATAACCTACGGAGGGTGCGGAGATGATCTCGCGCCGTGATTTCTTGCAGGCCGGTGTCGCTGCAGCCGCTATTTTTGGGGCTGGGAATTTTCCAGTGCTGGCCGCACGCCAGTCCCTGACACAGAACCAACTTCTAGACTTCAAAACCACCGGCAACGTGACCATCATCCACTTTACGGATTGTCATGCTCAGGTGAAGCCGGTCTGGTTCCGTGAGCCCTCCGTGAATATTGGTGTGGGTGCCCAAAAGGGATTGCTGCCGCACATCACCGGTCAGGATTTGCTGAGCGCGTTCAACTATCAGACCGGAACGCCGGAAGCCTATGCCCTCACCTCTGAGGACTTTGTCTCACTGGCCCGCAGTTACGGCAAGATGGGCGGGCTGGACCGGGTGTCGACCATTGTGAAGTCGATCCGGGCAGAACGTCCTGATGCGCTGTTTCTGGATGGCGGTGATACGTGGCACGGGTCCATGACTGCGCTGCGCACTGAAGGTCAGGATATGGTCAACCTGATGAACGCACTCAAGCCGGATGCCATGACCTCCCACTGGGAGTTTACCTACGGCATTGACCGCGTCAACGAGATTGTTGAGGAGCTGCCCTTCCCGTTTTTGGGTGCTAACATCTTTGACAATGAGTGGGACGAACCAGCGTTCGCGCCCTACAAGATTTTCGAGCGTGGCG
>NZ_LCWX01000166.1:209957-221624 GCF_001431305.1 Pseudovibrio sp. POLY-S9
GGGCCAAGATTGCTGTGATCGGTCAGGCCTTCCCCTATATGCCAATCGCCAATCCGGGCTGGATGTTCCCGAACCTTTCCTTCGGCATTCGTGAAGCGCGTATTCAGGAGATGGTTGCGGAAGTGAAGCAGGAAGGCGCTGATGTTGTCGTTCTGCTCAGCCACAATGGCTTTGACGTGGACCGCAAGGTTGCGCAGCAGGTTTCCGGCATTGACGTGATCCTGAGCGGCCATACCCATGATGCGGTGCCGGAGCCGGTGAAGGTTGGCGAGACCATGATCATTGCCTCCGGCTCTAACGGCAAGTTCGTCTCACGTCTGGATCTGGACGTGGACAAGAACGGCATCAAAGATTTCACTTACAAGCTGATCCCCGTGTTTGCCGATGTGATTGCTCCCGACCCTGAAATGGCGACGCTGATTGAAAAAGAACGTGCGCCATTCAAGGAGGAGCTGGAAGAAGTCATCGGCACCACAGACAGCCTGCTTTATCGCCGTGGCAACTTCAACGGTACGTGGGATGACCTGATCTGTCAGGCGCTGATTGAGGAGCGGGAAGCAGACATTGCGCTGTCTCCAGGCTTCCGCTGGGGACCATCCCTATTGCCGGGTGACAACATCACCCGCGAAGACATCCACAACGCTACCAGCATGACTTACCCGAATGCCTACCGCTCCGAGATGACTGGTCAGTACCTGCATGAAATTCTGGAGGATGTGGCTGACAATCTGTTCAACCCGGACCCTTACTACCAACAGGGTGGCGACATGGTTCGTGTGGGCGGCATGGGCTACTCCATCGACGTTTCCAAGCCAGTGGGTGAGCGCGTGACCAACATGACGCTGCTGAAGAGCGGCGAGACCATTGATCCTGCCAGGACCTACGTGGTTTCGGGCTGGGCCTCTGTTGGAGAGGACACCGAAGGGCCTGAGATCTGGCAGGTGGTTGAAGATTACATCAGCCGCAAAGGTACCATCACAATGGACCCCAATTCTACCGTTCGCGTCACAGGCGTGTGAGGCGAACCCTGACGGATTTTGAGATGACGAGTAATTGACATGAGTGAAAGACTAAAGTCACCTACCCGCCGAAACCTCCTGAAAGGCGGGGCCCTGCTGAGTGGAGCTGCCTTGACTGGCGCTGCGCTTCCGGCACGGGCGAATGACCCTGCCATCACCAATCTGCAGCCATGGATGCAGGAGCTGGGAGACGGTGTTGATGCCATGCCTTATGGCGTGCCCTCGCAATATGAAGCGCATGTGAAACGGCACACTGTGGAATGGCTGACGGCTGACCGCGTGAGTTCGATCAACTTTACCCCGCTGCATGAGCTGGACGGCATCATCACGCCGAACGGCCTGTGCTTTGAGCGCCACCATGGCGGGGCTGCTCATATTGACCCTGCCCAGCATCGTTTGATGATCAACGGTCTGGTGGACAAAGAGCTTGTGTTCACCATGGAGGACATTCTGCGCTTCCCACGGGAGAACCGGATCTACTTTCTGGAATGTGCCGCCAACTCCGGCATGGAGTGGCGCGGGGCGCAGCTCAACGGCTGTCAGTTCACCCATGGCATGATCCATAACGTGATGTACACCGGAGTGCCTCTGCGGTTGCTGCTGGAAGAAGCTGGCCTGAAGACCAACGCCAAGTGGTTGATGCCGGAAGGCGCTGATGCCTCCGCCATGACCCGCTCCATTCCTTTGCAAAAGGCTTTGGATGACTGCCTTGTTGCCTTTAAGATGAACGGTGAAGCGCTGCGTCCCGAACAAGGCTATCCGCTGCGACTGGTGGTTCCGGGTTGGGAAGGCAACATGTGGATCAAGTGGCTGCGCCGCATCGAGGTGGGCGATGAGCCGTGGCACCACAGGGAAGAGACCTCCAAATACACCGACCTGATGGAAAACGGGAAGGCGCGGCGCTTTACCTGGGAAATGGACTGTAAGTCCATCATCACCAATCCAAGCCCTCAGGCCCCTATTTTGCACAAAAGCGGTCATACGGTCCTGACTGGTCTGGCATGGTCTGGTCGCGGCACCATTCCGCGCGTGGACATCACGTTGGACGGCGGCAAGAACTGGCACGCTGCCCGAATGGATGGCCTGAGCTTCGACAAGTCCATGCATCGCTTCTATTTCGAGTTTGACTGGGATGGAAAGCCGCTGCTGCTGCAATCTCGCGCACACGATTCCACGGGCTACATCCAGCCAACGAAAAACGAGCTTCGCGCTGTTCGCGGCGAAAACTCCATCTACCACAACAACGGAATCCACACTTGGTACGTTGGCGAAAATGGTGAGGCGGAAAATGTTGAAATTTCTTAGTGTTCTTGCGACTGGAACGCTGCTGCTCACCAGCGCGGCGACAGCCGGTTCTTTCAATATTGGCCGTGCAGCCACCCCTGCTGAAGTGGCCGCATGGAATATTGATGTACGCCCTGATGGACAGGGATTGCCTGCCGGACGCGGAAACGTTGAGCAAGGCGAAGAGATTTTTGCCGAGCGCTGTGCCGTGTGCCACGGTGACTTCGCAGAGGGTGTTGATCGCTGGCCGGTTCTTTCCGGCGGAGACGGCACGCTGACATCCGATCGTCCGGTTAAGACCATCGGCTCTTACTGGCCGTATCTCTCAACCGTGTTTGACTATGTGAACCGCGCTATGCCGTTTGGCGAGGCGCAGTCGTTGAAGCCAGATGAAGTCTACGCCATCACCGCCTTCCTGCTTTACGCCAATGATCTTGTTGAGGATGACTTTGAGCTGAGCCAGGAGAACTTCACCTCCATTCGCCTGCCCAATGAAGACGGCTTTTACATGGATGACCGTGAGGAGTCGCCTGTCTTCAAGAAGCGCGATGTCTGCATGAAAGACTGCAAAGCGGAAGTCAAGATCACCGCACGGGCTCAGGTTCTGGATGTGACACCGGAAGAGACGAAAGCAGCTGAGGAAGCAGCAGCTGCGACTGAAGCTCCAAAGGCTGAAGAAGTTGCTTCTGCAGAACCAGCACCAGTTGCAGAGCCTGCTCCGGAGCCCGTTGTTCTTGATGATGCACTCATCAAGAAGGGTGCTAAGGTCTTCAAAAAGTGTAAGGCCTGCCATCAGGTTGGAGAGAAAGCCAAGAACAAGGTTGGCCCGATCCTAAACGATATCATCGGTCAGCAGGCCGCTGTGGTTTCCGGCTTTAAATACTCCAAGGCCCTGAAAAAGCTCAATGGCGACGGCCTTGTCTGGTCTGATGAAAATCTGGATGTTTTCCTGACCAAGCCAAAAAAGTTTGTGAAGGGCACCAAAATGACATTCGCTGGTTTGAAGAAGGAAAAAGACCGCATTGCGCTTATCGAATTCCTGAAGAGCCACTCCCAATGAGAGCGTTGATACCTACCCTCGCCCTCACACTCGGCCTCCTGTCAGGGGCAACTTCGGTTGCCTCTGCTCAGGATATTGCGCGCGGCGAACGCCTGTTTAATGCTTGTTTGCGATGCCACGATGTTGGCAAGGATGCCAAGAACCGCATAGGCCCTCACCTGAATGGCGTGTTTGACCGGAAGGCTGCAACGATTGAAGGCGCGACATATTCAAAGGCCATGAAGCGTGCTGGCGCTGATGGCCTGCGCTGGACAATCGACACGCTGAACATCTACATTCAAAACCCTAAAAACCTCGTCTCCGGTACCCGCATGAACTACCGGGGTATGAGAAAGGAGAAGGATCGCTCTGATCTGCTCGCTTATCTACGCCAGTTTTCCGTGAGCCCTGCCAACATTCCAGAGGCCTCTGCCAGCCTTTTGCAGCAGGATGCTCCAAGTCTTCACGAAGAAACTTATCTGGATGGAGATGCTGAGTATGGCGAATACCTTTCTGGTGAATGTACCAGTTGCCATCAATCCAGTGGAGCGGACAAAGGGATCCCTTCCATCACGGGCTGGTCGCAACCAGACTTTGTGATTGCGCTGCGGGCCTACAAAAAGGGACATAGACCTCATCCCGTCATGCAGATGATCGCCAAACGGCTCTCGGAGGAGGAGATTGCTGCGCTGGCGGCTTATTTTAAAGAATTGCATTAGAGCCGGGCCTCTTTGACTAGCTTTGCTCAAATAATTGTTTTCACGCGTATTCCTATCAAAACCGGAGATACCTCCGGGCATACGCTTTAGGGGAGGAATTGACATATGAGACTGAACCGACGTCGTTTTTTAGGGACTACAGCTGCAAGCGCGGCGCTCTTGTCCTCTCCTATCGCCCTTGGGCAAAAGCGGCCCCGTGTGGTCATCATTGGCGGCGGTGCTGGCGGGGCAACTGCTGCCCGCTATATTGCCAAGGATTCCGATGGTGCGATTGAGGTGATCCTCATTGAACCCTCCCGTACTTACTACACCTGCTTCTTCTCCAATCTGGCCATTGGCGGTTTTCAGCCCATGTCCAAGCTGGCACACTCCTACGGCACATTGGCCAGTGAGTATGGCGTAACCGTCGTGCATGACTGGGCCTCTGCCGTGGACCGCGAGAAAAAGGTGGTCCGGCTCGCAGGCGGCGATGCCATTTCCTATGATCGTCTTGTTCTGTCTCCAGGTATCGACTTCGTCAAAGGGGCTATTGAAGGCTGGGACGTAATGGCCCAAACCAAGATGCCTCACGCCTATAAAGCTGGCACACAGACCCAGTTGCTGAAGGCACAGGTTGAGGCCATGCCGGAAGGCGGCACTTTTGCGATGGTTGCTCCACCGAACCCGTACCGCTGCCCTCCCGGCCCTTATGAGCGCGTCTCCATGGTTGCTCATGTGCTGAAACAGCGGAACCCGACTGCCAAGATCCTCATTCTTGATCCAAAGGAGAAGTTCTCCAAGCAAGGCCTGTTCATGGAAGGCTGGGAGAACCACTACACAGGTATGGTGGACTGGCTGACCGACGAGTTTACCGGAGGTGTTCAGCGTGTTGACCCGAACACCATGGAAATTGTGCTGGAAGACGAGACCATCAAAGCGGATGTTTGCAACGTGATCCCGGCGATGCAGGCTGGTCGCATCGCACTTCAGGCAGGCCTGACCAACGAGGCGGGCTGGTGTCCGATCGTTCCGGCAACACTGCAAAGCCAGATGGATGAAAACATTCATGTGCTTGGCGATGCGACCCAGAACGGCGACATGCCAAAGTCCGGCTATTCTGCCAACAGCCAGGCCAAAGCTGCCGCCATGGCGATCCGTCACGCCCTCACCGGCTCCCGCGCGTTCAAACCACGGTTCTCCAACACCTGTTGGTCGCTGATCTCACCAGACAACGGCGTGAAGGTAGGTGCAAGCTATGTTGCCACGGATGAGAAGATCGCCAAAGTGGATGGCTTCATCTCCCAAAACAACGAGGACGACGCCCTGCGCAAGCAAACCTTTGAGGAAAGCCTCGGCTGGTACGCTGGTATGACTGCGGACATGTTTGGGTAAGGAACTGGGTTGCGGAGCGCTCAGCGGGTTTGAGGTGATGCTGAGTGGACTGCTGAGCGTCTTGTTGGTGGTGGCTGAACTGGGTTGAAGTGAGTTGAACACTTGCTTATGTGTTGGACGCTTGATCTGGCTGGTTCCTCAGAGCTGCGGGCACGTGTCGGTTGGCTTGTGAGAGCTGAAGATTCATGGAGCGGCATAGCTCTCTTGCTGGGTTTGGAAGGATAGCAACAGCAGTTATCTCGAACACGTATCAGGAAGGTGCCATGCTATCACCGTACATGTGAGGAGTTCACAAGCTGGCAGGGTAGAGTCACGCTGTTGTTAGCTGACTGCACTTGGCACTTAATGAGCTCAAATCACTTATCCCCGGCGTGCATTCCAGAGCATTTCATCGACCTCATCTGAGATAGGGGGGATAGATTAATTCTATCCCCTTTTCGTGGCATCAGTGCTGAGCCAATGCCTGCTGGAGTTATCCTACAGAGCACGGTCTATCGTTGACGTGTTGCCAGAGCTACTTTCGCGAGCTGTATAGACATAGCAACGCAGTCCCAACGCTAATAACGCAAACGAACGCACATAGGAGCGCGAAGCCGTCACCGCCAGTCGCAACTCTGGTGATCAGCACCGTTTTATCCGCGCAGACATCCGCCGCCTGTCATTTGCGTTAGTCGCGCAGGAGTTTGGCTTCACCATCAAAGAGAGCTCTGATCAACTCGGGACACTTCCGCCAGGCCGTGCGCCAAACAAAGCTGAGTGGCAACGCTTGAGCCAGCAGTTCAAAGTTCATCTGAATGAGCGCATTGCACGCATGGAGAACCTGAGAGCGCAGCTGGAAGGCTGTATGGGTTGCGGCTGCTTGTCTCTGGACAAATGCGAGCTCTACAACGCGGGCGACGACGCCTCCAGCTACGGCCGCGGCCCCCGCTTCATCTATGGTGACAAGTCATTTAAAGATGAGGGCTAGTGTGCGGTTATCTGAATTGTCGTTATTTCAAATTTTAGACAACAAAAAACCCGTCATCGAGATGATAACGGGTTTGTATCTTTGGTTGCGGGGTTAGGATTTGAACCTACGACCTTCAGGTTATGAACCTCTAATGTAGTAAACCCTACTATCATTATTTTTCAATAAGTTAGCTCACAAGCGACTGCGCCCGCTTAGAAACTTTCACTACACGTTAACGAAGTATACGACATCAAATGGCGCCATGTACTGTTCAAACTGCGTACAGCGGTTGACGTGGTGTTGACGCAAGAACTTACGTTTCCTTCATCCCAATACTCGGACAGGACCTCAAGGTGATCAGGATACTCTTGAGACATTAACTCAGGTGCACCTAGTACCGTCTTAATCGTGAGCCTTTGCCAGCTTTAATGCACGCTTTTGACTATCGCTGAGTTCTTCGTCTTTCACTGCATTCGACCATGCGACTTTGAAGGCTTGATTGTTAGAGCTCTGGCACCAAGACAATGCAGTTGCACCAAGCGCTGTCCAACCGATGCCATCACACATCTGAGCCCATCTTTTCGCAGGGAAAGTTTCCAGTTTCTTCAGAAGGCTTAGATCTGTCTCGTCAATACGGGTCTGATTTTCGTTGCCACCGTCAACGCCCGCAGATGCAATCCAGAGAGGTTCGCTGGCATGAAGGCCTTGCCATACATCTACTGGCGTGAGGCCTTCTCCCAAGTCGAACGCTCCAGGTGTTGATTTCTCTTGATCAGCCGCCAATTTCAACGTCTCCTGATCCAGCGGAAGCGGAGCCACCGCACCCTACAGCATCGCCCACTCGGCATACCGCGCGGCCATTGACGAACACAGATCCAGATCCCGCGGACATGGAACGAGGATGAGGTGGACAATTGCCGCAACCATGCGGGATGACACCGTCACCGACACGCACCACAGCAATAGCATTTACAAACACATTAGGGCTTCCGGCAGATGAAGGCGTGGGTGGAAAACACCCATGACCCGCGGCAATATCGCCTTTTCTATAGGCAGCTGGCATCGCAAATCCTTAATAAATTGATTTCAAAATAGATCGAGATAAATGATCTGCCTGACGGATTGGCTCAGGCAGGCGGTAATCCAGCGCGAAGTTCAAAGTTTCTTGAATAGAGCGTTTCAAACTAATTTTGTGCCCTACTGAAATATATAGAGGCTTTACTCCATTTTGAGTAACAAGCTGCTCACCTAACACAGTTCCGTTTTCGATGATCGGAGAGTGATCACCTCTGTTTCCAGAAATTCTTGTGATTGAAGTTGAGGCATTCTTGGCACAACCAATAACTGGAACATCAAAGACAACACCAAAGTGGCTTGCTGCCCCACATTTTTGAGCATGCAACGTACCATTGCCATCGTAAAAGAATAAGTCAGGCCGCCTTGAGAGCTGGCAATAAGCTTCGCTCACGAGCGGCATTTCTCGATAGGCGAGAAATTGAGGTACATACGGAAAATCTGGAATACCAACACTGTGAACCTGTTCGCATACTTCTCGCGTTTCTGCATCAAGAACGATAATGACGGCACAAGCATACTTACCATCATTGCTATAGGAAACATCAACACCAGCAACTAAGTTTACCGCATTGACACAATCCTCTAAGATAACGCGCTCAGATAGTTTCTTTTGCTCATGTAAATACAGCTTTAAATTTGGTGAGAGTGAAGACAAAATTCTCTAACCTTCACTATATAATCTCGGGTCGTCAAACACTGTGCCATTCTTAATTTTTTCTTCGGCTTCAGCAAGAAGATCATAAACAGACTCAGATCTGTATTTGTACATATTGAATACTTTTGAAGTCAGTCGTCTTGAAATTTCTTCGTTATTTGCTTTTTTTTCATAAACCAGTATCCCTCCCTCGCTGCTTAGTTCCTCAACGGTCAGTCCACCCCATTTTTTTCTTGCAAATATAAGTTCACCATTCTCGTTCCATCGTGCATCAATACCTATATTGCAGTCCGACTGTACTTGCTGAATTCCTTCGACTTGCTTATTTGAGAAGTAATCAAGTGCAAAACCATTCCTCACACCCCCAACTACACTCTCCTCTCCAACAAGAACACCATCTTCTTCACAAAACAATACACCTGTAAAAGGTTTATCATCGTATGTTACGAAAAGATCACTTTCGTTATAAAGATCAAAATCATAGCTTATTCGTTTGATATATTTCATCACACCATCAATCCTAATCCCTGAAATTAATATTGCCAGTTACGTCATCGGCACCTTTAGTTATTTCTTCGCAATCAGGGCATTTCTTCTTATGCTTCCCAAAAGTTTTTTTCTCCAAGCTTCGGTTCGATAGAAACAGCTCATCTAATGTGCTTTCATTCACAGGCATACCCAACTCTTTTCGAGCATTTAACGCCTGATTGAGCGCCCATATTTCTGAGTGGTGACCTGGATCACCATTTACTGGATCATTGGTATCTGGAAATCTTTTTCTTGTATCGTTCTCTTCCAGAGCTTTAGTGTAATTGTTCACTCGTTTTTGCAGAACTGGATGCAAGTTACTTGGAAGATCTTTTGATTTAATGTCCCCCGGCAAACCGCCATTGGTGCCATGATAAACTTCGCCTGTAGCGGGATCAATAACTGACGTTAAAACTGGGCTACGTTTCCTTTTGGAAACATAATGAGGACTATCAGGATTACCCGTTGTTTCATCAAACATTTTCTGCTGCTCATCTTCCAGCTTCTTGCGGTGTTCTTCTGAAAGAGGCTTTTTCCTTCCTTTAGGTTCCTCGTCCTCGTCTTCTCGCTCCTCCTCGGTGCCATCCTTGCTTTTTCCGCTATCAGGTCCGCCTGACTCGTGTTTGGCGCTGTGTGCAGTATTAGGTGTACCGCCTAAATCATCCCCGAATGCTTTATTCTTCTTGGCATGCTCTACGACTGAATTTTCACTTACTTTGAAGGAACCCGTTCTGTTATCAGGTGCGTCAGCAAGCTTAATGGCAACAGTAATGACCCGCGCCATTTTGGCGGATTTTTCACCTAATTTAACTACCAATTTCAGTGCAACGGCTCCGGCACCGCCTGTCACCAACCCAACAGCAACACCAATCATGGTCTCTATAGCCAAAAAGGCCGCATCAACTCCAAGCGTTCCGAGTGCATATTCAAGCCCACCAACTGCCCAGTCACTTATGAATTGGTTATATCTCTTTGTTGCTACTTCTTTAACGGCCTTCCACAAGCTGTCTAACACCTGTTCGACTTTTGCCTGGCGCGTTTCAACGATCTCTTGTGTCTCAGCTATTTTTCTTTGCTCAAAGGAGGTATCGGCAGTGTAGTCAGGAAGCCATGTATCTTTTGTGATGCTCTCAAGGTTGGTCTTAGCCCAAATACTTGCTTGAGATACCTGGTTTACATCGACCGCGACACTATCTCGGATCATGCGGTCAAGGTTGCTTGTATGCTCCTTAAAACCCAGATCGTGGTCAAAGAATTCTGCAACACTTTGTGCTCCCCCCATAGCTAACCTATTGGCGGTCAGGTAGGCGGCCCCCAAAAAAGGTATCGTATTATCATCAAGAGCAAGTGCCGCTGCTTCTGCATAACCAGTAGCGGCTTCAGCAACCCCTTTCAGCGCATTTTTAACTGCGGCTTGTGCAGCTTTCTGCTCGTCCGTAGTTCCTGCGAGTTCAGTTATGAGACCAAGCGTATAAACCGCCGTGCAATACTCCATAATTTTATCATAGGTGTATCCTTGAATGGAAACGTCAGGGTCAAGATGGGAGCCTTCAGTTTGAATGTCAGGAAAAGCTGCATCAGTCATCTTCTAGAACTTCCATGAAATGACTTTGTCGCAGTTGCTGCGGTACATGACTACCGAAGTCGAGCAATGTCTCGCCAACGTCTGCCATGGGACCGGCTTGTCCCAATCCCGTAGACACAAGAGCTGTGGCCAGCTCTTTCAAACCTGCGGCTATATCACCGGAGCCCTGAGGATTGGCCTTGCTAAGAAGGCCCTGCACGATTGGAAGTTGAGTTGATGGGCTGAGGGAGAGGTCGGCTAAAGATTTGAGTGGTTTTAATCCCATTTTTCCCACGAAATCCTCGCGGGCAGCGTCGCGTTTGCTTTTATATTTTGCAGCTTCGGTTAGCCAAGCTGGTGATGTCACAATCGTCATGTCCAGCTCCTAGTTAATGTTGACTTTGCCGCCTTTAAGGATCAGTTGATCCTTAGCTTCGACAGTAATTTTCGTGCCATTAACGGAGATGTTTTTGCCGACCATTTTGATAGTCCCATCCGCCTCCAACGAGACCTTGCTATCACCCACAATGATGTCATAGCTTTTACCAACCACAGTTGTTTTCGCGAGGCCGACCTCTTGATAATGTCCAAGAGCCGTTGAATCGTTGCGCAATCCTCCAACTGTAGTTTGAAGGCCTCCTCCTACTGTGACAGACTTTGCTGCCCCGACTATCTCCGTTGAAGACACCATCACTGTTTCTGCCTTGTTCTTGCCGACGCCGATGACTAGGTTGCCTTCGCCCATGTTGAGGCCGAACTTGCCGAGGGTTCCGGCGATACCGCCGATCTTTTTGCCGAGGGCTTTTTCTACGGCCTGGAACTTCTCGGTGACGAACTGCTGAAGCTTGTTGGGACCAACCATCAACGTCATGTTGCCGCCAATCACTTCGTGGTGGCTGTTGCCCACTTCGATGGATTTGTTGTGTCCGATGCTTTCTGACTGGTTCACATCAACACGCTTGGCACGGTTGTTTTCGACGTGAATATCCTGGTCTTTTTGGGCATGGACATAGATCTGCTCCTGACCAGATTGATCCTCAAACGAGATCTCATTAAACCCGTCTCCTTTATGGCTGTCGGACCTGATAACCATCTTGGTTTTGTGGTCCGGCAGTTGGTAGGGGGACTTGTTGTTGTGGTAGGTTCTGCCTGTGATGATGGGCTGGTCCGGGTCGCCTTCGAGGAAGTCTACGATGACCTCGTGGCCGATGCGGGGGATGGCGATGTGGCCCCAGCTGGCGCCGGCCCAGTTGGAGGACACGCGGATCCAGCAGGAGGAGGTGTCGTTCTTCTTGCCGTGGCGGTCCCAGGGGAACCAGACTTTCACGCGGCCATGTTCGTCGCAGTAAATCTCTTCGCCTTCCGGTCCGGTGACATGGGCGATCTGGGGGCCATCCACCAAGGGCTTTTTGAGCAGTTTGGGTCGGTATGGCAGACGGGCGGGCATAACCTCAAAGCCGGC
>NZ_LCWX01000166.1:221634-222551 GCF_001431305.1 Pseudovibrio sp. POLY-S9
GTGCCTTCAATCTTGATGCCGCTCGCATCAATTCGAATGAAGTTGCCGCCCACGTTGAGAGAGATCGCAGAACCAGCACGAACAACCACCTGATCACCGCCATCAACAAAGATGGTACCAGGTGCGGTGTAATGCTGGTGTGCCAGACTTTCCATGCGAATGTTACGATTCACCTTGGTGGTATAGTTTCCACCAACCTGCAGCGTTTTATCATCAGCAATGCTTTCGTTGTCAGCAGCGTCAACCTGCGTGCGGCGAACCGCTTTCACATGAAGATCTTTTACACCGGAGATGGTTTCTCTGTGTGAGCCTTCCACTTCGATATCCTTCGATCCGCCTATAGATTCAGACTGAGAGCCATCAATCCGTTTATGGCGGTTAGCACCCACCTTCCAGGTCTCATTGTTCTCAACAACGCCGTTGTGGAACTTCTGGGCGTGGAACCAGACTTTCTCTTGCCCGCCTTCATCTTCAAACCGCAGCTCATTGGACCCTGTCGCCTTGTGGCTGTCTGACTTCAGGACCATGCGGGTTTTGAAGTCAGGAAGCTTGTTCGGCGTACGATTGTTGTTGTGATAAGTCCGACCAGTGATGATCGGTTGGTCCGGGTCACCTTCGAGGAAGTCTACGATGACCTCGTGACCGATGCGGGGGATAGCGATGTGGCCCCAGCTGGCGCCAGCCCAGTTGGAGGAAACGCGGATCCAGCAGGAGGAGGTGTCGTTCTTCTTGCCGTGGCGATCCCATGGGAACCAGACTTTGACCCGGCCATGTTCATCGCAGTAAATCTCTTCACCTTCCGGTCCGGTGACATGGGCGATCTGAGGGCCGTCCACCAAGGGCTTTTGGAGCAGTTTGGGTCGGTATGGCAGGCGGGCGGGCATGACCTCAAACCCTGCACTGTAGGTGGTGGTGCC
>NZ_LCWX01000166.1:222561-225180 GCF_001431305.1 Pseudovibrio sp. POLY-S9
GCTGTAAGTGGTGGAGCCACTGCCAGCTTCCTCAGCCACGGCTTGCGGCTGGCTACCCTGATGCGAGACGGTGAGCAAATGATACTTGATGTTGTAATCGCTGTTCGGGTGGTCCGTGAGCGCAAACTGATGACCGGCCATCAGGTGGATAGCATTGGTCGCCCCATGACCTGTGGTTGCTTCTACACGTGCTGCCTCCAGCCGGTGTTTTGTGAACGGCTTGCCAACACCATCGGCCTTGTAGCGCCCCGGATATTCATAGAGTGCATAGTCTCCGGCAGAGCCGTTGTCTTCACCGCGCTGATGGGCGTGTTGCTGGTTGTAAGGCGGGTTCTTGAACGAATAATCGCGCTGCATGAAGCTGGTTGCTCGCAGCTGCTCGCGCAGGACAAAGTTGTTGCAATAAACGCCTTTGACAGCCCCACCCGCCATGGCGTTGTACTCCAGATTAGGCTGGTCTGGGAGCTGCGAGACAATCTGCGGGTTATCAATAAACTGCAGCGTATGCTGGCCGTTGGCACTATGTGTGAAGTAGTACCAGATACCTTCTTCTGCGGTGATGCGATCTAAAAAGCTTAAGTGACTTTCCCGGTACTGCACGCAGTATTCGCGGGCCTCATGAGGCTCGGTCAGATCCCACTTCACATCCTCTACGCCGTGCTCCTTGAGCAGGATTTTGACGATCTCGGGCACGCTTTTTTTCTGAAAGATCCGGCAGTCAGAGCCGTGGGCTAAACGGTGCAGGCTGGGCAGCAGGGTGAGCGAATAACTGGTGCGATGATGGCCTTCATTACCCCGGGCAATCTCGGCGATCACTCCGGAGAGATGGCGCAGACCCTCGTATTTATGATGAATGGTCAGCGTTGCGGGCGTATCCAGCAGGCTATGCAAGTCCAGCGCGTTGTCGGGACTGGCAAGCTCAATCTGGATCTGCGTGAGCCCATTGAGACGCTCTGTTGCTGAGAACCCGGTGACCAGTAACTCCGCGTTGGGCTGCGCAGGCGCTGCAAAGGTGAAGGCCAGATCTTGTTGTTGAAAGAGCTGCGGGATTTGGACAATAGCATTCATAACAAACTCACTGGCAAAGGAAAAAACAAAGGAATCATAAGAATTAAGAGTGATCTGGCGGATTGAGTTGGTGCATCACCATTGGCGGCGGATAGGGTTTGGAGTGCCATGCATCAGCGGGACATAAAGTGTCCGGACGCGCATAGGTATGGAAGGATTTTGCCGGTGCGAAGAACTCGTTCTGGCAAAGTAGGTATCCTTCGTCTTGCGCTCTTTGCCCAATTGATTGCGCCCATAGATTGCCGGCGATAGCAAAGATCAGGAGCGATCCGAAAATAAGAATGAGATATGTTTTGACAGACCATTGCAGCCGTTGATGGCCCCAGGGCGTAAAGACAAAATGAGCGATGGGGATTGCAACAGATCCAAGCGCTAAAGCCTGGATCCCATGAGCAATTTCAAAGTTATCTTGCCGGAGTTCAATGACTTGCTGCGCATAAAGAAAGTCAGAGACCGTACTCCACACCAAAAACACCATCAATAGATCAAGTGCGGCAGCAAACCCGTGTGCTCTGCGCGGATCCCGGCCAATCCACTGGCCAAATTGAATGGTCTTATCGATGTACCAGTTGATCATCATCACCGCCTGTAGATCTGGTTGTAAAGATCAGGTCCACCCAAATGCCAGATGGTCTCGCGTTCCAGATCATAGAAAAACCGATTGCTGCGGCGTTCAAGCTCTTCCACCTTCTGGCGCATGGAAACTTGTGCTTCACGAATAACTTGACCGGTTTTCTGAAGGCCGCGCGCAACCGCCTCACCAGTCCAGCGCAGGGCAGCAGACAGTTTTTCTCGCAGGCCAAACATCTTGTCCAGTTGTCCAAGCGCCATGCCAACAGCCATACCAACAACAATGGCACCAGCCGTAATGGCAAGGGCAGGAATAGCAACTGTCGTAATCGCACCTGCCAGAAGCGCGCCAGCAGCTGCTGCGGCCATACCAGCCCCAATGGCGACAGCCCCGATCGCCACATCGACAATGATGTTGGCAAACAGTTCACTGTAAAGCTGTGTATCGCTCATGATGAACTGCATGATATCCAGAGCCACATAACAGGTGATCATGATCACCGCGTTCGCCCGGCCACCTGCCCGAATGGCTTCTGGTCCAATTCCAAAAGCAACAACCTTTGGAGAGGACGACAGATACCGTGTCCCCTTAAGAACCTCGCGCACGGCAGGATAACCCTTGAAGATCACGTAGGTCTTGCCATTGGCTATCTTTGTGTAATAACGCCCCTTAATACCGATCTCTTTCAAAAGCTGATGTCCAGACCGGCTGTCCAACAATGTGCCGGGCAAGGTGGCTAGATCTAAAGCACCGCCGGTCATAAGCGCCATGCCTTGATGGGCATCCACGATCGCCTGAGCAAACGCCTCAAGAGAGACCGCGATTGCCTCATCCTGAACTGGATTTACATCATGAGCTGCGCTGTGCTGCTGCGCCAGTCTCTGTTCCGCCAGCGGGTAGACCATCAGAATATCTCCTTGTGCGGCTGTTCCCCGGGCTTGACCATCAAGCGATGGCCGGGAAACTGATCCAGAAAGCCC
>NZ_LCWX01000167.1:0-7417 GCF_001431305.1 Pseudovibrio sp. POLY-S9
GTGGTGCTGGCATGCTGTGATCCTCCCGAACAGAGTGAATCACAAATCGAAGTTTTGGGGAATCTCATAGATTCAAACTTTGATCGAAACGCTTTAGGACTACTCAGGGAACTTATCAAACTTCGTGACGTCTTCCAGATGATCATCCCAGTTTGCCTTGCTGGCCATGAAGATGTGCGCAGTCGGCTGGGTATCGACAGGTGTGTCCAGTGACCCGGCAGGCACAACGAGGAAGTTGTTTTCGCGATCATGTGTGGGCACTGGAGAGCCGCATTCTTCGCAAAAGCTTCGGCGGTGCTGGGTGGACGGCACATTGTAGGACTTTATGGAATCCTCTCCACTGGTACAGGCGAAGTCAGCATCAAAGGAAAAGAGATTGGAGCCGTGAACGGACCCGGTTCCTTTGCGGCAATAACTGCAGTGGCAGAAATAGAACTTCTTAAAGGTGGCTTGAATCTGAAATTGAACGGTCCCGCACAGGCAGGAGCCTTTATGAGTTTCGCGCATAATGATGGCCTTGAAGGGCAGATATAATTGGTTGGAGCGGCAATGTGGCAGCGTCGGTCTTCAAATGCAAAACATAAAAAAACGGCGGAGCATTTGCCCCGCCGTCTGTTGTATCCAGGATACAAATTCTTTTAGGCTTTTGCTTCCAACGCACGACGTTCCGCGATGCGTTTGCGTTCCGCAATAGGGTCAGGGATCGGCACCGCATTGATCAGCTCTTTGGTGTAAGGGCTCTGCGGATTGTGGATCACGTCGTGTGCTTCGCCGATCTCAGCGATGTCACCAAACTCAAGAACCATGATGCGGTTGCTGATGTGCTTCACCACGCTCAGATCGTGTGCAATGAACAGCAGAGACAGGCCGAGCTCTTTCTGCAGGTCCATCAGCAAGTTCACCACCTGTGCCTGAACAGATACGTCAAGCGCGGAAACAGGCTCGTCGCAGATGATCAGCTTAGGATTGGTGATCAGCGCACGCGCGATACCGATACGCTGACACTGCCCGCCAGAGAACTCGTGCGGATAGCGGTTGATCATCCGTGCGGACAGACCAACTTTCTCCATGAGCTCACGCACTTGCTTCTTCACTTCATCCTTGGATGTGTTCGGATAATGCGTTTTCAGCGGTTCCGCGATGATCTGGCCAGCAGTTAGACGCGGGTTAAGCGATGCGAGAGGATCCTGAAAGATCATCTGGATTTCCTTGCGGGTCGCCAGAAGGTCTTTCTCGTTCATCTTCATCAGGTCGCGGCCCTGCCAGAACACTTCGCCGCCCTGAGATGGGATCATACGAATGATCGCACGGGCAAGAGTGGACTTACCACAGCCGGATTCACCAACGATGCCGAGGGTTTCCCCTTCTGCCAGATCAAAGGAAACACCTTTAACCGCACGCAGAATGTCTGGCTGATGCCAAGGCAAAGCATTTTGCTTTTTGATCTTGAATTCCACCCGCATGTCGCGAACGGATAAGATTGGCTCTTTCGTGCTCAAAATCAGCCCTCCGCCATTTGGGTTTCAAAGCTGCGATCCAGCGTAACCAGACGTTCTTCGTCCTGATCCAGACGAGGAACAGCGCTCAGCAGACCTTGCGTGTATGGATGGCTCGGCTTGCCGAAGATATCGACGGTAGAGCCCTGCTCCATCACTTCACCTTTGTACATCACCATGGTGCGCTCACAGGAGCCAGCCACGATGCCGAGGTTATGGGTGATGAGAACAATCGCCATGTGAAACTCTTCCTGAAGTTCCACCAGTAGATCCATGATACGTGCCTGAACGGTCACATCCAGTGCGGTTGTCGGCTCATCTGCAATCAGCAGCTTTGGACGACACAGCAAAGACATTGCGATCATCACACGCTGGCGCATGCCGCCGGAGAACTCATGCGGGTAAAGGTGAATGCGGTTTTTTGCATTCGGGATCTTCACCGCTTCGAGCATCCGCACACATTCAGAAATCGCATCTTTCTTCTTCATGCGCTTGCCGTCTGGCGAGTTGTAAATGAGCGTCTCAGCCATCTGGTCCGAGATGCGCAAATACGGGTTCAGAGAGGTCATTGGGTCCTGAAAGATCATCGCGATCTCATTGGAGCGAAGCTTGTTCATTCCCTCATGAGAAAGTCCGATGATCTCCTGACCCTGATACTTAATCGATCCGGAAACCTGCGCATTATGAGGCAGAAGCCCCATGGTCGCGAAGGCCGTCTGGCTTTTACCAGAGCCGGATTCACCCACGATCGCGAGGGTCTCACCCTTGTCGATCTGCAGGTTTACGTTTCTTACGGCTTCTACCACTCCGTCTGGAGTGTTGTAGGTGATCCGTAGATTTTGGATATCCAAGAGTGCCACGATTTCACCTCCTACCGGTCTTTAGGATCAAGCGCATCGCGCAGACCGTCGCCGATAAAGAAAAAGCTGAACAGAGTGATGATGAAGAAGAACATTGGGAATGCCAGCTGCCACAACGTGCCATACTGCATTGTTCCAGCGCCTTCAGCAATCAACGCACCCCAGCTGGTGTTAGGCTCCTGAACACCCAGACCAAGGAACGAAATAAAGCTCTCGGTCAGGATCATCTGCGGGACCAGAAGGGTTGAGTACACGACCACAACACCCAGAAGGTTCGGCACGATGTGACGAAGGATGATCGTAATCGGCTTTACGCCAGTTGCGATTGCAGCTTCAACAAACTCTTTGTTCTTCAGCGTCAGCGTCTGTCCACGTGCAATACGTGACATATCGAGCCAGGAGATCAAACCGATACCCACGAAGAGCATGAAGATTGAACGCCCGAACACCACCAGCAGCAGGATCAGAACAAACATGTAAGGAATGGACTGCAGAATATCGACGATACGCATCATCACGTTGTCGACTTTGCCGCCAGAGTAACCAGCGATCGCGCCGTACAATGTGCCAACGATAACAGCGATCAAGGCGCCGACGATGCCAACCATTAGCGAGATCTGAGTTCCCTGAATGACACGAGCGAACAAATCCCGACCAAGTTCATCGGCCCCAAAATAGTGACCGTTCTCGAGGTTTGGTGCACCGAGCTCTGCGATCTGACCCAGAATACCCCAATCGATCTCTTCGTTAGACCAGACTGCGATCATGTGACCGAGGGTTGAGAACAGGAATACACCGCACAAAAGGATCAGGCTGACCACTGCAGCCTTGTTTTTGAAAAAGCGGCGACGGGCATCTGCGAACAGAGAACGCCCTACGACTTCTTCTTGAGCAGCCAGATTGTCTGCCAACTGCTCCATTTTTTGAACATCTACCATCATGTGCTCAGCCCTCAGTATCTAATCTTCGGGTCGACCCATGCGTACAGGATGTCGACAATGAGATTGAAGAGAATGGTGAGACCACCGATGAGGATCGTGATGCCCATCATCACAGCGTAATCTCGGTTGAGTGCTGAGTTCACATAGAACTGGCCGATACCACCGGTTGAGAAGTACATGTCAATGATAACGGAACCTGTGATCATGGAGACGAACGCAGGGCCGAGATAAGACATGACTGGCAGCAAAGCAGGCTTAAGCGCGTGCTTGAAGATGATAACTCTATACGGCAGGCCTTTAGCCATTGCTGTGCGGATAAAGTTGGTATGCAACACTTCCAGCATGGAGGACCGCGTTAAACGCGCGACGGATGCCATGTAGCTGGTAGATAGTGCGATCACCGGCAAAATCAGGTGGTTCCATTGTCCGTCGTTCCAGCCGCCACCAGGCAACCAGCCCAGCCACAAAGTGAACACCAGAACAAGGATTGGTGCCATAACAAAGTTAGGCAGCACCTGCGCACCGATCGAAACACCAACGGCAAAGTAATCAAGCCAGCTGTTCTGTTTGAGCGCTGCTGCGATACCTAGCGCGCCTCCAACAATGACTGCGACTGCAAACGACAGGAAGCCGTAGGTCAGTGTGACTGGAAAACCGTGTGCGATGATGTCATTTACGCTTCGGTCCTTGTACTTAAAGGATGGGCCGAAGTCGAATTCTGTAATGATTCCACCAATATAGTTGACGATTTGAACATATATTGGATTATTCAGGCCATACTTGGCCTCAATGTTGGCAAGAACCGCAGGAGGGAGCGGACGCTCGGATGTGAATGGGCCACCGGGTGCCGCATGCATGAGCAAGAATGAGATTATTATGAGCAGCAGCAATGTAGGAATTGCGATAGCCACTCTTCGTAGGATGTAGCTGAGCATTGTTATTAGTGTCTCGTATGAAGAACGGGTGATTCAGCAACAAAAAGATGCAAAAACACCGGCGTCTAGGACACCGGTGCTCTTGATTGCTGGATTACTTCGCAACCTTGTAGAGGTTTTTAGCGTACCAGTTCTGCTCAGCGTTTTTGATTGGCCAGTTTTTCAACTGTGCGTTCATCATGTAAACGCCTGTGTAATGATAGATCGGAATGACTGGCATTTCTGCAGACATGATCTCTTCAATACGTGTGTAGTTTGGTTGAGGATTTGCAGATACTTTTGCATCTGACAGGAGCTCATCAACTTCAGCATTGTTGAACTTGCCGTCATTATAACCAGATTCTGAATCCATCAGGTCAAGGAAGGTAGATGCTTCGTTGTAGTCACCACACCAAGCACCACGAGCAAGTTCAAAGTTCTGGTTGCCGCGCTCGTTCAGGAATGTCTTCCATTCCATATTGTTCAAGTTGACTTTAACGCCAAGCTTCTGCTTCCACATCTGGGTCATCGCAATAGCGACTTTCTTGTGGGCTTCAGAAGTGTTGTAGACCAAATCGAACTCAAGCGGGTTGTCTTTGGAGAAGCCCGCAGCTTCCAGAAGCTCTTTCGCTTTTGCATCACGCTCTTGCTGGGACCAACCAGCGAAGTCTACTTTAGGTACTTCGAAGCCAGCTGTTACGGCAGGAGTGAAAGTGTAGGCTTGGAACTGGCCACCCTGCAGAACAGCGTCAGTGATGACGCGGCGGTCAAGTGCATATGCCAGCGCTTTACGAACGCGAACATCTTTGAATTCTTCCGGACCGGAGTCAGACAGGTTGAACGTGTAGTAGTAAGAGCAGAGGCGTGGGAATACGATTGCCTGGTCTGGGTGCTCTTTTTTCAGACGTGGGAACTGACCTGCTGGGACTTCAGTACGGTCGGTTTCGCCTGCGAGGTAACGAGTCAGAGCGATGTTTTCATCATTGATTACAAGGGTTTCAACCTTGTCGATGATGGTGCTCTCGTTGTCCCAATAATTGGTGTTACGCTCCATGATAGCAGTTTCCTGCGGAACGTGCTTCACCAACTTGTAAGCACCGTTAGAAACGATGTTCTCTGGCTTGGTCCATGCTGCACCGTGTGCGTCAATCGCCCAAGCTGGAGTTGGGAAAGTACTGGAGTGTGTAGTCATCGCTGCGAAGTAAGGCAGTGGCTTTGTCAGCTTTACTTCAAGAGTGTGATCGTCAATAGCTTTGATGCCGAGTTCTTCAGGCTTCATGTCGCCTTTAACGATGGCGTCTGCATTCTCAACGGACATCAACTCAGCATACCACTGGTATGGAGATGCGAGTTCCGGGCTAGCCAAACGGCGCCATGCATATACGAAATCACCTGCAGTTACAGGCTTGCCATCAGACCACTTAGCATTGTCGCGAAGCTTGAACGTGTAAGTCAGGTTGTCGTCAGAAACAGTGTGGCTCAGAGCAACACCTGGTACCAGGTTGCCAAGGTTGTCCTGGCTGTAAAGACCTTCAAACAAGTTACGTGAGATCTCGGAGCCGGATACGTCTTCGTTGACCTGTGGGTCAAAAGAAGAGTGCTCGTCGAGAATACGGTATGTGAAAGTCTGGTCGTCAGCGAGTTTCTCGCCTGTTTCTGGATGAACACCCGCAGCAAATGCAGAGGTAGATAGCAATGCGGTGCCGACTACGCTCGCCAAAAGAGAGCTTTTGCTGAATTTCATCTAGGAATCTCCTCACTACATCGGTCGCCTGTTCCCCAACAGCGCCGACTTGGATACATTTCTCAATAGGATCTAGAGTTCACCTCAATTGAAGGGCAAACTCAAAAAATTGCATATTTTCCTGAGAGCAACGCAAAATAGAAATTATTTCGCCTGTTAGCAGCTCCCCACGAGTGGCTTTATGCTCAGTTCCCCTCGCTGCTGGCAGATACGCATATCCCGGTACGCACTCTAACGTAGTTTTTCTCTTATTCAATTGTATTCTTCGCAAGAAATGCCCGCTGCATCATATCCTGGGGGAAATGTAGCTAGATCGTTTGGCTATGAACCTTGCACAATCCTAGGCTTTGTAAGCTTTTTAAGTAGTTTTGCGTCCAATAAAATTTCCAAGAAAAAACATCTGAATCATTCGCAGACACTATTAACCAAAATTGAGAGTAATTAGTTAGGTATTCATAACCCATACTCTTTGCCGGGCAGAGTCTTCGGGTGGGGCATATGGAAGATATTCAGAGACTTCAGAGGTCGGCGGAACCTGAATTACAACTGCCGCTTATATTAGATCTTGATCACACGCTGATACGGACGGATTGCTTTTTTGAAGCATTCATTCTGTTCCTCAAATCAAACCCTTTGAACTTATTCGTTGTTTTTTATTGGCTCTTTCGCGGACGCGCCTATGTAAAACAGCAACTGGCCATTCGCGTAGATTTAAAAATCGATAATTTGCCGCTGAACGAAGATGTTGTTGCCTATGCTCGTGCAGAAGCTGGTAAAGGACGTGACGTTCATATGGCGACTGCTGCTGATGAAGTTCTGGCTATCGCAGTTGCCAGTCGGCTCGGTTTTGTTAATGAAGTTCACGCCAGCAACGGCAAGATCAATCTGAAATCAGGCAACAAAGCGAGCTATCTGGAACAAAGGTTTCCGGATGGTTTTGCGTATGCTGGTGATAGTATTTCCGATCTGCCTGTCTTTAAAAGCGCTGTCCGCTCCTTAATCGTCCACCCTTCCGACAGTTTATCTCAAAAAGCGATGCGATGTGGGGAGGTAGAAAAGACCTTTGCAAGACCTGATGGTTTTTTTCGGCCTCTCCTGAAGAGTTTACGCCTCCACCAGTGGGCAAAGAACACGCTGCTCTTTGTGCCTCTTATTCTGGGTGGTCAGGCTTTGAACCCTGAAGCATGGGCGAGTGCGGTACTGGGCTTTGTGGCTCTCGGCATTCTTGCAAGCTCCACTTATTTGTTGAATGACCTTTGGGATCTTGAAGCAGATCGTCAGCATTGCAGCAAGAAGGCAAGGCCGTTGGCATCGGGCAAGCTGAAGATCGCCCATGCTATGTTGGCCATCCCTTTGGGGTTTGCTCTGAGCTTTGCCATCGCGGCGGCATTAAGCCCCTTTGTCGTGTTGGGTCTTTTCGCCTACTTAGTAACAACGGTTGCCTACTCCTTCTATCTGAAGC
>NZ_LCWX01000167.1:7517-22591 GCF_001431305.1 Pseudovibrio sp. POLY-S9
GGGTACCTTTGCTCGACACGGCTGTGCTGGCGGTGCTGTTCACAATGCGTCTTGGGGTTGGTGTGACGTTGGTTGACGTGCCGCCCTCCCCCTGGCTCTTTGTCTTCTCCATGTATTTGTTCCTCTCGCTGTCTTTGGCAAAACGCCATACGGAGCTGGGTCGCCATGTGGAGGCTGGTACAAATGGGGAGATGTCTGGGCGTGGGTATCGAAACAGAGATTTGCCGGTGCTCCTTGCCCTCGGCTCGGCAAGTGGATTGGCAGCAACGCTGGTTATGGTGCTTTACCTGACCAATGAAGCATTCAACGCAAACTTTTATTCTGCATCTGTGCTTTTGTGGGGCATGCCACCCATTCTGTTTCTTTGGCTTGGTCGTGTCTGGCTGAAATGCCAGAGACTGGAACTGAACGATGACCCCGTGGTCTTCGCATTGAAGGACAAACAGAGTCTCGCGCTCGGCGGTATTCTGGCCATTCTGTTCTTGTTTGCCTGGTTCGGAGGCTATTTGATCTGATGGTTGCCGCTCGCATTGCCGCGCTGAAATCTTCTTATGACACCAGCCCAGAGTTCAGGCAGATCATCCGCTTTTTGTTAGCTGGTGGTCTTGCTGCTTTTGTAAACTGGCTGTTGCGGATTGCACTGTCTGTGTTCATGCCGTTCTGGCTGGCGGTGTTGCTGGCTTATTTCATTGGAATGAGTGTTGGATACACGCTCTATAAGCATTTTGTGTTTGTAGGGGCGCAGAAACCCGAGAGCATCAAACGACAGGTACTGATCTTTCTTGGGGTGAACCTGTTCTCTGCTCTCATCGTGCTTGGGCTGTCTGTTGGTTTAAATGCAATGCTCATGACAACCCTGCCGCTCTTTATCGCGCAAGCACTCGCACATGGTTTTGCCATCGCGGTTGGAGCGGTGACGAACTATCTGGGTCATAAGGTGATCACTTTCCGCAAAGCCCGATAGAACCTGGCTCAACCGTTTGCCGCAAAAGCAAGCGCTTGCATGGCGACGTTGAGAAACAAGGCTTGCACCACAAGCATCGCGAAGATCCCCATGTTGTCTTGTCGCACGGTGCGCACAACGAAGAGCATCATGAGCGGGAGCCAGTCCAGCACGTAGCGCTGCACGGAATACTGAGAGAAGCCGTTGGAGTGGTAGAACAGTGTCACTCCTGCGATGAGAGCGATTGTCAACCCCGCAAAAAGGTATTCCCGGTTCCATTTTGCGAGGAAGAAGTAAAGCAGGAACGGGGCGCCGATGAAGAGCGCTATACCCTTGTCGCCAAAGCCGCTCATCTGCGTCAGGTATTTGCCTGAAAACTCTACATCCGGCCCTTGCACGAAGAAGTGGATCAGGTTGAAGAGCAGATAATCCCGATGGAACAAGCCCAGCTCTTGAACACGATCCTCAATCCATGACGCAGATGGATCACCCAGAGCATCCCATTCTGGCGGGAAGATGTACGCATACCCAGTTTGCATAGGATCGCCGAAGCGGGCGTAATTGTAAGCAAAGTAGATGCCTATTGCGATTGCAGGAAAGACTGCGAGTTTGAGCAGACGCCCAATACTCTCAGCATTGATTGCAAAGATGGACCTGTCCGGTGGCGTCATCAGAACAAAAAAGAACGGCATGTAAAGAATGCTCATCTGCCGGGTGAGGAATGCGAGACCGATAAACAATCCCACAAGCCAAGCATTTCTCTTGATGAGCGCTGACCAGAGTGCCAGTGACGTCAACATCGCAGCGACGGCTTGTGCAAAGAACCAGACACCATCAGCACGGAGCACGGTGTATTGCAGCGGTGTTGCAAAAAGAAAAGCTGCGACAAGCAATAGAGCCAGTCGGTAGTCCGTCTGGTAGTTGCGCGTAATTTGCCACCACACCAAGCCGGTAATGAAAAAGCAAATCAGTCCCAGAGCAATAAAGTGATGAAACTCTACACCAAACAGCGCTACAAATGGCAGAGCGATCAAGGCTGGTACGGGGGGGAATATGACAAAGATCTTGTCTTCGAAAAGCGCACAGTCCAGGTCAAAGCAGCGCGAAGCCTCAAAGCGGCCTTGCAAAAAAGCCTCCGCAAGCAAGGCGTAAGAGTTACTTTCTGGCTGCTCCCCAATCATGCGAAAAACAATGACTGCCAGAAGAATGGAAACCAAACTAGCAAGAATTGTTGTGAGGAGTGCGCCTCTAAAACGGTCAATCGAAATCATAATACCCCCAAATATGGGAGAGTAATAACATCAAGAATCCTAGTGTCTTCTTAAGGCGCATAAGAGGACCTAAATTGATGCGAAGTTCTGGCAAAAGGAACCGCACTAAATACATTCTCAGTGCTAACCCCTCAAGGAACGTCATTGATTACAATTCATCTCATTTCTTGATTTCACGTTTGTTGCCTGATAGGTGAAAGCTGTTGCTCCCACAGACTTTGCCGCAATCGCGGTAGATCCATGGTGTTGGGTTTTAAAAATAAACCCGCAGTTATGCCAGGATTGAAACAGGAATATCCAGATGACGGACTCTCCGAAAACCGCAGGTGCTAGCCTGGGAACGGTTGAATTTGTTGCCCTCATGGCTACGTTGACCAGCTTGACTGCGCTTTCGATTGACGCCGTGCTGCCAGCGTTTTCAGTCATCGGCAAAGATTTGAATGTCGGAAATTCCAACAACGTCCAGCTCATCATTTCTGCGCTGTTTCTTGGATTAAGCCTGGGTCAGTTTGTTTTTGGCCCCGTCTCTGATCGCTTTGGCAGAAAGCCGGCGGTTTATGCAGGGTCTGTTGTTTTCGCAATTGGTGCCGTCCTTGTAGCCACGGCGACATCATTGCCTATGATGATTTTCGGGCGTCTGCTTCAAGGTGTCGGAGCCAGCGCTCACCGTACGGTCGTTATGGCGATTGTTCGCGACAAGTATGTCGGCGCGGAAATGGCGCGCATCCTGTCGTTTGTAACAGCAGTGTTTATTATTGTGCCCACATTAGCACCGTTGATTGGTCAAGGCATCCTGTTTGCTGCGGGATGGCGGGCGATCTTTGTCATCATGCTGATTATGGCGTCTGTTGGCTGCATCTGGCTGGCAATGCGTCAGCCGGAAACACTGAAACCGGAAAACCGCCGGGTAATCACGCCCAGGGTGCTTTGGGAAGGTCTTGAAGAAGTCGTAAGCCATAAGGCGACGCTGTACTATACAGCGGCTTCAGGCTTTGTTTTTGGTACAATGATGACATATCTGAGTACCGCTCAGCCGATGTTTGCAGATATTTTCAACGTCCACGAAACATTCCCGCTCTATTTCTCCGGAATTGCCGTTGTGTTTGGCATGGCGTCCATCGTCAATGGCCGTATTGTCAGACGTATCGGCTTGCAGAACATGTGCCGTGCTGCGCTGACAATTCAGATTGTCACCAGCCTCAGCTTTGCGATGTATCTGCTCCTCATTGATACCACGCCTGATCTGTGGTTGTTCATGACCTATCTTTCGCTGGCATTCTTTTGTCAGCCGATGTTGAACGGAAATCTGAACGCCATGTCCATGGAGCCTCTCGGGCATATCGCTGGCCTGGCTGCAACGTTGGTTGGCGCGACCACCACGTTTATTGCGCTCATCCTCTCTGTGATTGTGGGCCGTTTCTACGATCAGACCTTGCTGCCATTGTCCTTTGCGTTCTGTGTTTTTGGCGGAATCGCACTTGTACTGGTGGTTATTGGCGCAAGGGTGCAGAAAGCAGAAAAGATCGCGTTGTCAAACACGACCTCAGCTGAAGCCAGCGCTTAAGCGCTGCTAAGATATTCAGAAGACAGGGACTACTGTTTCTTCGGAAGCGTCCTGACCCAGGAGACTGTCGGCATTTCTACGCCCGCACCGGGGTACCAGTCATCGCGAACTTCCTCGTGGCCTTCCTTTGTGCACACGATTTGCGCGTCTTTGTATTCCTTTGGAATGACGAGTTGGCCGGGGCTTTTCACGTGCAGGTTTTCAGCAAACCCATCCAAGATGCATTGCGCGCCTGATGGTTTGGTTTCGATAGAAACAACATATGCATCAGAAGGAGGGTTCGACGGATCGGGTCCAAAAACATTGGATTGGCATCCGGCGAGGAGCACTGCAGATGCAATGAGAACTCCGAGGGAAGCCCCTTTAGAACTGAGGGGGCTGAACTGACCGGCGTCTGATGCTTTGGCGAACCGCACGCGAATCTCCTGAGAAACTGGATTTCGCTTGGAAGCTACGCCTATTCATAGAGAAGGGTGAATCCCTCAATTCACCCCCACTAATATTGCAGGTCAGCGATGCCTTCGCCTGTTATTTGTCTGACCACACAGCAAGCTCGTTGTTGTTCGGGTCAAGAAAATGGAACCGGCGCCCACCCGGGAAGGTGAAGATCTCTCGGCAGATTTTTGCGCCGTTCGTCACCAGTGTGTCCTGCAGTGCTTCCAAGTCTTCGGCATAAAGCACAACAAGCGCCGCACCGCTTGCGGTGGAGGACGACAGGTCTGCCCTGAAGAAACCGCCATTGAAGTCACCATCATTGAAAGCAGCGTAGTCAGGGCCGTAATCTTCGAAAGTCCAACCGAGTGCATTGCTGTAAAATGTCTTTACGGCTTCCAGATCAGCAGCTGGCAATTCGATGTAATTGATTTTTCCAGATTTCATAATTTCAAATCCCTAGGGAAAACAGGGGGCTCTTTCCCAAAGGCCTCCCGCAAATCTCCAATATTGCAACAAAACTAGATTGGTGAGATAGATAACTCAGTCCTATCGTTATAGTTGCAAGCAAGATATTCAAATGAAGATTTTTGGTTTTCCCCTTCGTACAATTGCAGCTCTTGCTCTGGGAGTTGTTGCTTTTCTTGGTGCTACGCCGGGCTTTGCTCAATCAGCCCCCAAAGGCGATGCAGCTGTTGCCAGCAGTCCCAAGGTCACCACGCAGCAACACGGAGACTGGATGCTGGAGTGCTATGACCCCGCTGTGAATGGCATGAGCTGCCAGATCAAGCAGCGTGTGGTTCATAATGAGAGTGGCCAGAATATTTTGCTGATGACACTCACCTACAGTCCGAAAGAAAAGAGCGATATGGTGCAATATGTATTGCCGCTCGACTTTCTTTTGGCTCCGGGTGTTGGCGTGAACATTGGTGATTTTCAGGCGGTTGCACGGGTCAATCGTTGTATGGCGCAAGGCTGTGTGATTGAAGGCAAAACCGAAGAGGCCTTCATCAACGCGATGAAAGCTGCAAAAGATCAAGGACGGTTTGTGATGATGTCCAGAGCAGGCAAAAAGGTTGGCATCAACTTTTCAGCCACCGGTTTTACAAAAGCCTACAACGAGATGCGAGCGCAGAACTCAAAGTAAGCTTGTGGTCATTGCGCAGCAATGCAGTTCCATTCACCGCGAAGACCCAAAACAGCTGTAGCGCCCGCAACTGTGCAATGTGAGACTTCAGTGTTGGCAAGATGCAGCTTTGAAGCCGGGTTTGGATCTGCAAGATAGGCAAGGCCAATTGCTGCTGTAAGAGCAAGCGCGGATGCGGCAACTGAGAACACCACTCCAATGCTCTGCTTGGGGTTTGATGAGGGTTGCATAGAGGTCGTCATGTGAGGTTTCTGTTCTTTCAAATCCAGTATTTTATGGCGGTGACACGCCATCAGTCTTTTCTGCAATGTAGAACAGCTCTGCAAACCACATGTGAGCAAGATCCCCTAGTTTACAGCGGTTATTCAAGGGATTCACACTGTTTTTTGCGATTATGTGTGACGTGAAATCCTCTGTTCTCCCTTAAGTTGAAGTGCCCTTGCTGTATTACACCTCTCGCCCTCTTGGAAGCTGCGTAATTTTTCTCTAATCCGTTTCCTAGTGTTTTATGTGTTGGGAGGCACGGTCCCGTGGCGAAGTCCAGTAGCAATCCATTGATAACCGGCAGTGGTCTGTGGCAGCAGTCGCCTGAGCGTGTGTTGTTTGAAAATCTCTCCTTCGGGCTTAATGCAGGCGACCGGATTGGGCTGGTAGGCCACAACGGGTGCGGTAAGTCGACGTTTCTCAACATCCTTGCTGGTCGCGGTGAGCCTAGCGAGGGCAGCATCTCGGTCTCCCGTGCTGCTGTCGTTTCCTGTGTTGAGCAACATCTTCCCAAACAACTGATGGAACTGACGCTGGCAGAGGCTCTTCGTGAGGCGTTGCCAAAGGATAAGCGCGACTGGATGGATTGGAAGGTGGATGTGATGCTGCCGGAAATGGGGTTCGAGCCTCACCAGTCCACAGTGCTTTGTAAGGATCTCAGCGGTGGTCAGATGACACGCCTCATGCTGGCACGTGCTTTGATGACTGAGCCGAACCTGTTGTTGCTGGATGAGCCTAGCAACCACTTGGACCTGCCAACAATCATGTGGCTTGAAAGCTTCCTAAAATCGTGGAAAGGCAGCTTTCTAATGATCTCTCATGACGCGACCCTGCTCGATTCCGTCACCAACCGCACTTGGATCCTTCAGGATCGCAAACTGCATGCCTTCGATCTGCCCTGCACGAAGGCCTTGGCAGAGCATGAAGTTTTGACGCAAGCACGTATTGCCCGGCGTGACTCCGAGGAAAAAGAGATCAAGCGCGTTGAGGCAAGTGCCAAACGTCTCGCGGATTGGGGACGTACGTACGACAACGAGGACCTATCTCGCAAAGCCAAGTCCATGGAGAAAATGGTTGACCGAATGAAGGACGACCAGACTGACTCCGTCGAGGCTTATCCGTGGAACCTGTCTATTGCCGGAGAGCAAATTCAGGCTGACCGGTTGGTTCAACTGAAAGACTTGAACGTGACGCCGCCTGTGGCGGATGTTTTCTTATACAATGTCGATGACATTGCTGTGCGGCCCGGTGACCGGATTGCGGTTATGGGAGCGAACGGGACGGGTAAGTCCAGCCTGTTGCGCTGCTGTTGGGAGAAACGGACGAGTGAAGCGGGCGATGTTCGGGTTCATCCTCGATGCCGAATTGCGTTTTATGATCAGACGCTTCAACAGCTTCCGGGGGAAGCTAATCTGGTTGAGGGTATGGTGTCTGTTGGAGAAGCTCTTGGTGTCGATCTGCGGGTGCCTGACTGCGAAAAGACCATTATTGCAGCCGGCTTCAAGTACAATCAGCTGTCGCAGAAAGTCTCTCAATTGAGCGGCGGTGAGCGCGCGCGTCTGTTGCTGGTCTCACTGTCTCAGGTGCAAGCCAACCTGATGATGCTTGATGAGCCGACCAACCATCTGGATCTTTACGGGCGTAATGAGCTTTCTAATCAACTTCAGTCGTTTAACGGTTCTTTCTTGTTGGTTTCGCACGACAGGCATCTGGTGGAAGCGACATGCAATCGGTTCTGGGTCGTGCAAAATGAGCGTTTGCAGGAAGTCAATGATGTGGATGCCGCGTATGCCTTGATCGCAGACGTTCAGGAGAAAGCTGCCAAAGCTGCTGCCATTGAGCAACCTGCTGTTGAGGCTAGGATTGAGGATACGGCGCCTGAAACAGATCATTCCGGGGAAGATGAACTGCTAGAGCGGTTGATTGAGTTGGAAACGCTGATGGAAGCGGATCTGTCGCGGCGACCGAACCGGCAGTCATCTCACCTGCAAGTGCAATGGAAAGATGAGATTGCTCAAATTCACGAGCGGCTTGAATTGAAAGGCTAAACTGGGTCCTCCTCCAGATCAGCAAGAGCCGCACGGAGTTGTGCCTGATGCGTCTCCTTCAGCACGTCGAAAGCTTCTTTTCCATACATGCCCTTGAGTGTGGTCTGTGAGATAGCAAAATGTTGGATTGAACCGATGTGCTGGTAAATCCAACAAAAGAGCTCAGCATCTGAGGCTTTTGACCATCGCTTCATCTTGTGAGCCAGCGCGCCCAGTGCATCCAGAAATGGCTTCATAGGCCAGTTTTCGGAGGTGGTCTGGGCGTCCAGCAGAGCACGGGCAACTAGCTGCGTGTCCTCCACATTGCAAAGCGCATCCTCTGAGAGTTGGAGGAAGAATGTGCGCAGCTTGTTTTCTGGCGTAGTCCCCTCGACATTTTCGATTGAGCGCAGCAGCCGATCAGAAAGCGCGCTCAGCACCTCCTCATAAAGCCTAGCCTTAGAGCCAAAGAAATGAAGCAGTGCCTGTTTGGTTACGCCAAGCCTGTCTGCGATGCCTGCGAGGCTTGCAGCGTGGTAGCCCTTCTGTGCGAAGACCGCGCTTGCCGTTGTGATGTAACGTGTTCTGGGGCTTTCTGCGTGCTGATCCAAATCCTGCTCCCTTTCCATCTGTATAGGATAAATTTGACAACTTACCAAGTGGTAAGTTTATACTTACCGATCGGTAAGTGGAGGATTTGCCATGACACGGGATGAAGAAATTAGCTTGATTGCGGAGTTGCTTGGTTTGGATGCCAGAAATGAAAAGTTTTTGGATGAGAAAGTCACGCACTCCCCGGTGATGCGTTACAATTGTTCTGATCGCTTTGCTCAGGAAATGACCGCTTTGTTTCGCAGCAAGCCTGTCGCCGCCGCACAATCAGCAGAACTGTCAGAAGCAAACACTTTCCTTAGTCGATCCGTCTCTGGATTGCCTGTTCTGCTGACCAGAGATGCCAGGGGCAAAGCTCACGCGTTCCTCAACGTGTGCCGCCACCGTGGTGCTAAGCTGGTGAGAGAAGAAACTGGCTGCAAGCAAAGGTTTTCCTGCCCGTACCATGCATGGACATGGTCCAACCAAGGCGACTTGGTAGCGGTGCCACAGGAGCAACAAGGCTTTCCGGATCTGGATCGCTCTCAATATGGCCTGAAGGTACTTCCAGTGCTGGAATCCTATGGTTTTATCTGGGTTATCGCCGATCCGAACGCCACAAATGTGCAGGAAATCCAACAGAGCCTCGCTCCACTCTCCGATGACTTGTCTTGGCTGGAGCTTGCTGATCACCGAATTGCGGTTGAAGAAACCTTTGAAATTGCTGCCAATTGGAAGACGCTGATTGAAGGCGGGATCGAGGCCTATCATTTCCGCGTAGCCCATCGCAAAACAATTGGACCGTACTTTCCGGAGAACCTGTCCAGTTATCAGATGTTGGGAGAGAACATGCGGTCCGTGTTGCCGCGCATCACTCTGTTTGAACTGAGAGATAGACCTCAGGAGGAGTGGAGACTTCGTGAGCACGCCAACATCATCTACTCTGTCTTGCCGGGAACGCAGCTGCTTGTTCAGCAAGATCATATCGTTTGGGTGCATTGTGAACCGCTGGCCGTTGACCGTACGCGGGTCCGATTGGCGACACTGGTCCCGAACTCTATGCCGCAAACTGATGAAATGCAGAAGCATTGGGTCCGCAATCAGGCGATCACCTCAACGACCCTCATTGAAGATTTTGAGTTGGGCGAAGAGATACAGCAAGGGTTTGCCTCCGGCGCCAACACGCATCTGACTTTCGGTCGTTTTGAAGGCGCACTTGATCGCTTTAATCAAGTCCTTGAAGAGGCAATGAAATTAACGAAAGAGGCATAAATCGCAAAGTGCAGACAAAAGAAAAGCCCGCTGAATGAACAGCGGGCTTCTCGCAAAATTATGAAGCAAAAGGCTTAGCCAACGAACGCGCGCTCAACCACGAATGTGGATGGGGCTGCGTTGGAACCTTCTTCAAGGCCATGCTTTTCAAGGATCGCCTTGGTGTCGTTGATCATTTCCATAGAACCACAGATCATGCCGCGGTCAATCGCAGAATCAAGCTTTGGCACGCCAAGGTCTTCAAAGAGCTTGCCGTTTTCGATCAGAGTGGTGATGCGTTCCTGACAAGGATATGGCTCACGGGTCGCTGCTGTGTGCAGGCGCAGTTTACCAGCTGCGAACTCTCCAACGAGTGGATCGTTCTTCACTTCCTCAACCAGTTCCTTCGCGTAGGTGAGTTCATTCACTTCGCGGCAAGTCTGGGTCAGAATAACTTCCTCAAACTTCTCATAGGTTTCTGGATCACGTATCAAGGATGCGAACGGCGCAACGCCTGTACCGGTAGAGAACATGTAAAGACGACGGCCTGGGATCAGGGCATCATTTACGAGCGTGCCGGTCGGCTTCTTACGCATAAGAACGGTGTCGCCTGGCTGAATCTTCTGCAGATGTTCAGTCAGTGGACCGTCCTGAACTTTAATGGAGAAGAACTCCAGCTCTTCATCCCAGGATGGGCTTGCAATGGAGTATGCGCGGAAAACCGGCTTCTCAGCATTTGGCAGGCCGATCATGACAAACTCGCCAGAGCGGAAACGGAAAGAGCTTGGGCGCGTGATGCGGAATTTAAACAGGCGGTCAGTGTAGTGTTTAACGGACACTACTTTTTCAGCAAATACGTTTGCTGGAATAGGAAATTCGGTCTTGGCTTCCTGATCAAGCACAGGAGCTGGGGCCAACGCTGCGTCGGTCATTTGCAATCCTTAGATTGTTTTGATTAGGCCATAGCCCGATACTTGGCCAGTTGTTGCCTCCGCTTTATCCGAGCCAAGGTCCGAAAAGCAACCGTTTTATAAGTAAAATTTCAGAAATTTGCTCGTGAAAGTGACTAAGTCACCGTCGGGGCTCAAAGAACTGTCAGTTTCTGAAAGAAAGCGTGTAAGGTGAGTTGGTAAGTGAATGCAGCAATAGGTGGAACTACTCAAAGCAAGTCGCTAGTAAAGATGACTTGAGTTTGTTCATGAGTCAGCTTTGCGTGCCTGCTCTAAGGTCAAGATAGCAAGATAGCAAGATATGTTCAGCCCCTCTGTGTTGTAAGGGAGGAAATGATGACAGGCAGAGGAAACGGGACGTGAAAGTAGAGCAGAACAAGGCAGCCTATGAGAAGCGAATGCTGCGTGTTCTTGAATATATCTATGAAAATCTGGATGGAGATCTAAGCCTTGATGCTTTGGCTGATGTCGCCTGCATGTCGCGCTTTCACTGGCATCGTGTTTTCCAGAGCATGCGCGGTGAAACGCTGGCGAGCTCAATACGTCGCATTCGGTTGAACAGGGCTGCGTTAGATCTTATCCAGACAAAACAAGCTGTTACCGAGATTGCGGAGAGATATGGTTACCCGAGTGCACAGAGTTTTTCTCGTGCGTTTAAGGGAGAGTATGGCGTTGCACCCGGCCAGTTCCGTGAAAATAAAAGCGCGGCTCCTGAGATTGCCTCCGAGAAAAACAGTATCTTTTCAATGCATCCAGTTGAAATTAGAGATGTGCCTGAAAAGAGCTTGCAGGTCCTTTGCCATCGCGGTTCCTATTCTGACATGGGAGTTGTGTATAGCAAATTGGCGGCAATGCTGTCTTCTCGTGGTGTGATTCGTAAATGTGGGCCGTTTGTTGGCATTTATTATGACGATCCTTCAATCGTCCCATCAGATGAATTACGCTCACGTGTGGGTGCAGTTGTTCCACCGCAGTTTGAAAATACTGAGGGACTTGAAGCACATAGTATTCCAGCTGGACGCTGTGCTGTGCTGCGTCATCAGGGGCCGTATGCAGGTTTGCAGGCGGCTTTCTGTTACCTTTATGGGGTGTGGCTGCCGAACTCGGGTGAAGAGGCCGCGGACCACCCGTGTTATGAGGTGTTTTGGAACAGCCCAACCAACACCGCTCCTGAAGATCTCGTTGTCGAGATCTATTTACCGCTGCAATAACAATATCTTAGAGAAGCATACGCCCGTCTTCAATTCTGTAGGATATTGTCCTCTTCCTGGGTTTCCTGCTTCTCATTGATGTTGCCATCCTTGTTGATTTCCTTGATGCAAGCCTCCTGATCTGCGGAGGACATGTTGGTGAAACCAAAATTCGGCGGGTATCCCAGTGGATCGGAACCAGCGCCGCCTGTGCGGTATTTTTCTGCAATATCGGGACAATCAGAAACCGGGCTCACGATATCGGGGTATTCTGACTTTAGGGGATTGGCGTTTTCGTTTGCGACCGGGTCATCCGCAAAGTTGTTGATTTGCGCGAGGCCGTAACCTGCTGAAAAAAAGAGGAAACTCAGTGCAAGAAGGGTTGTTTTTGCTTTTGTCTGCATACCAGTTGCTCCCACCACTCGGAGAAAAGAAGGTCGCGGCCATTAAACAGGAAACCCGCAAAGGTTGTGTGAGCGCTTATGTTTTAATTGCGTTTAATTGGGTAATACACCGCTCTTAAGTTGCCATCGGCTCGCTTTACAAGCGATTAACCTATGCGTAAGGTTTGGGTTCGCTCTGGAGGTTTTGACCTTTCACCGCGAATGGGGGGACGTCATGTTGAAGAAGATTGGCTGGGGTGTTCTGGCCGTTGTGCTGTTGCTTGCTGTGGGTGCTTTTTACTTCCGGCAAGATATTGCCGAGATCCGTGCCGTGATGGCTTATGCGGATGCATTCAAACCTGAGAACATCGATCAGAAATTCAGGTCGCTTTACAAAGAGTATTCCAGTACCTCGGTGAAAGCGCCAGATGAGACCTATGAGTTGCCGCGGGCGCATCAGGCATCACCGATGCCAGCGACCTTTATGTATAAGGGCGAAGCAGCCTCTACAGCAGATTACATTCTGGATTCTCACACCACCGGCCTTGCCATCATGCACAATGGTAAGCTGATTCATGAGTATTATGATCGCGGGAACACCGCTGAGACTCATGCTATTCAGATGTCCGTCTCCAAATCCATGGCCTCCATTCTTGTTGGAGTGGCGCTGGATGAAGGGCATATTGAGAGTGTGGATGATCAGGTCGTCAAGTATGTGCCGGAGCTCAAGGGTACGGCTTATGACGATGTTCGTCTGAAAGACGTGCTGGAAATGTCGTCGGGTGTCCGCTGGAATGAGAACTACGCTGATCTGAATTCAGACATCGTCCAGTCTGTTGTCGCAATCCTGCTGGGCTCTCAGGATGAGTTCACCAAGGATGTGCCGCGTGAGCTGGAGCCCGGAACTTACAATCGCTATTCCTCCATTGATACGCATGTTGTGGGCTGGGTGCTGCGTGGGGCGACCGGCAAACCCTACAAAGAATGGTTCAACGAGAAGCTCTGGTCCAGGATTGGCGCTGAATCCTCCGCTGAAATCATGGTGGATCAGGAAGGTGAACCGGTTGTCTTTGGCGGGGTGAACATTCGCCTGCGTGATATGCTGCGTGTGGGAATGGTGCTTGAGCGTGGTGGTTTGAACCACAAAGGCGAGCGCATCGTGTCGGAAGAGTGGATCAACACATCGGTCACGCCGGACGAGCCGCGCTTGATGCCCGGCTACAACAATCCGCAGAGCCCCTCACCGCTTGGCTATAAATACCAATGGTGGCTGCCGCTGGACTCTGATCAGGGTGACTTCACCGCAATCGGCATTCACGGCCAGTTCCTCTACATCAACCCGGCTCGAAATGTGGTGATCGCCAAAACCTCGACCTATCCTTCTTATCAACGCGATAAGGAGATGGTGAAGATGAAGTCGATCGCGCTGTTTCAGGCGATTGCCCGTCATTTGAGCGACGTGCCGAACTCTTAAAACGCATTCTGATTGATAAGAATTCGCTTCAAAGAAAAAGCCGGCTCTGAGAGAGAGCCGGCTTTTATAAAATCGTGGTTGCTCTGCGTTATGCAGGCTGGCCTGTTGCTGCAAGCAGAACTTCGCGGATGTTGACGTTCTGTGGCTGCTGGTAAACGAACATCACTGTGTCAGCTACGTTCTGTGGGTCCAGCACGCCGCCCATCTCTTTCTTCCACTGCTCGTAACCATCAATGATGTCCTGAGAGGTGGTGTGAGACAGCAATTCAGTCTGCACAGCGCCCGGAGCAATGGTCATGACGCGCACGTTGTCTGCTGCCACTTCTTCACGCAGGTTTTCGCTGATGGCGTGAACGGCAAACTTGGTGCCGCAGTAAGCTGCGTGTGCCGGGAATGTTTTGCGGCCTGCAATGGAGCTGACGTTGATGATGGAGCCGCCCTTGCGCGCTTTCATACCTGGCAGAACTGCGTGGATGCCATTGAGAACACCCTTCACATTCAGGTCGATCATGCGGTCCCATTCAGTTGGATCCTGAACGGACAGATCACCCAGCAGCATGCAGCCAGCATTGTTGACGAGTGCGTCTGCAGGGCCGAACTTGTCTTCAGCTTCCTTAACAGCTGCAATCAGCTGCTCACGGCTGGTGACGTCAACGCCGCGGCACAGTGTGTTTGGAAGACCGAGAGCTTCCATCTGCTCAACCCGGCGAGCAAGCAGAAGAAGTGGGTGGCCAGCTGCGCTGAAAGACTTCGCAATCGCTGCACCAATGCCGGAACTTGCGCCAGTGATAATGATAAGTGGCTTTGTCATTTTGTTTTCCTGCCTAGTTAGCTTTTTCTTGAGCAAGATGAACTTGCGTTGTGTTGCGGCAATTGTACAAAAATGATCACGCTGATAAATATGGGTAATACGAAATGATTGTTAGGCTGAAATGAACAATATCTACTGGAATGGCCTTCGCTCGTTTCTGGCTGTGGCAGAACATGGCAGTTTTACCTTAGCCTCTGATGAAACGGGTCTTTCAAAAGCAAGCTTAAGCCAACAGGTGAGCCAGTTGGAGGAGCAGCTGGATGTGCAGCTGCTGTTTAGAACCACCCGCAAACTGCGCCTGACTGAAATTGGTGAGCGTTACTATGAAATGTGCCGCACCGGCGTGAAGCAGATTGAAGATGCATCTGATTTGGCATCGCAGGCGACGGACAGCCTCACGGGCCCCATTCGTATGAACGCTGTGGGCGGTTTGATTGGAGAGGAGCTGATTGCACCGCTGGTGATTGAGTATCAGCACGCCAATCCGGGGATTGAGGTGAAACTGGATTTTTCCAGCATTCGGGAAGACTTGCTGGAGACCGACTACGATCTTGTGTTGCGGATGGGAGATTTAGAAGACAGCACCCTGATTGCCCGCAAGCTGCACACCATCACAACCCGCTATGTGGCGTCCCCGTCCTTTGTGTCAGCTCATTCCAAAATCCGCCACCCTTCTGATCTCAAAGGTCTACCTTTCATTTCCGGCAGTGTGCAGGAATGGATTTTCACGCGCGGACAAGAGCGCATTGTGGTGCAGGCGGAAAAGGGATTCCAGA
>NZ_LCWX01000167.1:22688-25109 GCF_001431305.1 Pseudovibrio sp. POLY-S9
TCTCCAATGGCCGCGTCATGTGCCAGGCAGCAGCTGCGGGCTTGGGTGTTGCGCGCCTTGCGGATGTTTACACCGATGCACTCATCAAACGCGGCGAGTTGACGGAAATGCTGTCCGGATGGAAGCAGACAACACCGCTTTGGCTGGTGAGCCCGCCAACACGGCACCAACTGCACCGGGTGCGGGAATTGATGAATTACCTCACAGCCAACTTCAAAACCCGCTATGAGGCGGTGCTGGGTTAACGGCGGTATGTGCCAACAAAGCCATCTGGCACAACAGCGCCTGCGGGGCTGGAGTTGGGGACATTCACGCCAACCGGAATGAAAACACGCTGGATGATGATCTTGTCTCCATCTGGCGGTGGTGGGCCGGGGAGCACAGCGCCTTGTGTGGTTTTGTAGCCTTTCAACTCGCAAATGAGATTTCTGCTCTCAAATCCGGCAGGAACAACCATCGGGCCGGGCGTGTGCTTTACAAAGATGGATGACCGATACCCTTCCAGAAAACAGAAGGCACCATCAGGCGTGGTGTTGACCGTAATCAGCGTTGCCCCCGGCGGAATCTCGATGGAGGGCGAATAGGCCTGTGGCAGGCGCTCTTCATCAGAAACGCACCCTGCCAGGAGGGGAAGAGTGATTGCGAGAGTGCTTAAAGGGAGCTTGATTTGCAAGTCGTGGGCCTCTTCAGGACGATCTGCAAAAGGTAACGGGCACATGAAAAGGATGACACCCATAAGAATTGCTGAGGTTGTTTTGCTGATAGCCTCAAAAATGGTGAGGAGTGGTGGTGACCTCACCGAAAGACAAGGAGTTATCCAACACTGGATCCACTGAAGATTTTGCAAGCAGACCCGCCGTAACTCTCGATAATACTCGCAAGGACCAGACTGTTTTATGCGGGATGAGCGACTGTGACTTTCCTGAGAATGCTTCAGCTTAAAGCAAGCAAAGTTTAGATGCCGAGTAAGGTTTGCATGGAAGTTTCTGGCTGTGCAGCATGATGCACGGCGTTCGAAATATCAGATAGAGTGTTCAAAATGCACACGAACTTTGTAAGGCGGTTTAGGAATGCTCGGTTTTTTTATGAGGCAGAGGATTGTATTTCGGTGCATGCAAGTGTGCTGTTTCCTGTTCTATGTCTTTGCTAGTGAAGATAATCTGGAGCTTTCATGGTGAAATCAGCAGTTTAGGTCGTGGATAGGCGGTGCTTTGCCAAAGTATATTTTTTTTGATTATTGAAGCGGGTTAAGGAATACATCTTGTTGGCATGTTGATAGTCAGACGGGTAATTTCTTCATTTTCTCAGTTTAATTTTATTCTCGAATTGAACTTGGTTCACGCATTAATGATGGAAGTTGCGCATAAAACACTAAGGAAAATTCGACAGGTTTTGTACTCTTGCATCCACGAAATTAGGAAGTATCTATGAGAGAGTGAACCGAAAGGTGCACAAGGATACTTTGAGCCCATATAGCCGTTTTGCGCAGATTAACGGAACGAGAATGACAAAATTAGGTGAAGCCACGCTGAAGCTGTTGGAAAATAGCACAGTACGAAAAGGTCTTGCTGAACTCCGCGTGGGGATCGAAAAAGAAGCTCTGCGTGTTGGCAGAGATGGCTTTATGTCATTGCGTGATCACCCGGAGTCTCTGGGTAAAACGCTAACGCACAAATTTATCACGACAGACTTTTCTGAGGCTCAGGTGGAGTTTATCACACCTGCTGTGCATTCTGTTGCAGAGAGCCTGGATTTTCTGAAAGAACTGCAGGCTTTTGCAGCGCGTAAGACGGATGATGGCGAGTATTTGTGGAATGCGTCCATGCCGCCGGAAATCGCCGGTGATGAGACGATCCGCATCGCGGAGTATGGAAACTCGAATGCGGCGCAGATCAAAACGCTGTACCGCAAGGGACTGGCGCATCGCTATGGCAAGCGTATGCAGACGATCTCCGGGATCCACTACAACTTCTCCATCTCCGATGGCCTTTGGCACGAGTTTCATGAGCAGTGTACCTCCGGCGGAAGCCTTCAGGACTTCCGCAGTGCCGGGTATCTCGGCCTGATCCGTAACCTGCAACGTCATGGCTGGCTGGTGCTTTACCTGTTCGGGGCTTCTCCTGCCGTCGACAAAAGCTATCTGGCATCCCCGCACCCGACCCTGTCCATGCTGGGTGATGACACTTATTTCGGCGAATATGCAACGTCTCTGCGCATGAGCGATCTGGGTTACACCAGCGTCGTGCAGAGTGAGCTGGACATTCACTACAACTCTCTTTGCGATTACATTGAAGGCCTGCGCGGTGCTCTTGCAACGTCTGTGCGCCAGTACGAGCAAATTGGTGTGGCGGAAGAAGGCGATTACAAGCAGATCAACACGCACCAGCTGCAGCTTGAAAACGAGCTGTACGGCTCTGCACG
>NZ_LCWX01000167.1:25210-26295 GCF_001431305.1 Pseudovibrio sp. POLY-S9
GCCTAAGCGAAACACCAAGGAAGGCGAGCGCCCGATTGCTGCGCTGTGTCGCCGTGGTGTTGAATACATCGAATTGCGCTCTCTCGACATCAATCCGCTCAATCCGATTGGGATTTGTGAGCAGCAGGCTCACTTCCTCAATGCCTTCCTGACCCATATGACCCTTGCTCCATCTCCGTGTATCTCCTCTGGAGAGCAGCAGGCGCTCAACGATCAGCAGCGCATGGTTGCCTGGCAGGGTCGCCTGCCAAATCTGATGTTACCAGCCTATGGCGATGGTGGTATGGAACTGCGTGAAGCGGGCCATCAGGTGCTTGATGACATGCGTCTGACAGCTCAGATCATGGATGAAGTGTACGGCGGTACAGGCCATACAGATGCTGTGAACGCACAAGCGGCCAAGCTGGACAATCCTGAGCTCACTCCATCCGCTCAAATTTTGAAAGGCGTGAAGCAGAAGGGCTCTTACACTGGCTTCATCGCTGATCTTTCCAAGAACCAGTCTGATCACCTGAAAGCGATGCCGCTGTCTGGTGAACGTCTGAAGTTCCAGGACGCGATGGTGTCTCAGTCCCGCGCCGCTTATGAGCAAGTTGAAACGCAGGCGAGTAACCACAGCTTCGATCATTTCCTGGATTCGCAGAACAAAACGGAAGTTTTGCCGCCAGAATGTCTGGACGGCCAGTAAAGCCTGACCCTGAACACGGAAGGCAAGGCTTGCTCCAAATCCTGCCCTACACATCTGACGACCACGACGTGCTCGCTGCGCTCTATGAGAGCGTGGCGAGCCGTACGTTTGCCTATGACTACACCAGCCTCGTAGATGCCAGCCAGTTTCAAAGCCTTGTTGAGGGGGAGGATGTCTGGGTCTTGAAGTATGCAGGAGAGCGTATCGGCTTCATCGGCTACTTCACACCAGAGCACTTCCTGCATTCGCTGTACATAGACTACGCCCACCACAAACGCGGGTTCGGGCGACAGGCACTTCAGTGTCAATGCTGGGTCAAATTTCCCCAAAAGTGCTGGACCAAATTTCCCCAGTTTGAGGTTTGGTGACCAGCCTTTTTTTAGGTCTAGTTCTCCTT
>NZ_LCWX01000168.1:0-579 GCF_001431305.1 Pseudovibrio sp. POLY-S9
TATGCGCGCCCGGGCACTTTATGTCCCGCTGATGCATGGCATTCCAAACCCTATCCGCCGCCAATGGTGATGCACCAACTCAATCCGCCAGATCACTCTTAATTCTTATGCGTCCTTTATTTTTTCCTTTGCCAGTGAGTTTGTTATGAATGCTATTGTCCAAATCCCGCAGCTCTTCCAGGAACAAGATCTGGCCTTTACCTTTGCAGCTCCTGCGCAGCCCAACGCGGAATTGCTGGTCACCGGGTTCTCGGCAACAGAACGCCTTAACGGGCTCACGCAGATCCAGATTGAGCTGGCCAGCCCCGACAACGCGCTGGATTTGCATAGCCTGCTGGATACGCCCGCTACGCTGACCATCCATCATAAATACGAGGGCCTGCGCCACCTCTCCGGAGTAATCGCTGAGATTGCCCGTGGTAATGAAGGCCATCACCGCACCAGTTACTCACTCACGCTGCTGCCCAGCCTGCACCGTTTAGCCCACGGCTCTGACTGCCGGATCTTCCAGAAGAAAAGCGTACCTGAGATCGTCAAGATCCTGCTGAAAGAACACGGCGTCGAGGATGTGAAGTGGGA
>NZ_LCWX01000169.1:0-643 GCF_001431305.1 Pseudovibrio sp. POLY-S9
CTTCAATGGTTGGCCCCTGAAAATATGCCGGATCGTCTGAGCAAGATGAAGCTGGAAGATTTGCCCGGAATCTCTCAAGGCATCAGTAAGCGCCTTTACAAGGCACGGATCTATGACATTCCTTCGCTTTACAACCTGGACCCTCGCCATGCCAGATTGATATGGCACTCGGTGGAAGGAGAGCGCTTTGTGCGGGCGTTGCAGGGTGAGAACATCCCGCTGCAGGAAACAAAGCGTAATAGCTATGGCAACTCAAAGGTTCTTGCTCCTCAATACCGAGTTTCCAGCCAAGCTAAATTGGTTGGCCGGTGGCTCGTGGAGAAGGCTGTCGAACGCATGAGACGAGACGGATACTGCGCTAAACGCTTCAGCCTGCAGCTCCGGTTCTTACCATCAGGAGGATGGAGCCAAGCTCAGAGCTGTGTTGCCTCACAAGACACAGCATTGTTCCTCAGCATCTACGAACGTCTCTGGCAGATCATGATTAAGCGACGGCCCTACCTTGTAGGTTCAATTTCGGTCCAGCTAACAGATGTTTTACCTCTTGCAGAAAGATCCGGTGAATTATTCACCTCTCCGGAACCTGGCAAGCCAAATCCGAACGAGAAGCTGGCGACAGCAGTAGACCAGATCAACCGAAGAT
>NZ_LCWX01000170.1:0-3100 GCF_001431305.1 Pseudovibrio sp. POLY-S9
CATGCCCATGTCGCACCATCCTTGCAAGAGACCAACAACAGGATCAGTGTGACACTTCTAGATTGATAGATCCTGACACTTTAGCATGGCGGTTACAACCCAATTTCGCAGAACCAACATTATGGAACTTAAATTACAAAGGCCAGAATGGAGCTAGTCTGCTGAGTTTATGTGACTTTCTACGGCAGCCGCTATGCGCTGTGATGCATGGCCATCGCCGAATGGGTTTTGGCGGTCGATCTTAGTGTGTTTGCATTTCAAGATGTGCGCGGCTTCATCGGTGATGGTTTGCTCGCATGTGCCGACAAGTTTTGCAAGACCGCTGGTCAATGCTTCTGGTCGCTCTGTGGTCTTGCGCAAGATCAGCAGCGGTGTTCCGAACTCCGGTGCTTCTTCCTGTATGCCGCCGCTGTCTGTGAGGATCAGGTCGGCGTCACGTTCCAGTGCGATGAGCGCTTCATAAGACAATGGCGTGACCAGATGGATGCGCGGTGTATTTTTGAGCTCGGACTCGATCATGTCTTTGACGACCGGATTTGGGTGGACTGGCAAAATGACTTGCAGATCCTCATGGGCTTCTGTGATGCGTTTTATGGCCTGGCAGATGCGGCGCATGGGATCGCCCCAATTTTCGCGTCTATGTGTGGTCACCAGCACCAATCGCTTTTGCGGCCCCAGAACGTCTTTCAACTCGTCGAGCACGCGTGCCGATTTGATCTTCTGTGCCAGATGTCGAACGGCGTCGACCACCGTGTTTCCTGTGGTGAGGATTTTCTCGTTGCTCAGGCCTTCACGCAACAAGTTGTCTTTGGCGATGGATGTTGGAGCGAACAGCCTATGACACAGTTGGTCCGCCAATCGTCGGTTGGCTTCTTCGGGAAATGGATCCTGCAGCTCACCACTGCGCAGTCCGGCTTCCACGTGGCCGACTGGAATGGCGCTGTAAAAACTGGCCAGTGCGCCGACAAAGCCTGTTGTGGTGTCGCCGTGGACCAATGCGTATTTGGGATGATGCACAGCAATGTATGCGTTTATGCCTTTGAGCAGTTCGCCGGCCTGATCGGCCAGCCTGTGGCTGGTGCTGGATACGTCGAGCCAGTTGATCTGGTGAATGTCGAAGGATTCAAGTGCATTGGATGCAATGTCGCGGTGCTGGCCTGTCATTAGAACATGGGCGTGTAGGTTTGGGCAGTTTGCGATTGCAGAGATGACCGGCGCCATTTTTATAGCTTCTGGACGGGTGCCTATGATGCACAGCACTTTGTTAGGGCCCGCTCCGATGATCTCTGGCTCTTTCATCTTTTACGCTACGGTCCTTGTGATTATTCGGCAGCTTCTACATCAGCCAATGCGTTTGCAATGCAGGCATGAGCGTTCTCAGTAAGAAACTCTTTGATCTCGCGACTGTGTTTGTTGTTGAACTTCAGGATATGGCTGGACAACGAGAACAAGGCCAAAGGCTGCGTGGCCGAAAATCTTGCGTTCTTCAAACGGCTTTTCATGGTGCCGAGCGAGGTTGGGATTGTGCTGAAATCTGCTGTTCTTGGATCGATCTCGAAGATTTCCACCACTGGAATAACCGTATGATCTTGTGTGCTGAAGGCGGCGCTGATGGCGCGTTGCAGGTTGCGGCTGGAATAAGGTTCCATAAGCTTGGCCCCTAGCCCATCCTGCAGCAACAGAATGTCCATGGATGATTTTGCCATGAGCTTGTTCCATTGGGTGGCCAGTTTTCGCGGAATGGTCTTCAAATCGGTGTATCCAGAGATGGCAACAGGCCCCGGGAGGATGCGGTTCAAGATTGCGCGGGTTTGTGTGGTGTATCCGGTGACGAGCTGTTTGAGCTTGCTATCCAACAGCAGATTGCCATCAATTTCATCTGGTATATACCAGCCCGCAAAAACCTCGGTGGGATGTGCGGTGTAGCTGATTTGAGCCTTTATGGCCGTGGCGAGCTTTTTGGTCTCCGCTAAGCGCTTGTCCAGATAGGTCTGGCCATCTTTTTGCAGCTTCTCCATGAACGTTGGATCATACCGCAGGCCGAACCAGAGTTTGGCTCCGGCTTCATCTGCGCCCATGATTGCAGCTTCGAGCCACATAGGCAGCTTGATTTCGCCCTGAAGATCGCTTCCCCATACGGTCCACTGGAGGATGGCTTCGTTTATGCCAAGTCGTTGATGTGAAAGGAGTTCGCTGCGCCATAATCTAGGGTTAGGAAAATATTCATCGCCCCAGGGTTGTATGAAGCTCATACGTATAGGAATACATTCCTTAGCACCGGAGTCTTGCCGCGCATAGGCTTTAAAGATCATCATGAATGTGATGAGAGCGAGGCAGAACACCCCAAGAACGAAGAGTTTAGAAGTTTGCTTGAAGCCCAAGAAGCACTCGGCTGGTCTCACTGTCATCTGTGTTTAATACTTCGTGTCCTACACGCCCAAACACTTCCAGCTGAAGCAGGTCACCATAGGCCTTGGTGTACCACCCTCTCCACTTCAAAGATGCTCCCAGCCCTGCCTCAATCGCCACAGCGCTGGTTTGGGAGTTCCAGTTTCCGCTCCCTATGGAATACGCAAAGGGCGACAAAATCAGGTTAGGATCGAGCCTAAAAGTGTAACCAAGTCGGCCATCTCCATAGAATAGAATGGTTTTTTCCTTTTCGAAGAAACGGCCACCTTCCAGATACAGGCTGATGTAGGGTTCTTTGTCGATAGGCTCACCGGAGTAAAAATCGTAGAGCGGGAGGAAGTCGTTTCCGCGGGTGAAGGACCAAAGCACCCTCCCCAGCCAGTTGTCTTCTGTGATGCTGCCGCCTTTGAAGAACCGCTCCAGACCGATTTTCAGGTTTTGCGTCATGAAAGGCTTGAAGCGCAGGCCGATGATGGTCTGGTAGGTGTCAGGGTCCGGGCGAAAGCTGTAGCGTTGGTTGAGCCACTGGGCGCGGGCGATGACTTCAAAGACGCGGCCATTCTGGTAGCCAATGACCGGAGGTCGCCATGCCACTTCCAGTGAGCCGAACGGGCTGCTGGATGGGATGCCAAGGATGGCGCCTGCAAACTCCTCCTCATCCTGCCGTGACGGGCTGGCACCATCGAAGAAC
>NZ_LCWX01000170.1:3196-10000 GCF_001431305.1 Pseudovibrio sp. POLY-S9
AGGAAGCTGATCGGGATTTCCAGAATGCGGAGCTGGCGCTGGAAACGCTCCAGCTTGTCCTGTTCATAGATGTCGCGCTGATGCTGGTGCAGCACATCAATCCGCTTGCGAAACAGGTCTGCGGCCTTCTTGTTTTCAAAGGCTGCCAGATAGGTATAGGCCAGATCTTCCTGCAGGTTCGCCTGATCTGGTTTTTCCTCCAGCGAGGTTTCAAAGCGGGTGACTGCCAGATCATTGTCACCCTGAGCACGGGCAAGGTATCCTCCCAAAGCGAGTGTTGCCGGGTTTTTAAGGTCGGCTGGCGGCAGTTTTTCATATTCAGCCTCTGCTTCCTCTAGTTGATCCAACTGGAACAGAACCTGAACTACGGAAAAGCGAATGTCCGGTGTCGAGGCGATGGACCGTGCCTTGCGCAGGTCCACTAGAGCGCTTGCCAGCGCTTCTGGCGACTGATTGCCCTGATGGAGCGTGAGCTGTGCCCGGGCGGCGTAGTAGCCGGCCATTTGCTCTTCAGAGAGCTTTGAGACATCCAGTTTGGCAAGGAGGTGTGCTGCCTCATCATAGTCCATCTGGCGCAGGTTGAGGTAGAGCAGTGCCATGCCAGCGCTCTGATCGTCATGCTCTTCAAAAGATTCCAGAAACCAGTCTTCCGCAACCTCATACTCTCCCAGCTCCTGATAGAGGAAGCCAAGCTGGCTTGCTGTGGCGAGGTTTGGGCTGAGTTCATACGCTTGCTGTAGTTCCTCTCTGGCTTTCTCTTTGTCTCCCAGCCGCAGGTAGAGGCTGGCAAGTGTCAGATGCTTGTCGGCGTTCATGGGCTGGGCCTGAAGCTCCTGTTGCGCGCATGTCAGGGCCTCAAGATTGCGATCAAGCACGCGGTAGGCCTCGCACCGGATCGCCAAGATCGCATCGGTGTTTTGGGTCTGGTCCAGCTGTTGCAGCAACATGAGAGCTCTTTTGGGGTGATTGAGCTCCAGTGCAAGATAAGCAGCTTCCAAACGGGTTTCCGCAGTTGGGGCCAGTCGCAGTGATTGGCGGTACATTTTCACGGCTTCCTGAAGCTGCCCTTCTGTTTTCAAGAGGCGCGCAAGTGAGAGGAAAGCCGTGGCAAACATGTCTTTGCTTTCCTCTGACAGGTTTGCAGTGTTGGTGTAGCTGAAAACGTAGTTCAGCCACATGCGTGCCGTGATGCCTTCTGCGGTGCTTTCCTTGAGCATGAGATATGCTGGCAGAACCAGTGTCGGGTCCGGTTGTAGCTTCCAGTCCGCGATCAGATAGTCAAGCGTACTGGTCCAGTCTTCATTGGTTGCAGAAACGGCTGCCAGATCAAACAGAAGACGTGCATAGGCTTTCTTGTCGTTTTCATTGAAGGCGCCGTCAGCACGGGCTCTTTGGGCTCGTGCAAGAGCATCCTGAAGAACAGCGGAGGCGATGCGGTGATGGTTGGAGAGTAGGGCGACCTGCCCTCTTTTTGCTGTGATGCGCCAGTTGGGCATCAACGTTTCAGCTTCTTTGAGAACCTGATTGGCGAGATCCAGATCCCCTGCCCGCCGTGCCAGATCTGAAAGGGTTTGCAACAGCTCTACCCAGGCTTCCGGAGATTTCTGCTGGTCGGTAAACTGGGTGATGGCGCGCAGTTCCACCAGCGCGTTGATGGCTTGTGTTTCCCAGCCGTTGTTAAGAGCAAGCATGCTGAGTTGCAGACCGTATTCCGGGCTTCGGGTGAGTTTGATCAGCAATCGGCCCGCAGTGACTGCTCTGGCATCATCTCCTGCGCGAATGGCGATGTCTGCCAGTGCCAGATAGTAGTTGGCGGCTTCTTCCGGACCGGAGGCTTTGGTGTCGAGGATCCTGCCATCCGCTGTCAGAAGCGCCATTTCAGCCTCAGCACTGGAGCCTTTTTTCACCAGAGCGTAAGCCAGCTGAACGCGCGTGGACAGTCCCAGTTGATCAATGCGTCCGGGGTTGAGGAAGGTCAGTAACTCATCAAGGTGACCAGAGTTCAGAGCACTGGCGGCCAGAGCTCTGGCGAATGTGCGTTGTTCCAAAGCGGAGGATTGGCGGCCAGTAAACAGTCCATTCATTTCGCCGCGCAGCAGCAAGCGGTAGGCTTCTTCGTCTTTGCCTTGCTCAAGAAGCAGGAAGGCGTCATTCAGGATGGCTGTGCGTTGGGTTCTTGGGGCGTTGTCCAGTTTGGAAAGTTCGTCCCACTCGCTGCGGGCTTCTTCCAGTTGATTGAAGTTGCGCAGAAGGTCGGCCCGTATGAGCCTTTGCCTTGGGGTGGCAGCGCCCAGCTCTCGCAGAATGTTCAGTGCCTGGAGAGCTTCTTTTGTTTTGCCGAGTTTGATGGCTGCTTCTGCGGCGCCTGCAAGAGCTTCTTCCCGGTTGCTCGGCAGTAATTTGCCAGTCTCTATCGCCAGCCGGAAATCATCAAAGGCTTCCGCATACTCGCCCGTGAGCATTTGCAGGTGGCCAAGCGAAAGATAGCCGCGGCTGAAGGCGGGGGCTTGAGATTGGAGGATTTCTAATTGGTCAATTGCTGCGATTGGGCGATTGAGGCCGATGAGCAGCTGGATTTTTTGCCAACGGGCCACAAGATGATTGGGGTCTTGCTTGAGCAGCTCATCCAGCTCTTTCAGGGCAGCTTCGTTCCGTCCTTTTGCCAGCAAACGGTATGCCAGATCCAGCAAGGGATAGGAGCGATAATCGCGCCACGTGCTTTGCAGGAGGGATTGGCTGTCCTGCCGGTCCTTCAGCAAGCTGATGTAGTACTCGTCTTTTTGCTGGAGGGTGTAAGGCGCAGGGCTGACTGGCTCTGAAGGCGGCACTGGATTTTGTGATTGTGTTGGGATGGATAAGCCAAGCGCAAACATGATGACCCACAGCAGATAGAATGCCGAGTTTCGGTTGGCATTCCCGCGTGTATTGTGGGGCGTTTGGGGCCGAGTCATGATTGCGCTTCCTGCTCTACAGGAATTGCCAGTTCCAGACTTTCTTCATCTGGATAATCATGGGCGGTCTTGTCCCAACCGATAACTTCGCCAGTGCCCAGATGCCGGATCCATGTTTTGATGGCTCGCATCATGGCGATGTAATTGATGATGATGGATACGAAGTAGCGCAGGGTTACAGGTGCCAATGCGCGCAGGCCATAATGGTAGCCTGTCCAGATATGGCGCTGGATAAGGCGGTGGGCGAGCAGCAGCACGTTGAACCAGATCACATACCAGAATGGGCTGTCTTCTGGCAGAAGCGGTGGCAAATGGTAGGCATCTGGTGCCAGCTTCTCATAGAGGCGAAGGCCCCAGTAGAAGAAAAGCGAGATGTACCCGATGATGATGGCATGGCTGAAGAACACCATCTTCCTGTCGCGCCAATAAAAATATTTATCAGCGAGCCCTCCTTTCCACCCCAGCTGTGCCCAGCCCTGAAACGCGATGCCGATGGTCCAGCGGGTTTTCTGGCGTACGCTTTGCCAGAAGCCGGAGGGAAACAACTCCTGCGTGACTACAAAGTCCGTGTGCTCGCTCTTCCTTGCCGGGTGGATCCAGAGCAGGCGGTGGGTGAGCCCCTTCCCTGTGAGCCGCATGGCGAGGTCATAGTCTTCCGTCAAGGAGCTGATGTTGAAGATTTCCGGTATGCCGTTCTCATCTGTGCCAGAAATGGATTTGGCTGTCTCGATGGTTTTCTTGGAATAGCAGGTACCAACGCCAGCACCCGGAACTGTTCCGGTCAGGAAGCCCCTGACGAGAACTTCCTTGGAATGGAACTCGGCGAATTCGTCCATGTAGTGGCCTGCTGTCAGGTCCCGGCGTCTACGGGGTAACGAGAGCACAGGCAACTGCACCACATCGGCAAGTTCAAGACTGGCGTTGAAGATGTGCAGAGCGTTTGGGTTGAGGATGTCTTCGGCGTCCTGCATGACGATGCCGGCAAAGGAGATGTTCTGCTCTTGTTCGAATGTCTCTATTTCGGCAAGGATGGTGTTGACGCAGTCGGCTTTGCAGGTTGGGCCATCATTGTTGGTGATGACGACGCGCAGGTTGTCATGTTCGGCTGCCAGACGGTTTGCAGCCTTCTGTGTGGCGTCATCATTGGGGTAGACGCCAATGAAGATCCAATAGGACGGATAGTCCAGCCTGCGCATGATGCCTGTGACGGCGGGATAGAGGATTGCGGCTTCATCCCACGCGGGCAACATGATGGCCAGCGGTCTGGGTGGGACGTGCCCTGTTTCTTCAAACAGGCGTTCTTCGGTTCTGCCCACCAATGGGCCGCGATACCAGGCGATAAAGGTGTAATAGAGGGTGTCAACGAACAGGTCATCTGCGCCAGATACAGCAAAGACGTATGAGGCGACGAGAAAGAGGCCCTGCGTAACAAGAAACAATAATACAAATGCATCTGTTACCAGCATACTCTGGTGCACTCCTTCGCAGTAACCTGATTAAAGTTACCCTAGGAGATTCGAGAGGATGTCCTCAGTCATGGGATGTGCTCAGAGGATTGGGCTGAGGCAGTTATGACGTGGGAGGGAGTGCTGAGGCCCCCTCCGTTTACAGTTTGTTTCGCATCGTTAATTGTCGCAGATTCAGGCCAAAGTTTTGCTCTTTTGCATATCAACGATATCAGCTTCAGAGAAACCAAGCTGCTGTAAAACCTGTGCAGTATCGTCTCCGGTTCTTCCTGCTGGTTCAGGTGTTTGCGGAACTGTGCGGCTGAAGCGCGGTGCAGGTGCTGCCTGGGTGACGCCGTTGAGGCGGATGCGGTTGCCGCGCTCGGTGTTGAGAGAGGCTGCGTTTGCCTCCTCAATGGAGAGCACAGGGGCAACGCAAGCGTCGGTTCCCGCAAAGACGCCGGTCCAGTGGTCCAGCGTGTTCGCCTTGATGGCATTGCCGATTTGCTCTTCCAGCTGAGGCCACTCTTTCATGTTCATCTGGATCTTGGAAAGCTCTTGCGGGAGGTCCAGCCCTTTCAGCAGCAAAGCGAAGAACTGAGGTTCCAGAGAGCCAACGGACAGATAGCGGCCATCTGAGGTTTCGTAGCATTGATAGAACGGGGCGCCACCGTCCAGCAGGTTCGTTTGGCGTTTGTCCTGCCAAAGCCCGCGGCCCAGCAAGGAGTAGATCAGGCCCATCATAGCTGGCACGCCGTCGACCATGGCTGCATCGATCACCTGCCCTTTGCCGCTTCTGGTGCGCTCAAACAATGCTGACAGCACACCCAGCAGCAGGAACATGGACCCGCCGCCGTAGTCTGCCGCCATGTTGAGTGGTGGGACTGGTGGGCGGCCTTCCTCGCCGATGGCGTGGAGCATGCCCGTCATGGCGAGGTAATTGAGGTCGTGGCCGGCGGAATGAGCTAATGGCCCATCCTGCCCCCAGCCGGTCATGCGGCCATAGATCAGGCCCGGATTCTTCGTGAGGCATTCGTCCGGCCCAAGGCCAAGGCGCTCCATTACGCCGGGGCGGAAGCCTTCTATCAGGATGTCGGCTTTCTCAACGAGGGAGAAGAAGACTTTGACGGCCTCTTCGCTCTTCATGTTCAAAGCGATGGACTTCTTGCCTCGGCGGTTGACGTCCTTGTCGATCCGCTCGCCGGTGCGGCGGTCGACGACTATGACATCGGCTCCCAGATCTGCAAGCAATTGTCCGGCCATGGGCGCTGGGCCAAGGCCTGCCATCTCCACCACCTGAAGTCCTGAAAGTGGTCCCGCTTTTTCTGCTGTCACATATGCCTCCCCAGTCAGCCAAGACCTGCGCATACGAGCATCTTGGAAAGTGCCCGTTTCCAGAGTTGATGCCTTGCAGAGCTGGCTTGTCAGATAAGTGTACCTGCAAGCCGCGCTGGGCGGATAACTCCGGTCTGCGTTGTTGGGTCAACCTTAGAGCGGCTGATGGTGGTTCCACAACTCTCCATTTGGTGAATAGCCTATCCAATAGGTTAAGATGGATGGAGAGTGCGAGGAGATTTTCAATCTGATGCGCTGGGCTGTGTCGTTTGCTGTGATAGGTGCTTTCTGATGAAATGAATTCATCAACGCAGTTACATAGCAACTTAAAGTAACGCATGAATCACTTAAACCACGCAAAATTACACATAAGAACGCAAAGTCGCGCGGTTTATATAATATCTATATATTTCAGCAGGTTGTGATTATGTATTCAACATAGTTGTGAGGAGTAAGCTGTCTGGCTGTTCCAGCGCCTCTACCACGGTAAAATGGTTTTTGCCGGGGTCCTCATAGGCAGTGACCTGAGTTTCAAAACCACCCCACATTGCGCAGTGGGCTGCATTTTGCCGCCGAAACTCTGCCAGCTCCTCAGCTCCAACCCAGCCTGTAAAGCGTAGATTATCAAGAGGTTCGTGCAGCACCGGACTTTCTGCCAGCGCCTCCGCTTCGTCGATATGCAGGGTGTCGTTCATTGCTGTCCTGCGGATTGGCCGCAGATCGTAAACCCCGCTGATGCCGAGGATGTGCTTGATCCGACCAGTGATACTATCTGGTATCATCCGGTTTTTGCAGCCCAACCTCGCTACCAAGTGTCCACCAGCAGAATGACCGGTCAGGTGAATCGGTCCTTTAACTTGTTCAGCTGCAACTTCAAGAGCTTGCTGCATCTGATTGGTAATATTAGATATTTTCACTTCAGGGCAAAGGTCGTAAGAGGGCACGGCAACGGTGTACCCCATCTCGACGGCCCCCTTCGCCAAGTGGCTGAAGGCGGATTTATCGAAGGCCTTCCAGTACCCGCCATGAACGATCATGACGAGCCCTTTGGACGCCTCAGTGCCTTGCGGGAA
>NZ_LCWX01000170.1:10099-11018 GCF_001431305.1 Pseudovibrio sp. POLY-S9
AACAGGTCGAGCTTCTCTCTCTCCCCGCTTCCGTAGGCGACTTCCAGCTGGTTTTTTGAGCTCTCGCGAAACGCTTTGGAGCGCTCAACCCATTGATTAAACAGCTCTTGTGCGTTTGGTACTGCACCGGAGTTATGATAGGCCGCGTCCCAATCCCGCATCACGTTATTCCGCTCTTGGCAGTACTGCCGTTGCTTCAATTTCCACTTTGGCCTGATCTTCCACCAAATCAGCCACCTGGATCATGGTCATGGATGGAAAATGACGGCCAAACACAGAGCGATACGCTTCGCCAACTTCTCGCAGGCGAGCGGTGTAGTCTTTCTTGTCGACCACATACCACGTCAGGCGCACCACATGCTCTGGCTTAGCGCCAGCTGTGGCTAGAATTTCGCGAATGTTCTCAAGCGTTTGCTTGATCTGATCAATGAGATCATCGCTCTCGAAGACCTGCTGGCCGTTCCAGCCGATTTGACCTCCCAGAAAGATGGGTGTGCCTTCTGCCATAATGCCATTGGCGTATCCAGAAGCAGGCTTCCAACCTTCCGGCTGGAGAAATTTGAACAGTGCTTGTTGTGTTGTCATGAAGGTCCCTCTTCCTTCAGGAAAAATTCCATTTGTTTCTTAATGGCTTGCGGCCAACTCGCTGGCTTCTTGTCCTCGCCTTTGACGTAGACAATGACTGAGCGACTGGTGAGACGAAGCTCGTCCTTGCATGTCACCGTAAACTCCAGATGGACACTGGAGCGTCCCAGCTTTGTGACCTGAAGCGTGAATAAGAGTTCGTCACCAAGCTTGCCCGGCTTTTTGAACTCTGTTTCGATCTTGGCTGTGGGGACTGCATCCCCTTGATTTATATGAATTTCTACGAACGACGTGCCGAGCGATTGCTCGAACCACTCTTCGGTGACCTGATTGA
>NZ_LCWX01000170.1:11116-12238 GCF_001431305.1 Pseudovibrio sp. POLY-S9
TCATCTCGAAGTAGCGGGGATAAAAGACAATTCCAGCTGGATCGCAGTGCTGGAAAATCACTTTGATCGTGCGTTCAAAGACCAAGGTATCTGTCCTTCATTTCCTCGGTGAGTGTATCCGGGCGGCCTGCCCAGACTGACTCGCCTTTTTCCAGAATGACGGCCTGATCAGCCAGCGGAAGGAGCTCCTTGAGCGTCTTGTCGACGATGAGAATGGACAATCCTTCCTTCTTCAGCCTGGCGATCGCCTGCCAGATTTCCCCGCGCACCACAGGTGCCAAACCTTCTGTCGCTTCATCGAGGATCAGCAATTTCGGGTTTGTCATCAAAGCTCTGGAGATGGCCAGCATTTGCTGCTCTCCGCCAGACAGCGTGTTTGCGCTCTGGCTTCTCCTCTCCTGAAGGCGTGGAAACAAGTCATAGACGCGGTTCAGCGTCCATGCGCCTTTGCGGGCGGCCGCGCTCAGATTTTCCAGAACAGACAGGTTCGGGAAACAGCGACGACCTTCCGGAACCAGTCCCAGACCAAGACGTGCAGCTTTGTGGCTGGACAAACGGTTCAGGCTTTGGCCGCAGAATTCGATGGTGCCTTTGGTTGGCGTAACCATCTGACAAATAGAGCTGATTGTGGTGGATTTGCCCATGCCGTTGCGGCCAAGCATCGCTACCATCTCGCCTTCATTGATGGAGAGGTTTACGCCAAACAGCGCTTGTGCAGCGCCGTAATGGGCTTCTAAGCCTTTGACTTCCAACAGCATCAGGCTTCCTCCCCGAGATAGGCTTCTCTGACAAGCGTACTGGCGCGGATCTCATCGACCGAGCCTGACAGAATGGCTGCGCCACCCACCAGAACCGTGATGCGATCTGCCAGACGGAACACGGCATCCATGTCGTGCTCAATGAGCAGGATTGGGATTTCCGGGCGAATTTCCTCAAGGAATTCAGTGAGCTGAATAGAGCCTGTCGGGCCGAGGCCTGCCATAGGTTCGTCCAGTAGCAATGCTTTGGGTTTGAGAGCCAGAGCGCAGGCGACTTCCACCTGACGGCGCTCACCGTGAGAGAGTTCCGAGACCGCGATATCTTCGCGGCCACCGAGACCGACTTTTCTGAGCCAGTTTCCGG
>NZ_LCWX01000170.1:12511-17682 GCF_001431305.1 Pseudovibrio sp. POLY-S9
TGATGCTGCCGCTGTCAGGTGTGATCCAGCCTGCAATCTGACCGATGAGCGTTGATTTACCAGCCCCGTTTGGTCCGATAAGCGCATGAATCTCATTGGGTTTCAGGTCCAAAGATACGTTTTTTGTCGCTTGCAGAGCCCCAAAGGATTTGTGCAGGCCTTTGACTTCAAGAACCGGTTTAGTCATGGCGTGCTCTCCCTGCAATCATGCCCATGACGCCACCTCGGGCGAACAGAACGACCCCGAGCAAGGCCAGACCAAGCAGCAGCTGCCAGTGCTCTGTCCATTCGCCGATATAGGTTTCGAGCAGTACGAACAGGGCTGCGCCGATAACAGGGCCGTAGAGACGCCCGACGCCGCCAAGGATGACGAACACCATAATCTCGCCGGAACGGTGCCAGGAGAGCATTGAAGGCCCTACAAAGCCATTCAGCTCGGCAAACAGAGCTCCTGCAAGGCCGGTGATCATCGCGGAGATGACAAAGCCTGTGAGTTTGATCGGGAATGGATCAATGCCTGAGGTTGCCAGCCGTGTCTCATTCATACGAGCGGTGCCAAGCGCTGCGCCAAAACGGGAGCCTGACAAGCGTGCTGAGACGAAGATTGCACCGAGCAGCAGGACAAAACAGACAAGGAAGAACGTCAGAGCGCTTTCTGCATCTACCATTGGAAGTTCGTTGCGCAGGTAAATTGAGAGGCCATCTTCACCACCGTATGTCGGCCAAGAAATGGCGAAGTAGTAGATCATCTGGGCAAATGCCAGTGTGATCATGATGAAGTAGACGCCTTCGGTTCTCAGCGAGATTGCGCCAATTGCTAAGGCTGCGATGCCGCAAATGACCATTGCGACAATCCAGATAATAAGCATCTGGTTGGTGCCGGAGATCGCAAAAGGCATGGCCATAAAGAGGGTTTCTTCAAAGCTGTGAAAGGCTGCAATACCAGTGGTGTAGCCACCAATGCCGAAGAAGGCTGCATGGCCGAAGCTGACCATTCCGCCTTGCCCGATGGCAAAGTTGAGGCCAACGCCAGCAATGGCAAAGATGGTGATCAGGCTTGCCAGATTGACGTAGTAGTCTTCTCCGATGGAAGACGCCCAGAGCGGCAGAGCCAGCAGGATTGCCATGACTGCGATGTTAACGATGGTCTCGCGGTTCAGCTTTGGCATATTGATGGATTTTGGAGCTGTATCAGTTCGTTGCATTGAAAAGCCCCTTTGGTTTGACTGCCAGAATGCCTGCCATCATCAGATAGATAAGCATGGATGACAGAGCTGCCCCGATGCTGTTTGCACTGGCATTTTCCATGAAGAACTTCAGGATGACGGGCAGGAAAATACGTCCCAGAGTATCCACGAGGCCAATCAGGATGGAGCCGATGAGAGCGCCCTTGATGGAGCCAATGCCGCCAATCACGATAACCACGAAGGCCAGAATGAGAACAGGTTCTCCCATGCCGACTTGTACGGAGCGCAATGCGCCGACCAGAGCACCCGACAGACCTGCGATCGCGGCACCCAATGCGAAAACGATGGTGTAAAGCGTTTTGATATCAACACCTAAGGCAGCGATCATCTCGCGGTCACTTTCACCGGCGCGGATCCGCATGCCAAGGCGCGTTTTGGAAATAAGCAGGTAGAGAAGCAGGGCAACAGCCAGTGCTGCCAGAATGATAAACAGGCGATAGACCGGATAAGCTTCTACGCCGGGCAACGCCATGGTGCCTCCCAGAGCTGCCGGAATGTTGAGGTAAAGTGGCATGGAGCCGAAGACCATGCGGGTGCCTTCAGAAAAAATCAGAATAAGAGCAAAGGTTGCCAGTACCTGATCGAGGTGATCGCGGTCATAAAGCCTGCGAATGACAAGCATTTCGATGAGTGCACCAGCTGCCGCCGCTCCAAGGACACCACCACCAAGACCAAGCCAGAAAGAGCCGGTCTGCTGAGTGATCCAAGCGCAACAAAAGGCACCGACCATGTAAAGCGAGCCATGAGCGAGGTTGATCAGACCCATAACGCCGAAGACCAGCGTGAGGCCAGCTGCCATCAGAAACAAAGTGAGACCGAATTGCAGCCCGTTCAATACCTGCTCAAAAATCAAAGCTGCCGTCATTTATGATATTCCCGAGGCTTCTTTTTCATTGTGACATCAGTATAGGGGATCAGCGGAGAAGGATTAGGGTTTCCCCGCTGATTAACTTTTTACTTCAACGCGTTGGCTTATTTCATCCGGCATTTGGATGCGTATGCATCCTGATGGCCTTTGATTGCGACACCGACGATTTTGTTGGTGATCTGGCCGTCTTCTTTCACCACTTCGCGAACATAAATGTCCTGAATTGGGTGGTTGTTGTTGCCGAATTTGAAGTCGCCGCGCACAGAAGCAAAATCAGCTTCCTTCAGTGCTGCGCGGAAATCGTCTTTGTCACTGACATCTGCCTTTTCCATCGCGGAGAGGATCAGATTTGCAGCGTCATAGCCCTGAGATGCGTAAAGGGAAGGCAGACGGCCATAAGCTTCTTTGAAGCCTTTGACGAACTTTGCGTTCACCTCGCTCTCAATGTCCTTACCCCACTGGGAAGAGTTTGCCACGCCGAGTGCAGCGTCACCAATCGCAGGCAGAATGTCCTGTGAGAAGGAGAAAGCCGGCCCCATGACAGGCACATCAACGCCGGACTGCGCGTACTGCTTCATGAACGCAATGCCCATGCCACCTGGCAGGAAGAAGAACACGCTGTCAGCGCCAGAAGCACGGATTTGTGCGATTTCTGCAGCGTAGTCATCCTGACCGAGCTTGGTGAAGAGTTCACCTGTCAGCTCGCCTTGGTACATCCGCTTGAAGCCTTTCAGAGCGTCGGTACCAGCTGGGTAGTTTGGTGCCAGAATGAAGGTCTTCTTGTAACCTGCCTTGTTGGCGTGAGATCCCATTGCCTCATGCAGGTTGTCGTTCTGCCAGGCCACGTTGAAGTAGTTCTCGTGGCAAGCTTTACCAGCCAGCGCAGATGGGCCTGCATTTGGGCTGATGTAGAGCGTGCCTTTGCGGGTTGCCGCAGGAACCACAGCCATTGCCAGGTTGGACCAGATGATACCTGTGAGGATATCAACTTTGTCTTTTTGAATGAATTTGTCTGCCAGTTTTTTGGCAACGTCCGGCTTGCGGGCGTCGTCTTCTACCAGCAGCTTCACATCGGATGCGCCTGCCTGTTTGAGTGCGAGCTCAAAACCATCGCGGACGTCGATACCGAGGGTGGAGCCACCGCCTGACAAGGTGGTGATCATGCCAATTTTAAATTCGGCTTGCGCCACGCCAGCTGTACAACACAGAAGGGCGGCTACTCCGGCTGAAACGAGTTTTTTCATATAAGTTCCCCTGATTTATCCTCGACCAGCTGTTCCTTCAGGCGGAATCTTTGAATTTTACCGGTCGCGGTTTTTGGTAGAGAATCTACCAGTTTAAGTGAACGAGGGTATTTATAAGGCGCTATAGTAGATTTTACATAGTCCTGAAGACGTTTGATTACATCTGCATCTTGTGGGTGGTCCTCCACCAGCACCACATGAGCTTCAACAATCTGTCCCCGGTCCTCATCTGGCACGCCTATAACCGCACACTCGGACACTTCCGGGCTGCTTAGCAGAGCAGCCTCAACTTCAGGCCCGGCGACGTTGTAACCGGACGTGATGATCATATCGTCTGCGCGGGCTGCGAAGTGGAAATACCCTTTTTCATCCTGATAAAAGGCATCACCTGTCAAATTCCAGCCGTCACGAACATATTTCTGCTGCCGGTCATCTTGCATATACCGACAACCGGTTGGTCCTCTTACGGCAAGTTTGCCAACTGTGCCGCGTGGAACCTCCTGCATGTTTTCATCAACCACTTTTGCGGAATATCCTTTGATCTCCCGGCCAGTGGTTGCTGGCATGGCATCTTCCAAATGGTTGGAAATAAAGATGTGCAACATTTCCGTTGCGCCAATCCCATCCAGCATCGGAATCCCGGTTTTTGCTTTCCATTGCTCAAACACTGGTGCTGGCAATGTTTCTCCCGCTGAGACTGCAATGCGTAGTGAGGACAGGTCTGCCCCCTCTTCCATTGCCGCCATCATGGCGCGGTAGGCCGTTGGTGCCGTGAATGAGATCGTTGCCTTGTAAGTCTCAATGATCTCAATAAGCTGTTTGGGTCCCGCCGTTTCCAGCAGAGTAGCGGTTGCGCCGAACCGAAGCGGGAAAATTGCCAAGCCGCCGAGGCCAAATGTAAAGGCCAGTGGCGGACTGCCAACAAACACGTCCGATGGCTGGATGTTCAGCACTTCCTTTGCGTAGGCGTCTGCGATGATCAGCAGATCGCGGTGGAAGTGCATGGTTGCCTTCGGCTGTCCGGTGGTGCCAGATGTGAAACCCAGCAGGCAGACGTCGTCTCTGCCCGTTTGAACGGCCTCAAACTGGACGGGCTTTGACAGTGCGACCTTATCCATCTCACCAGCAAAGTTGGCCGTGCCATCGAAGCTTACGATTTTGCTCAGATGGTCGTTCTGCTCAAGGCAACGCTCCATCTCTTCCATGAGGCGAAGATCGCACATGGCCAGTTTGATTTCGGCCTTGTCGACGATCTGGCTTAACTCGCCAGCCCGCAGCATTGGCATGGTGTTGACCACCACAGCGCCTGCTTTTGTGGCAGCCAGCCAACAGGCGACCATGGCCGGGTTGTTTGCTGAGCGGATAAGAATGCGGTCGCCCGGTTCTACTCCGTAATCCTCCTGCAGAGCTCGAGCGATGCGGTTCGTCCAGTCCGCAAGCTCCTTGTAAGTGCGTTTTCTGCCATTGCCGATGAGAGCAATGTTGTCACCAAAGCCGCGTTCAACCATCTTGTCGGTCAACTCTACTGCGGCGTTGATGTAGTCTGGGTACTCAAACCCCTCCAGCTGGAAAACTGGCTGCTGATCAATTGGTGGCAGCCTGTCCCTTGTGAAGGTGTCCTTGTGCGCGCTTGGTCCCAGCATTTCTCCCCTCCTGAGAAAGCAATTGCCTTGCTACTATTATTTTCTGAACATCGGATGCGCCTTCGTAAATGCGAAGAGCTCTGATTTCACGGTAAAGTTTTTCGACAGTATTGCCTGAACGGACGCCCTCGCCCCCGTGGATTTGTACCGCCTTATCAATGATTTGTTG
>NZ_LCWX01000170.1:17783-24270 GCF_001431305.1 Pseudovibrio sp. POLY-S9
GGCCTGATCGGTTGCGAATTGCTTTGCCATGGCAGCCTCGCGAGATACTCGTGCTGCCCCCATGTCTTTCGTCCATGCAGCGCGGTAGATCAGGAGTGCAGAGGCATCAATGTCGATTGCCATTTCCGCCAGATGGCCTTGCACCATCTGCATATCGGCCAGCACGCCATCCCCCAGTTTGCGGGTTGTTGCGCGTGTTACGGCTTCTTCCAATGCACGGCGGGCAAAGCCTAAAGCAGCAGCGCCGACGGTGCAGCGGAAGACATCCAGAACCGACATTGAAATCTTAAAGCCTTCTCCGGCTCCCCCAATGCGGTTTGTTGCTGGAATGCGCAGTTGTTTGAAACCCAGCCGAGCCAGAGGATGAGGTGCCATCACATCCAACCGTTCTTCAACGGTTAAGCCCGGTGTATCCGCCGGTACTATGAAGGCGCTGATGCCTTTGGCACCCTGTGCTTCGCCCGTCCTTGCGAAGACAACGTAAAGGCCTGCAATGCCGCCGTTGGAGATCCAGGTCTTTTCGCCATTGAGCACATAGTCATCGCCATCGCGGATGGCGGAAAGTTCAATGTTTGCAACGTCTGAACCGGAGTCTGGTTCTGTTAGTGCAAACGCAGAGAGTGTCTGGCCTGCTCTGGTTTTATTGAGCCACAGCTGTTGTTCTGGCGTGCCAAACAGGCTGATGGCGCCTGTTCCCAGACCCTGCATGGCGAAGGCGAAGTCCCCCAGACCGTCGTGACGGGCCAGTGTTTCGCGCATGATGCACAGGCTACGGACATCCAGCGGTTTGGGATCAGCCGGATCAACAGCAGTGAGCTTCAGGAAACCAGCGGTACCAAGATCATTAACGAGTTTGATACAGGCAGCATCTGTGTCAGAGTGGTCAGCTGGAAGGTTTTCGCAGCACCAGTTTTCTATGGCTTCGGCCAGCTCTCGGTGTTTTTCTTCAAAAAACGGCCATGTGAGGAAGGTGGTGTCAGCCATTTATGCCCCCTCAAAGACCGGTTTTTCTTTTGCAACAAAAGCTTTGTAGGCGGTTTCGAAGTCTTTGGTCTGCATGCAGATGGCCTGCGCCTGTGCTTCAGCTTCAATCGCTTGATCCAGACCCATGTTCCATTCCTGATTGAGCTGGGTCTTGGTGATACCGTGCGCGAAATTCGGCCCTGCGGTGATGCGTTGTGCCATGCGAATAGCATCGGCCTCGAGTGCTTCTGTGGTGGACATGGAGTTGAAGTAGCCCCAAGTGTAGCCCTCTTCAGCGCTCATGGACCGGCCAGTGTAGAGCAGCTCTGCAGCGCGTCCCTGCCCGATGATACGTGGGAGAATGGCACACGCGCCCATGTCACAGCCTGCAAGACCGACGCGGGTGAATAGGAAGGCTGTTTTGGCGTCTGGTGTACCAATGCGCAGGTCTGATGCCATGGCCATGATTGCCCCAGCACCAACGCTGATACCGTCTACGGCTGAAATGATCGGCTTAGCGCAGTTGATCATGGCTTTGACCAGATCACCCGTCATACGCGTGAACTTCAGCAGGTCTTTCATGTCCATTGCAACAAGCGGACCGATGATGTCGTGGACGTCTCCACCTGAGCAGTAGTTGCCTTCGTTGGAGGCGATTACAACGCCATTAACGTCATCTGCATAGACGAGATCGCGGAATGTATCGCGCAGCTCGGCATAGCTTTCAAAGGTCAGCGGGTTTTTGCGGTCCGGGCGGTCCAGTTGGATGACTGCGACATCGCCTTCCATGCGCCAAATGAAGTGCTTTGGCTGCAAATTCGCCATTTTGTAGGTTGTCAGCATTATCGGGCCTCCCCCTCCCAATCGCTTGCAAATACCTTCAGTGTGTCAGCAAGGGTTTCTGCTTCATCGGGAGAAAAGTGAGAGAGCAACTCATTGATCCACTCGCGGTGGCTTGCTGCCATTTGCTCAAAATTCTCACGACCTTCTTTGGTGAGCAGAACCACAGAGGTTCTCCGGTCTCCGTCTCTCAAGGTGCGCTGAACCAGTCCGTCCGTGGTCAGGCGATCTATGAGGCCGGTGACGTTGCCGTTGGATACCATCAGGTATTTGGAGAGCTGTGACATGAGCATGCCCTCTGGCTCCCGGTAAAGTGCTGCCATCACGTCAAAGCGTGGCAGGGTCACATTGTATGTTGTCCGCAGCCGCTCTCTCAGTTCGCCTTCAATCGCACGAGAGGCACGGAGCAATCTCAACCAGAGGCGAACGCGGGACTTGTCGTCGGTTGCTCTGTCAGCTTTGAGCATTTCCTGTGAGGCTGTCATTGGGTCTCGCCTCCTGATACTGAAATAGCTTGTCCTGTCACTGAGCGGGCGCCATCTCCGATGAGCCATGCCACTGTGGTGGCGACTTCGTCCGGTTGGATGAAGCGTTGCTGTGGGTTGTCCTTGTAAAGAGCGGCCCGTGCCTGCTCTTCGTTCATTCCGGTTTTTTGCATGATGTTTTCGATCGAGCGTTGCAGCATTGGGGTCTCTGTGAATCCTGGACACACAGCATTGACCGTAAATGGCTTGCTGGCAAGTTCGAGTGCCAGTGATCTGACCATACCGATGACACCATGTTTGGCTGCGGCGTAGTGAGACACATAGGAATAACCGCGCAACCCCGCTGTTGAGGCGATGGCGATCAAACGCCCATACTCCTGCCCTTTCAGGCATTCCAGTCCTTTTTGGAAGGTCAGGAATGTACCTGTCAGGTTGATGTCAAGCATGCGCTGGAAGTCTTCCCGTTCGATCTTTCCAAAAGATGCAGATTCTGCGGCACCCGCATTGGCAATCACGATGTTGACTGGTCCGCTTGCTTCAGCCGCCTTTTCAAACATCTGCCCAACGGACACTTCACCGGTAATGTCTGCTGTAACAGCGCTGATGCGGCTGTTGGCACTTGCGACCAGGTCAAGCGGCTCGCGTCTGCGCCCAGCAATGGTGACGTTGATGCCAGCCCCCGCGAGGTGGCGGGCTATTTCAGCCCCAACGCCTGTCCCGCCACCTGTTATGAGTGCATGCTTTTCCAAACCGTTCTTCCTCACACGCGAACTTTCATGGTCTCGGCGCGCTCTGCCAGACGGTACAGCTGGTCACGGCCAGCATGATATGGTTCTGGCCAGTACACACCTTTGTCGCCCAGTTCAGCAGCCGCGTGCAGGGTCCAGTACGGATCGGACAGATGCGGACGAGCAAGACATACAAGATCTGCGCGACCAGCCATCAGGATTGAGTTCACATGATCTGGCTCGTAGATGTTGCCGACAGCCATGGTTTTCATACCGGCGTCGTTGCGGATGCGGTCTGAGAACGGCACCTGGAACATACGGCCATAAACCGGTTGTGCGCGAGTGCTGGTCTGACCTGCGGAGACATCGCAGATATCAACGTCAGCTGCGTCCAACATGCGGGCGATCTCAACGGCTTCTTCTGGTGTGAGGCCCTCGTCTTCCACCCAGTCCGTTGCAGAGATACGCACGGACATCGGTTTGTCCTGAGGCCATGCTTCGCGTACTACTTTGATGACTTCCAACGGGTATCTCATGCGGCTTTCAAGCGATCCGCCATACTCGTCTTCACGCTTGTTGGTGAGTGGTGAGATGAAGGAGGACAGAAGATAACCGTGGGCGCAGTGGACTTCGACCATGTCAAAACCAGATGCATCTGCCATCTTCACCGCGTTCACGAACTCTGCCTTGACGCGGTCCATGTCTGCCCGGTCCATTTGCTTTGGTGTCTGGTTGCGTTCAGTCCAAGCGATTGGAGAGGCGGCAAGAAGCGGCCAATTGCCGTTGTTCAACGGCGCGTCCATCTCTTCCCAACCAACTTGCGTTGAACCTTTTGGACCGGCATGGCCAAGCTGGCAGCAGATCTTTGCATTGCTGTGTTCATGTACAAAATTAGTGATGCGCTTCCATGCCGTTTGATGTTCTGGTGCGTAAAGACCCGGGCAGCCTAGTGTGATGCGGCCATCTGCGCTGACACAGGTCATCTCAACAACAACCATCCCTGCTCCACCTTTGGCGCGTTCGCCATAGTGGGCCAGATGCCAGTCCGAGACTGTTCCATCTTCTGCTTTGTACTGGGCCATAGGAGAGACAACCACGCGGTTGTTCAGTTCCATCTCGCGAAGTTTGAACGGTGCGAACATTGGCGGACGTGGAGCATTGTCAGTGTCCGACACTCCGGCTTGATTTTGGAACCAGCCTTCTGCAGTTCCCAGCCACTCAGCATCGCGCTCACGCAGGTTCTCATGGGAGATGCGCTGGGAGCGTGTCAGGAGTGAATAATTGAACTGAACTGGATCGAGATGCAGGTAGCGTTCGACGTTTTCAAACCATTCCAGTGAGTTACGGGCAGCGGACTGGAGCTTCAGAACTTCCAAACGGCGCTCGTCCTCGTATTTCTGGAAGGCGCTTTGAATGGAGTTTTCGCTGTGCAGGTAATCTGCCAGTGCAATGGCGCTCTCCATGGCAAGCTTGGACCCTGATCCGATAGAAAAGTGTGCAGTTGCAGAGGCATCGCCCATGAGAACGAGGTTTTCGTGGGACCATTTCTCGCAGAGCACGCGTGGGAAGTTGATCCATGCAGAACCACGGATGTGGTTTGCGTTGGTCATCAGTTCATTGCCGCCAAGATGCTTTTCGAAGATCTTCTCACAAGTCCGGCAAGACTCGGCCTGGCTCATGTCGGCAAAGCCAAATGCTTCGTATGTCTTTTCCGTACATTCCACGATGAAAGTCGCGGTGTCATCATCGAACTGGTAAGCGTGCGCCCAGATCCAGCCGTGTTCTGTTTCTTCAAAAATGAAGGTGAAGGCATCATCGAATTTCTGGTGGGTGCCGAGCCAGACGAACTTGCATTTGCGGGTGTCGATGTCTGGCCTAAAATACTCGGCAAACTCGGTGCGGCTGGTGGAGTTTAGGCCATCTGCAGCAACAACGAGGTCGTAATCACCCATGAACTCTTTAGCGCTGGTGTAATTGCGCTCAAATTCCATGTTTACGCCAAGCTCTTTAGCCCGGTCTTGTAGCAGCAGAAGCAACTGCTTGCGGCCAATACCGCAGAAGCCGTGACCGCTGGAGACGTGGCATGTATCTCGGTAATGAACTGCGATGTCATCCCAGTAAGCAAAATGCGCGCGGATGGCTTCAGCGCTTTTCTCGTCGTTGACCTTGAAGTTGTCCAATGTCTCATCTGAAAGAACAACACCCCAACCGAAGGTGTCGTCAAACTTATTTCGCTCGATGACTGTGACCTCATGCTGAGGATCTCGCAGCTTCATGCTGATTGCGAAATAAAGACCTGCCGGGCCGCCTCCAAGGCATGCGACTTTCATTGCTCTCTCCCCCTTAGGCTGCAAGTGCCTAATTCCAACTTGAGATAAGCGTGACAGGTTTTTTAAATTATTTCAAACATAAAATATCTAAGTATAAAATATACAAAAAGCGTCCTATTATCAGTCTAACATGCTGTATTTTATATGCTTATTTTTGGTTTGTAGCGAGCTGCCATATATCGGCAGAGAAATATATTTATCACGCACGCGTCACTGATATATCTATATCAGCATGAAACGTGGAGGTCTGGCAAGCATTGATTCTGTGTAGGTATCATAAAAAATGCGACGGCTTCAGACCGTCGCATGTGCTGGAAATTTGATTTCCTGACCATCAAAGGCAGGTGAAACACCTTCTGGAAGGTCTGTCCGCAAGCGCTGATAATCCAGATCGCAATGCAAATTGGTGAGGATGCTCTTGGCAGGTTTCATCCTCTCAATCCACTCCAATGCATCATTAACGCAGAAGTGGCTTTGATGTGGCTTCTGACGTAGTGCGTCTACAATCCATGTATCCAGGCCCTTCAATGCATGAAAGCTGCTTTCCGGGATGTCGTTGACGTCTGGCGTGTATGCCAGATCCTGAAAGCGAAAGCCCAGTGCATCAATGTCGCCATGATGGACAAGAAATGGTAGCGCAGTGATCGGCCCCCCTGCACCATCGATGGTGACCGGAGTGCCATTCGTCAGGCGGTTTTCGCTCAGGATTGGCGGATAACCAGAACCTGGCGGCGTGACAAAGCAGTAGTCGAAGGCAGATCGGACGCGCTTTGAGGTGAACTCATCCATGAAAACGGGCACTTTGGCACGCTGCATGAGTGCGAAGAAGCGCAGATCATCTATGCCATGCAAGTGGTCTGCATGGGCATGGGTATAAAGTACTGCGTCCACGTGTGTGACACCGGCTGCCAGCATCTGCTCACGCAAGTCCGGGCCGGTATCCACAATTATGGTCGTCGTGCCATTTTCAGAGAACCGCTGAACCAGCAGAGCACATCTACGGCGGCGGTTTTTCGGTTCATTGGGATCACATTCGCCCCAATCTCCACCAATCCTTGGTACGCCGGTAGATGAGCCGCAGCCCAGAATAGTGACCTTAAAATTGCTGGTCATCGGTCCTCTCAAAATACAATGGCAACAC
>NZ_LCWX01000170.1:24519-27267 GCF_001431305.1 Pseudovibrio sp. POLY-S9
AAGATACGGGGCATCTGTTTCAACAAGAAGGCGATCCATTGGAAGTTCTGCTGCGATCTCGCGCAGTTCGGTGGAGCGCTTAAAAGTCAAAATGCCGGAGAAGGAGACATAAAGGCCGAGCTCCAGACCCTTCATTGCCAACTCTTTGCCAGAGGAAAAGCAATGAAGAAGTGCTGGGAAGCTGCCAGCCTTCATCTCTTCTTCCAAAATGCGCATCATGTCTTCATCGGCATCTCGGCTATGTATAACTAGCGGCAGCTGGGTTTCGCGTGCTGCTGCAATATGCGTGCGCAGGACCTTTTCCTGATCTTCCGGAGATGCGTTGTCGTAAAAATAATCTAGTCCGGCTTCTCCGATTGCCACCACTTTGGGATGCTTAGCAATCTCCACCAGTTCTTCCGTGGTGACGTCGGTTTCCTCACCCGCTTGGTGCGGATGGGTTCCGACGGAGCAGTATACGCTGTCATAGGCCTCAGCGATTTCTTTAATCTGCTCGAACTTGCGGACGCGAGTACAGATGGTGACCATCAGCTTGACGCCAGCCTCGTGGGCGCGCTCGATGATCTGGTCGCGTTCTTCTGCGAAATCCGGAAAATCCAGATGACAATGACTATCAACTAACATGGTCACAGCAAAAGCGCCTCCAGCGCGATTCTGTCAATAGGTCCGGTAGACCTCTTGTTTTATCTCAGCGGAAAATGCGGGCGCATTTCCCTCATAAAAAAGGGAGGCATACGCGCCTCCCCTTTAAGCTACATAATCTTGCGCTTTATTCTGCAGTTTCCTGCTCAACATAGCGTGGGAACACGCCTTGTGGCTTCGGCAGATCACGACCACCTTGCAAGCGACCAGCTTCACCTAGCAGTGCGAAGGAGCGCTCGTCTTCATTCAGCACCAGCAGGTCCAGCAGTTTGGATGCAGAGCCTGGCATCACTGGTTGTGCGAGAATGCCAACCTGGCGGATGATCTCAGCAGTGGTGTAAAGAACTGTGCTCATGCGCTCAGGGTCAGTCTTCTTCAGCGCCCAAGGCTCCTGAGAGGCAAAGTAGCGGTTTGCTTCACCAACGGTTGACCAGATGCACGCCAGTGCATGGTGGATTTCCTGCTTTGCCATGAAGCCGCGGCATTTTTCCAGCATCTCATCAGCTTGTTGCAAGATCGCCTTGTCGTCAGCAGAGAATTCGCCTGGAACCGGCAGTTTGCCCTCGCAGTTCTTGAAGATCATGGAGAGCGAACGCTGTGCAAGGTTGCCAATGTCATTGGCAAGGTCTGCGTTGATGCGGTTCACCATTGCTTCGTGGTTGTAGTTGCCATCCTGACCGAATGGAACTTCACGCAGGAAGAAGTAGCGAATTTGGTCGAGGCCGTAGGTTTCTACCAGATCACGCGGTGCGATGACGTTGCCCAGAGACTTGGACATCTTCTCACCAGAGTTGAACAGGAAGCCATGGGCAAACACGCGCTCTGGCAGTGGAACACCAGCGGACATGAGGAACGCAGGCCAGTACACCGCGTGGAAGCGGATAATGTCTTTGCCGATGATATGTGCGTTGGCAGGCCAGAACTTGGCCATGTCGCCGTCCATATCAGGATAACCAAGCGCAGTGATGTAGTTGGTCAGCGCGTCGACCCAAACGTACATAACGTGCTTTTCATCACCCGGCACCGGGATGCCCCAGTCAAAGGTGGTGCGGGAGATGGACAAGTCTTTCAGGCCACCTTTTACGAAGCTCATGACTTCGTTGCGGCGTGCATTTGGACCAATAAAGTCCGGGTTCTTCTCATACAGCTCGATCAGCTTGTCTTCATAAGCTGAGAGACGGAAGAAGTAGCTTTCTTCTTCGACCCACTCGACAGGAGTGCCTTGCGGACCATAACGAACACCGTCTTCGCGAACTTCGGTCTCGCCTTCCTGATAGTAGGCTTCGTCGCGTACAGAGTACCAACCGGCGTAGCTGTCTTTGTAGATATCGCCAGCATCTGCCATTTTCTGCCAGATTGCCTGACAGGATTTATAGTGACGCTCTTCGTTGGTCTGAATGAAATCGTCATTAGAGCAGCCCAGCATTTCCACCATTTCGCGGAAATGCTTGGAGTTCTTATCTGCAAGATCTGAAGGTGACATGCCTTCCTTGACGGCGGTCTGAAGCATCTTCTGACCGTGTACGTCGGTACCCGTCAGGAAGTGTACTTCTCGGCCATCCAGTTTCTGGAAGCGGGCCAGCACGTCAGTTGCAATTGCCTCGTAGGCATGGCCGATATGCGGCTCACCATTTGGGTAGGAAATTGCTGTTGTAATATAGAAAGGCGATTTTTCTGTCATATCCTAAAGCGATCTTTTGATCCGGGATCTAAATCTGGAAAGTTCTTTGGGTTTGTGGCCCAAAAAGACGTAGGTCAGCTCGTGCTTGCTTTCCGCAGGTCAACGAGGAAAGACAACACAACTTGCTTGCGATCGAGGTTTAAAGCTTCTGCTGTTGAGGCAGCGCGGCCCACCTTTTCCCACAAGTCAGCCCACCTGACAAGCGCATCCGGCTTTGTGCTTGCATCTTTACGCAGTTGATTGCTCAAGAACGTGCGGGTCAGCTCCAAAAATGTGTTCCATGCGTCTTCTGCACCACGCCCCGAAACTTTATCTGCAAAGCTGTGCGCGCGGATCATATCTAGATTGGCGATTGTCTCAACCAAGCCGGTAAACTCCTGCGCGATTTGCAACGCTCCGCCGTTTGCTGCCAATGCGGCCTGACG
>NZ_LCWX01000170.1:27361-32835 GCF_001431305.1 Pseudovibrio sp. POLY-S9
CAGGCTGCCATCAGCGAGTGTGTGCAGAGCCTGTGTATTGCCGGATGGAGCGCAGCCCATGTCAGTCAGCGCTTGCTCGATCGTTTGCTCTTCCAGCTTGCGCATGGACAATTTGCGACATCTGGAGCGAATTGTTGGCAAAAGAGGTCCGGGATTGTGTGAAAGCAGGATAAAGAGCGACTGCTTTGGTGGTTCTTCAAGAATCTTAAGCAGAGCGTTGGCTGCGGACTGGTTCATGTCGTCAGCAGAATCAACAAGGCATATGCGCCAGTTTCCGCCTGCGGCCGTTGATCCAAAGAAGCCTGTGGTCTTACGCACTTCATCAACAGGAAGGTCACGCTTGAAACGCTTTCCTTTCAAGTCCCATGGACGTCGCAAATGCAGAAGGTCTGCATGAGAACCTGCGGCAATCATTTGAGAGCTATGGCTTTCTGGTGGAACGTATAGGCTGTTTGCAGCCATCACCGGCGTAGAAAAGCGGTCCGGGTGCTCCAGTATGAAGCGTGCGAAACGAAATGCCAGTGTGGCTTTGCCGATGCCTTTGGGGCCGCCGAGGATCCATGCATGATGAAACCGCTGCGATCTGTAGGCATCAAGCAGTTCGGTTTCTGCAAGTTCGTGGCCGTATAGGTTGGATTGCTCGCGGGGAAGCGGAAGGCCTTCGACCTCGTCGAACTCAGGGACTTCTTCGATTATGGGAGCTTTCGCCATATTCACTTTTCCCTGATTGCTTACGGACGGGCCGTATCTTGTTTGATTTGCTCTTCAAAGCGGCTTTGGACAGCTTGCCAGATATCCTCAGTCACTTTGTCCTGAGACTGGTCACCATCAATCACAATGATGCGGTCCGGCTCTTTTCGGGCCATCTCCAGAAACATTTCTTGTCTGCGACGATGCGTTTCCAAGGTATCTGTTTCAAAGCGATCCGGGCCATCAAATTCGACAGGAGCGGTACGCTTTGAGACGCGGGTTAAGCCAACTTCAGGCGTCACGTTGATCAGCAAGGTCATGTCTGGATTATGACCTGCGATTGCGACCTGTTGCAAGGCTTCCACTGTTTGCGGAGGAACACCGGATTCGCCCTGATAGACGCGTGAGGAATCGGCAAACCGGTCGCACAGGACCCATTTATCGTCATCTAATGCTGGTTTGATCAGTGTGTCGATATGGTCGGCTCGAGCAGCTGCAAAAAGGACTGCCTCAGCCGTTACACCATAATCTTTTGCAGCGCCAGACAGCAGGACTTCGCGAACGAGTTCAGCGCCTTGAGAGCCGCCCGGTTCACGTGTGGTGATTGCTTCAATGCCTTTGGCCGCGAGTTTGTCGCGCAAGCGCTGAATTTGAGTAGACTTACCGGCGCCCTCGCCGCCCTCAAAACTGATAAAAATACCCGACAACGTCGAACAGGCCTCCAAGACCTACGGAATTCAATAGTTCTGAAATCCGGTGCTAGAACAACTGGTAGAAGAACTCGCCTAGCGCGTCCCAAGCACGGCCTTGCAGGTCTCCCATGGCTACATCCTCTCCTGTAACCAGTGTTGCCCGATAAATCACGTCATTTTTGGAAAGAACCTGCAGTTCTCCAACTTCCATTCCCTCTTTAATCGGTGCGGGTATGGGGCCTTTGTAAACAACGCGCAGTTGATATTTGTCTTTTTCGTTGGGATTGATAAGCGTTGCTACGGCATCATTTGTCTTCAAGGAGACTGTTGTTCTTTTGCCGCCATACACTTGTGCATCGCTGACAAGATCACCTTTGCGGTAAAACTGTTCGAGCTTAAGACCGGAAAAGGATGGCAGCAATAAAGTTTTCATGTCCTGAACACGGTCTTGCATCGTCGGGGATGCTGCAATAGCGGCTACATAGCGACGACCGTTGCTGTCGAGTGTTCCAAGTGCTGCAAAACCTTCTCTCTCAGAGAAGCCAGCTCCGAACCCGTCCAGTCCTTCAATATCCCGAATGAGCGGGTTTTTGTTGCGCTGTGTGATTTTGTTCCAGGTATAGCGGTCCATGGAAAACACAGAATGCAGTTCAGGCTCATGTTCCAGGACATACGCCGCCAAGATTGTCAGGTCTTCCAGTGTCGTTTTATGGTTCTCGTCAGGGAAACCCGTCGGATTGGTGAAATTAGAGTTTTCCATACCAATAGACTTGGCAAGCTTGTTCATTTCCCGCGCAAAGTTGGCTTCACTGCCCGCCAGTCCCTCTGCCAGAATGATTGCGGCATCGTTCGCGCTTTGAACGATGAGGCCATACATTAGATCATTCACGGGGACAGAGGAGTTCAGGCGTGCAAACATGGTGGTAACGCGCGCTGGAGCCCCGCCTGTCCGCCATGCATGTTCACTGACCTTGAATGTGGTTTGCGGCGTAATATCACCGGCATGCAGTGCCTGCTGCACTGTTACGGCGGTCATGAGCTTGGTTAGATTTGCCGGCGCAAGCAGAACCTGAGAGTTTTTAGAGAAGATCAATGACTTGTTGGAGAAGTCGTAAAGCGTCGCAGCTTTGGCTTTTATCTCAACAGCATGAGTTGCTGGAGATACGAGTAGTGCGCAGAATACGATTGCCGTAGCCGCTGAGAATCTCCAGCAATCAGGAGATAGCCAACGCTTAAAGTTGCTTCGAGATTTATGCTGTTTGCACTTCTGCCACCCAACCTGCACGCCTGCGTCTCCCTGAATGTTTTTAGAGAGGCTATGCTACGCCCCATCCCCTAAAACAAACACTAACGCAGGTCAGCAGACTGGGTAAAGCCGTTTAAAACTAAATGACTTAGTGTTTTTGGCCAGTACGAGATTGCAGTAAGTTCTTCAAACCAGTTCCACCTGAAAATGATTTAAATGCCTCATGCGCATTGTTGAGCCTTTGCTGTGACGTATAGGAGGAAACTGCATTTCCGCTCTGAAACGTTGGTGCACTGCCACTTGTTGGTGTTTTGTAAACACCTGAACTTGGTGGTGGAAGGAGTGAGCTGCCAAAGGATGTAGAAACTGGCTGTGCGGCAATCGCAGGTTTGGGCGCATTCGGGTTTGCGTTTGTCGCAAGAGCGCTGTTGATGCGGTTCTTGAAGCTGGATATGGACGCGACTTGTGTCGTGCTCAAGTTACGTTCGTACACCACTGCAGGATCGAGCTGGCTGGAATTGAATGCTAGCACGTTTTGTGCTGCATAAATTGGAGTGTCGTATGGCCTGCTTTTTGGCATTGGAGCCGGACCGGAAATGCGTTTCACAGGATTTGCAAAGGCAAACATGGTCCGAGGTACAGAGTTGCCGCCGTTCCAGTTTCCGCCATTGCCAGAATAAGATGCCAGTAGCTTCTTCTCATCCTGTCCATGAAGAGGTGCGCGGCTGACGTATTCAACACGAACCTTTGCAACGCCGCTGGATTTGGTGCCCAACATTCCAGCAACGCGCTCAGACAGATCAATCACGCGATTATCGTGGAATGGTCCACGGTCATTCACGCGCACAATCATGGAGCGGCCATTTTGCAGGTTTGTCACCTTAGCATAGCTTGGCAGAGGCATTGTTGGATGTGCCGCTGTCAGCGCATTGCGATCAAAGATTTCGCCGTTTGCTGTTTTGCGGCCATGGAAGGTTGGGCCATACCATGATGCCTTACCGGTTTTCTTGTAGTTATCGTCCCTTTTGGGATAATACCACTTGCCAGCCACTTTATACGGCTTACCGACAACAGCGCGCCCGCCTCCTTTGGGAACTGGCTTAGTGCCTTTCACCACACGAGGACTTGCAGCCACGCCGTACTTCTTTTCGCTGAACTTCACTTTGTCTGTGCCGCCACCACAGGCTGCAATACCTGCGCACAAGGCAACTACAGATATGCTGGTCGCTACACGTTTGATCGTTTCGGGAGCTGGTGCTTTCACCGAATAGCCCCAATTCAGTAAAGAAGTCATACCGTTGTTACTCACTACATGTTCGGCACTGACGGATTTCAGTCTGGTTGAGCAAAAACACCAGAGCTCACTACAAACTGAACCAATATTAAAAAGATAGCCGATAAACCTTAACCGAATCCGATCAAAATGTCTCCACAAGAAAGAGAGTTTCTTGTCAAGGCTAACTTACTTAGGGGAAATAGCGGTTTTGGCGGGACTGTTTGATTCCGCTGTGAAAAAAATAAATTCAGGCTGTGGAACAAGTTTTTCGCCGGCTTGACTTTGGAGGCCGCATGAACCAAATAGAGCCCACACCACACAGCCGGAGAGGTGGCAGAGTGGTTGAATGCACTGGTCTTGAAAACCAGCGGGCGTGGAAGCGTCTCGTGGGTTCGAATCCCACCCTCTCCGCCATCTATCTTTATGATAGATAAGCAAAAAGAGCCCACCTTTATGGTGGGTTTTTTGTTGTCCGGAATCTGAAAATTGACTTCCAGATTAGACTGTTTCCCATAAAACCTGCCTGATTTCACTCTCCATACGGCCTGTTGCAGGTTGCGCTTACATTCTGAATGGCTAAAGAGCACATCCGCGAGATCTGCTGAATGGACAGCTGAATATAGCGACGTCAGACTGTTATTTTCTCTATGGGGATTTTTACATGAAGCGATTTATTTTAGCTGGTGCCTTCACCTGCTTGTTTGTGTTGCCTGTTGCTGCGCAGACGGCTGAGGAGAGGATCAAAGAAATTTTTCTCGTCGATACTATGGATAATTTTTGTGATATCGGCATCAATCACCAGCGGACACTGGATTACATTCGAAACAATAAGCTCAAAGCGACACCGCACTATATTGTGCTGGTTCAGGAAAGTATTCAACTTGCTGGAGAAGTGCAGCACACACTGGAAGATGCAGAGGAAGATGCGAACGGGGTTGTATGTATCCAACTGAGTGAGCGAGCAAAAGAGCTGGGCCTGGTGGCCAAGTGATCTGGAAACCCCATGTATAATTTCATAGAAAAAGAGCTGCAATTTTGTAATCGCAGCTCTTTGTGTATTTTGAGTAAGTTGTATTTTTAGCCTTGGTGGATCATTGCTGCAGCCATCAAGCGATAGGTGATCTGAGCTGCTGTGAAGTCCCATGCAGCATTTCCATCTGGTGCCAGTTCAACCACGTCAAGGCCAACGCATTTACGACCCTTTAGCGCATGCTCTACCAGATGCAAGGATTGGTAATATCCAAGACCTCCAGGCACAGGTGTGCCGGTTGCTGGCATTTGAGAGGGATCGAGACCATCTACATCAAAGGAGATGTAGATGTGTTCCGGGAAATCCTCAGGTAGATCGACAGCATGCAATCCTTTGGTGACCAACTCTTCAGCATCGACAAAGAAAACTTTGTTGTCTTTCCGGCTGTCTACTTCTTGCTGGCAGAGTGCGCGTACGCCGAATTGTGCGAGGGAGTTCCCCTCTTCTACCAGGAGGTTCATGACAGATGCGTGGGAGTGTTTTTCGCCTTGGTAAGCGATACGCAGGTCAGCGTGTGCATCCACCTGTACAATGCCAACC
>NZ_LCWX01000170.1:32932-51666 GCF_001431305.1 Pseudovibrio sp. POLY-S9
GGTTTGCCGAGCGCACGGGCAACGCCTGAGACCGCGCCGTAAGACAGCGAGTGTTCGCCGCCCAGTGTGACTGGAATTTTACCGACTTTGACGGCTTCTTCCGTACGCTGAGCGAGGCGCTCCATAACGTCCGGCAGGGGTCCATCACAGTTGATAGGATCTTGCGTTGCAATGCCGGAAGCGCATGGCTCAACACCATTACAGCCGCGTTCCAGCTCATTACTTGCCTCAATGATGGCTTGCGGGCCTTTTACTGTACCTGAGCCGTAAGAGACGGTGCGTTCCAGTGGGACTGGGATAATTGTGAAGAGAGCGTCTTCTGCTTTGCGTTCTGCTTCAGTCAGCTCACTGTCAAGAAAAACAGACATTTCGTACCCTTAGGAAAGACGGTTCAGGAAGTCGCTGTAAGAGAACTCGCGAATGATTTTAAGATCATCACTTTCAGAGTTCCAGAGTGCGATTGCAGGCAGGGGAACTCCGTTGAAGGTGTTGGTTTTCACCATGGAATAGTGAGCCTGATCGAGGAATGCAAAGCGATCACCAATATTCAGCGGCGCTGTTCGGGTGTAATCGCCGATCACGTCACCTGCGAGGCAGGATGGGCCACCGAGGCGGTATGTGTGCCCCTCCTCCACTTCATCCAGCATGGCCGGGCGATAGGGAGCTTCAATCACATCTGGCATGTGGCAGGTTGCGGAAATGTCTACAATTGCCAAATTCATGGTGTTTTGGGGCAGATCCAGCACTTCACCTACCAGAATGCCCGCATCCAGAGCAACTGCTTCGCCCGGTTCCAGATAAACTTCCAGCCCGGTTGTTGCACGCACATCCTTGATGAAGGCAATCAGCGCTTCGCGGCTGTAGTCTTCACGCGTGATATGGTGACCACCGCCGAAGTTGATCCATTTCAGCTGACTGAAATACGGCGCAAGCTTATCTTTCACCGCCTCCCATGTGCGCTGGAGTGGCTCAAACTCCTGTTCGCACAGCGTGTGCATATGGATGCCACCGACGCCCTCCAATACCTCTGCATTTAACCGCGAGATTGGAAAGCCCAGGCGAGAGCATGGAGCGCACGGGTCGTATTTCGCAACCTCGCCTTCAGAGTGCTCAGGATTGATGCGCAGGCCCACATCGACTTTGTGTCTGGCAGCGCGGACGTTTGGCAGGAATCGGTCTTTTTGAGCAGGAGAGTTGAAGATCATATGGTCGGTGTAGCCAATGATCTCATCAATCTCGCTTGCTTTATAACCAGCGCAGAAAGTTGCGACTTCTCCGCCGTATTCCTGTCGCGCAAGGCGTGCCTCATAAAGACCTGAGGCGCAGGTGCCTTCCAGATATTCGCGCACCACAGGGGCCAGTGCAAACATGGAAAAGGCTTTCAGCGCGGAAAGGACGTGCGCGCCAGAGCGATCAGCCACGTCCTTAAGCACAGAAAGGTTGCGGCGGACCGCAACCTCATCAACGACGAAACAAGGACTTGGGACCCGGGAGAGATCAAATGTCCTGAACGCTCCCGCATCGCCAGCCTGCGTCTGCATCATGTCAGCCATCAGCTTAGAACTGAACCGGGCCGTCGAGCTCATGCACCTGCCAGGGCAGGCCGTGCTCGTTCAGCATGTCCATGAAGTTATCCGGGTCCAGCTGCTCCATGTTCCAAACACCCGGCTCGTTCCAGTTCCCTTTCAGGATCTGTGCTGCACCAATCATTGCCGGAACACCAGTGGTGTAGGAAACAGCCTGCGAGCCAACCTCTGCATAACACTCTTCGTGGTCACAGATGTTGTAGATGTAATAGGTTTTCTCGCCGGAGCCGTCTTTGGCCTGACCGGTTGCAATGTCGCCAATGCAGGTCTTGCCTTTTGTCAGCTCGCCCAGATCACTTGGGTCCGGCAGAACGGACTTCAGGAATTGCAGCGGGATAATTTCCTTGCCCTCATGCATGACAGGCTCAATTGAGGTCATGCCAATGCCTTCAAGCACGCGGACGTGATTGATGTAAGCATCACCGAACGTCATCCAGAAACGCGCCCGTTCAATCTCGGTGAAGTGCGTTTTCATGCTTTCCAGTTCCTCATGGTACATGAGGTACATGTTCTTCTCACCAACGCCCGGGAAGTCGAAAGCAACCTTGTGGGTCATGGCTGGAGAGGTTACCCAGTCGCCTTTTTCCCAATGGCGTGCATCTGCAGTTACTTCACGGATATTGATTTCCGGGTTGAAGTTGGTTGCAAATGCTTTGCCGTTGTCGCCGCCGTTGCAGTCAAGAACGTCAATCTGGCGGATGGTGTCTAGCTTGTGCTTTTTCAGCCATGTTGCAAAAACGGAAGTAACCCCCGGATCGAAACCAGAGCCGAGGATCGCTGTCAGGCCAGCCTCTTTAAAGCGCTCCTGATACGCCCATTGCCAGTGGTATTCAAACTTGGCTTCGTCTTCCGGCTCGTAGTTTGCGGTGTCCAGATAGTTGATGCCAGCTTCCAGACAGGCATCCATCAACTTCAGGTCCTGATACGGCAGTGCCAGGTTCACCAGCAGCTCTGCGCCGCTCTCTTTGATGAGGGCAACAACTGCTGCAACGTCCATCGCGTCAACTTCAGCTGTCTTGATGGTAACGCCGGTCTTTGCCTTCACGCTTTTTGCAATGTCATCGCATTTAAACTTGCGGCGAGATGCGAGCGTGACCTCAGAAAAGATATCCGAATTCATTGCCATTTTGTGTACGGCTGCGGAGGAAACACCACCTGCGCCGATTACCAGAGTCTTACTCATGCCTATTCCCCGGTCCTTGGATTATTCGTAGTAAGTGTAGCCGTTGATGCTGTCGCGGTAAGCGGCAACCAACGTGCGTCGATCAGCGTTCTTCAGTGTGCCAGCGGAGACCGCCTCATCGATAAGCTTGCGGAAAGCGTCTACGCAATCGCGTGGATCATATTCCACATAGGAAAGAACCTGCGAGATTGTATCACCTTCAACTTCCTGAAGCAGATCAAATCCGCCATCAGCGCGCAGGTCAATGGTTGCCACATTGGTATCGCCAAACAGGTTATGCAGATCACCCAGCGTTTCCTGATAGGCGCCAACAAAGAAAACACCAAGATAGAATGGCTTGCCTTCTTCGAGCGTATGGACCGGCAAAGATGGTGAGATGCCGTCCGCCAAAATGAACTTGTCTACTTTACCATCACTGTCACAGGTGATGTCAGAAAGAACAGCGCGGCGATCTGGTGCTTCATTCAGGCGTTGTAACGGCACAATCGGATGAAGCTGATCGATGGCCCAGACATCTGGCAGGGACTGGAACAAAGAGAAGTTACAGTGGTAGATATCCGCCACCTTCTCCAGCTGCTCGTCAATCTCGGGAGCAACACCAGTTGGTGGCGCCAGCTCTTTAATCTTGGACATCAAATGCAGATAAATGCGCTCAGAACGACCCATCTGGCGCAGGTCGATATACCCACGGCGGAAGAGCGCCCGCAGTTCATTGCGGTAGAATGAGGCGTCGTTCAAACATTCCTGAAGCCGTTCTGCGCTAAGATACCCCTCAACGGCGGCAAGATCTGCAACCATGTGGTGATCGTCTGCTTCAGGCTCAGGGGCGGTTGGCGCATCAAACAGCGTTGCTTCAAGGACATTGAAGAGCAGCATTGAAGAGGTCGCGACAACGGCACGACCACTTTCAGTGATCAATGTGGGGTGCGTGAGTTCTGCCTCATCCATTGCATAAGCAACGGTCTCCACCACATTGGCGCAGTATTCCTCAACCGAGTAGTTGGTGGAGTTTTCAATCGCCTTCTTCTCACCGGTGTAATCAACCCCAAGGCCACCACCAAGATCAAGATGGGTTAGTTCGGCCCCTTCCCTTGTTAGCTCGACAAAGTAACGACAGGCTTCGCCAACTGCGCGGCGGACGTCATTGACATCAGGAACCTGCGAGCCAAGATGAGAGTGCTGCAACTTCAGGCAGTGCAAGAGTTTCGCATCGCGCAGTTTGTCAATCACTGAGACCAGCTGATCAGTGTTCATGCCAAATGTGGAGCGATCGCCAGAGCTTTCTTCCCACTTGCCGCCAATCTGGTTCGTCAGTTTAACGCGCACACCGAGCAAAGGCTCCTCACCCAGCTCCTCAACCACATTAATAACGGTGTCGAGTTCTTTCGGGCTTTCCAGCACGATGATGGTGTTAAAACCCAGCTTGCGGGAAAGAATTGCAAGACGAATGAACTCTTCGTCTTTTACACCGTTACAAACAATGAGGGCTTCTTTAGGCAAGCGGTGGGCAAGCGCAATAACAAGCTCAGGCTTGGAGCCAGCTTCCAGCCCGTAAGAGTAAGGACGGCCAAATTCAACGATACGGTCGATAACCTGCGCCTGCTGGTTTACCTTGATCGGGAAAACACCGCGATATTTGCCTTTGTAACCGACGCGATTGATTGCATCTGCCATGGAATTGTTGATGTGAGCGATTTCGTTTTGCAGGAACGAACTGACGCGCAGCAAAAGTGGAGAATGGATACCACGTTGTTCAAGGTCGTGAACGATCTCCGGCAGACTCACCTTGGGAGCGTCCGGCATCAAAGGATTACTAAGTGCTATATCGCCGTTTGGCAGCACAGAGAGAAGATCTTTACCCCAGCGCCCCATACCATAGACGGCATGGGCAGTACCTTGATTATTTGGCAACCATTTATCCCCTTCCAGAATTGATTTCGCCCCATTTACTCATGGTCTTCCCATCTGACAAGCCCAATATTGGTGTTCTAAACATCAGAGGTGGGAGAACAGGTGCACAAGTCACTTTTTGCTGGAACTAAAACTACAACCTAAAATTTTGGTGGGAGTGCTGTTTCAGCAATTTTAAAGAGGAGGGAGATTGGCTAAAGACAATGCAGTAGGCAGCTCCCCTATTTCTTGCGGATATCTCATTTGCTTATTTATTTGCGACCAATCTAGTCATAGATTAATTGCACTAACTGTAATACTTCTCCACGGGACTATGTTTTTAGCGACTGCAGAGCAACCATGACTTGGCAACAGCGGCTTCAAAAACTAAGAAAACAGAATGATCTGACGGTCAAAGATTTAGCTCGACGTGCAAACGTTGGTTATGACAATCTTTATAAGATCGAAAAAGGTTTAATAGATAATCCGCGTGGTGATACTCTGGGAAAGTTGGCACTAGCACTCGGTGTCAACGAACAGTTTCTTCGTTTCGGAATTCACGGTGTTAATGATGTCGACTTTATAGAAGACACTGAGATTCTAAGTGAGATGGAAGGGCATGTGAATCAGACTGATCTGGATTTAATTGATCAGGCTTGGACCCAAGCATTAGAAATCGAAGCACAGGTGTATGGCTCGGGTAGTAAAGGACCTATGAATTTCGTTTCCATGATGTTTGCTCGTATTTATCACGAGATGCTGAAACGAAATGAGCAATAAGACGCATTTACTTGCGGCCTTGCCGACGCTTTGGCACTGTTGTTAGAAATTTAAAGTCTTTTTCCAAACAACTTGTTACATCACGCTCTAAATTGAATATCGTGTCTATCTCTTTTCGACAATGTCGTTTCGAGTTCACTTTCTTCAGTTTAATCTTCTCAGTGAATGTGATTGCTTCGCAGTTATTGTTGGGGGAATTTACCTAATTTCTATCTGCCGATATGAAGTTATTCTCTCCGATTTTTTGCCTTATGAATTTGACTTAATAATTGTGCATACGTCATAAATGTGTCTTTTCGATCTCATGTATTATTTAATTAAGGCATTGTATCTTAAAGGTTAAATTGCTTTTTTGTCGTGCTTCTGGTTTTCGACTTTTAATGTGCATTGCTCAGGTTATTTAAAACTTGAGTTTATTTACCTTTCCAGCTGTTGAAATCTACGATATGGATTTATTATCCAATTCAACTCTAATTTATGCTCCTTTCCTGATTATGTGAAAGGCGCATAAGGATTGGACATGATCAGATTGTTCGTCTGAACTGGTTTTTTTACATTTGCTTTTAGTTCTCTAGTTGAAAGAACTCTTATGCCCATCGACTTAAATCGCGCTGAATATTCAAACGAAGTAGATAGTCAACATTCGACTGCGCGGCATGATATTTTTGAGGATCTCTTGAAAACGGCGAGTAAGCATGCTGCGGATGCGACTCCTGAAGTTGATTTTTTGAACTTGCTGACTGCGGATATGTCTTTTGGTGAACCTGAACTTGGTTCAATCGTTAAGCATAGAAGCACTGAAGAAGTCGGGTTTATCTGCGGTGAAACCACACTCATTTGCGGGCATCGAGCACTCAAATTCAGACCTTTTGACAGCTCCCCAACGGAAAGTGTGACGTGTGATCCTGATGAGCTGATTGTGGTTGGAGATCCGGATCTGAGGGTTGGCTATCCGCAACGTTGCAAGTACTGAAACAACTTGCCATTCAGTGAAACTGGTTTCGACGCAAAAAAACGCTCCATTTCTGGAGCGTTTTGTATTTTTAGATTTTATAGTCTGGGCTAATTGCTTGACACATCACTGAGTTCGAATTCAACTGGTTTGAGCACGTACTCATCAGGAATTTCTGTCAGTTTCACAACCTTACCACCGTTTTCAGAGGAAAATTTCTCAGCACCTGCTTGTGTGCCAAATGGAATTGCCTCTGGTGCCCCCATCCCGCCGTTCCGTGTACTTTCGATAACGAAGTATGCTGCATCTGCATCAACCCAGTTGTTATTGCCTGGTTGCTCCCAGCTGACTGCATTGTCCATATCGTTCACATAGATCGCGACGTAATCTTTGGATTCTTCAGGTAATCGTGTGAAGGCGACTGCATCGCGTACCTGCGAGAACCACAGTGGAAATGGGCTACCTGCCAAGTGAATCTGAGCTTTTGGCCCTTCGTGATCCAAAACAGTCATCTGGCAGTAGAAACCTGCAGCCTCGACACTAAGTTCCATGGCGACCGGCTTGACGACTTCTTCTTTCTCCTGACACGCTGCCAGAAGCAACGTGACACCAACGACTGCGAATAGTTTCTTCATCATGGGGAAACCCTCTTAAGCAGAAGGATTGCACCAGACATTGCAGCACCTGCAAACATAAAGATGGATGCAAGAGCAACGACTGGCGGGAATGGAAGGCTTTCAGCGACACCTGCCATACCGCCGACCATGGCGTTGGCATCGAGTGCTGAAAGGTTGAACAAGCGGAAAGCATCCGCTGGATTTGCCAGCAGAGCGAATGGGAACACACTGGAAGCAAAGAAGCCCTCGCTATCAGCGACCAGTGCTCCTAATAGTGCCAAATCGTAAAGCACAATCAGTACTAACCAAATTCCGATTGCCATTGCAGCTGCTGTCGTCACCTGGCGCACGAGTGCACTAACGATGTATCCAAGGGACAGGAATGCGAAGCCGAGGATGGCTGAGGTTGCGATCAGCCGCGCAAAGTCGATGAAACCACTGGTGTCACCGCCACCGGTGGCTGCCAGCATCAATGCAGTTGATCCGTAGCCGAGTGTGAGAGCCAGCATTAGAACGCAGATATGTCCGACAGCCTTGCCAATGAGGAACTCGCTTCGCGTCATTGGTGAAGAGAAGATCAGCAGCAAGGTCCCGCGTTCGATTTCACCTGCAACAGCATCAAAAGCGAGCAGCAGTGCGATCAGCGGAACCAGATAGACAGACAGGCTGGACAGAGAAGCTACAGTGATTGTCATGCGGCTTACATCAAGCGTGCCCGCAGGAGCTGAACCGAGCAAGGCCAGTGCCATGGAGAACGCGCTCAGGATCACAACAGAAAGCAAGATCCAGCGATTTCGTAAGCCGATCCGGAATTCTTGGTGAGCTACAGTGAGGATACGTTGGAACATATCTTTAAGCCTCCCCTGCACTATCTTCGAGATCTGCTTTTTCAGAGAAGTGCTTATACACATCATCCAGAGTTGGCAGATGGACATCGATGTCTTCGATCATCGCGCCAAGGCTGGTGACCGCAGCAATTCTTGCGATCTTGTCTTCGTGCGCGCACATGATTTCTACTGAGCGACAATTGACCGGAGTACCACCCAAGCGGTTTGCCAGTTGCTCTGCCGGCTCTTCTTTCAACTTTACCTTGAGGCGGATCGGCAATCTTGCTGCGGTCCGCAAATGGTCGAGCGTATCGTTTGCTACCAATTTGCCTTTGGACATGATCAAGATGCGATCAGTACGTGCTTCCATTTCCGTCAGGGCGTGAGACGACAGCAGTACTGTTGCTCCATTTCCTGAAATCTCAGTCACCAGATCGTAGAAGTTCTGCCGAGAAATGGGGTCAAGGCCACTTGTTGGCTCATCAAGCAGGACAAGCTTCGGTGTTCCGATTAATGCTTGTGCCAGACCCAGACGTTGACGCATGCCTTTTGAGTATGTCCCAACACGGCGGCGTCCTGCTTCTGCAAGTCCAACGCGTTCGAGCAAACCAATGGCTTTCTTTGCATTTTCGCCTTTTAGTCGTGCGTAGTATTTGAGAACTTCGACACCTGTCAATGTTCTTTGAAAGGCAACAGATTCAGGCAGGAACGCAGTGGATGCGCGTGCTTTGTCACTGCCGGGCTCTGCGCCCAAAACTTCAATCCGTCCATCCGTTGGGGTTAGAAAACCAAGTGACATCTTAAAGAATGTCGTTTTTCCTGCCCCATTGTGTCCGAGGAGCGCAACCCTCTCTGCGCTTCCCAGTTCAAAGGAAAGATCTTTTACAGCATCCCGTCCATCGAAGGTCATGCGGACGTTTTCAGCTCGAAGAACTGTATTATTCATCTTCTTGCTCCTACCTTCGGCTTTGCTAACTCTGGCGCATGCATCAGCGGTTTTTTGTCCACGATTCCGCCTGGCAAAAGCGCCGGAAACTGAGACTGTGTCCAACTGAGGAGTTGAACAGCAGGACTTCCGGTAAGCAGTTTTGCAGTGGGTTGCGTCCAGAGAATTTGATCGACCATGTCGTTTGGCCGGTAGGCGGTATCGGCTACTCCGTCTCCGTTCATGTCAAAGGCTGAATGATCGCTCCAGAAGTTTCCACGACCTTCGTAGGTCCACTCAAGATGACGTGTGCCCACGTATTTGACCTGAGTTTTATTTCCGATGAAAGCATTGTTGGAAAACTTATTTTTAGCGGAACCAGCTGTGAAATGAACTCCAATCTCACAACGTTCGAACGTGTTTCCGTCGACTTTGTTTTTGTTAGCGTTGTACATAAACAAACATTTTTCAGGCGATGCTTTCACATGGTTTCCGGTGATTACGGCATTGTTTGCGTAGTTCAGCATCAAGCCGTGGTCGCGGTCCCCATCAGAAATGTTGTTTGTGATGGTGAGCTTGTCGGAAAACATAAGAGCGTAGCCAATGTGATTGTCTACTGAGACGTTGTTGGAGATAGTTCCTTTGTTGCCATACATATAATGCACAGCAAAGCGTGTGTTTTCGAAATAATTATTTCTCAGAGTATCGTTTGGACTGGTGTTTACGAAGATACCGTCACGGCCATATTTGATGGTGTTAAATTCCACGACAAGTCGTGGTGAGTTCCAGACATATATGCCGTTTCCGCGCTCGTTGGGGCGCAGATCGCGACGTCCTTCAATCAGGTTATCGGCAACGTAAGCATCATCTGGGCCGTGTGCATCCACACCCACCAGATTGTTGAGGAACTTATTCCCTGTAATTCGGGCACGATCTGCTTTTTTTGTCAGCTTCACGCCTGAATCGATTGTTTGGTTGGAAAGACCTGAACCGGTAATGACCAGTCCATCGACGACCACATCTGGTGCTTCGACAGTTATTACTGAGCCTTTGCCATTGCCTTTAAGCTCTGCGCCTGGCTCTCCTTTAAGCACCAAAGACCGATCGATGATGATCGGTCCCTGATGAATTCCAGCAGAAAGGCGCAAAACGTCTCCGTCCTGCGCCTTTTCTAAGGCGCGGGCTAAGGCATCAGGCTGTGCAGGAACAGGGATTTCAGCGGCGTGAGCAGAAACGCTCACGCCAACCAAAGCCGTCGCTCCCAGCAATGTTTGCCAGAACAACCTTGTCATGCCCGCTGCTCCCTTATGCGTCGCGAGGCTCAACGAACATACGGCCGCGCATTTCCATGTGCAGTGCATGACAGAACCACTGGCAGTAGAACCAGTGAACACCTGGACGCTCAGCAATGAAGGTCACAGAAGCTGTTGCCTGAGGAGCAACTTCCATTGCTACACCGTAGTTGGAAATACAGAAGCCATGTGTCAGATCGTCAATGTCATCAATGTTGGTGACGTAAACAGTGACTTCATCGCCCTGCTTCACGGTAAACTTCTCAAGAGAGAAGGTTGGAGCTGCAGAGTGCATGTAAACGCGAACTTTGTTGCCATCGCGAATTACGTGTTCTGCTTCTTCCAGATCAACACCGTCTGCTTTTGCCTGTGCAACTGCATCAGCGAATGTTGGGTCGTTACGATCCCAAACAGAAGCTGGATTCACGAGAGAACGGTGAACGATGATGACGTCATGTGGCTCAGCGAATGTTGGGCCGTCATGAACGATCTTCATTTCGTCGCCAGAAATATCGATCAGCTGCTCGTTTTCAGGCTTCAAAGGACCAACGTTCAAGAAGCGGTCTTTGGAGAACTTGTTCAGGGAAACAAGCCACTTACCGTCCGCGTCCAGAGTTTCACCCATGGAAGTGTGGTTGTGGCCTGGTTGATAAGCGACATCAATCTTGGAATGGATTGGGTCGATATCTTCACCAGCGTACTGACGGATCGCTTTGTCGATGTCCCACTTCACCATCTGGCTGTCGAGGAACAGTGTGGTGTATGCGAAGCCGCGGTTATCGAATGCTGTGTGGAGAGGGCCAAGACCCAGCTCAGGTTCTGCAACAACTGCGGAACGTGGATCTGCACCGTCAAACACTGCATCCAGCTTGTCCACGTCGATAACGGAAACTGTTGGAGACAGTTTACCAGCGATCATAACGTGTTTTTTGTCTGGGCAAGTGTTACAGCCGTGTGGGCTGTTCGGCACTGGAACGTATGCGGTGTACTTGGAGCCTTTACGGCCATCAAGAACAGGCACACCATTCAGCATTTCGTAGTCGCCGTTTTTGACGCCTTCTTCAATGCGCTTGATGTTGAAGACAACGCAGTGGTCCATTTCGGACGCAGTCATCTCGGCCAGATTGGTACCCATTTCTGAGTTGTAGCTGGTTGAGAATGCATATTTACCCTGATAGTCCGCATCGCAGTTATCAAGGTTACCGGATACAATCACCTGCCATGCCACTTCCATGGTATCGCCGTCAATCGCGGTAAAGATGCAGGTATATTCTTCCGGCTTATCAAGGATTTTACCATCGTTTACGAGTGGAGCTTCGTGCTCACCGTTTGCGAAAACATAACCTGTACGAGGCCATTTTTGAGGGCGTAGACCATGGATGTCGTGCGCGTTTGGCACTTCGATGATCTTGTCTGCTTTCATCACGTCAAGACGAATACGTGCAACACGAGTATTTGCTTTATCGTTCATGAACAGGTAGCGGCCGTCATATTTGCCGTCAGTGAAGGACATATGTGGGTGGTGAAGGTCACCGTTGTCATATGTGTCCATATTATGAGCTGCAAGGAACTCTTTGGTTTCTGGCAGCAGGTTTTCTGTCAGAATTTTTTTGGATTCGTTGGTCTGGCCCCAACCGGTTGCGGAACAACGGTTAAACACAGGAACGCGCATCAGTTCACGCATGGATGGGATGCCCAGAATGCGCAGCTCGCCTGCCTGTCCAGAAGACCAGAAGCCGTAGTATTCGTCCAGGTCGCCCGGAGCAACGTGGAAGTCGTTACCTTCAGCTGCCTGTGCAGCAGTGATGCCACCAGTAGCGCCAGCAACTGCCACTGCGCCCAGACCCGCAACAGCGGCTGTTTTAGCAGTACCACCGAGCAATGCGCGGCGTGACAGACCTGTCTCTTTTCTATCAGTCATGAAAGTCTCCCTTGATACTTTCTAGTAGATTTGGCCTAAGCCGGTTGTTTGACGGAAGTGCCCTTTTCCGTCTTTGAAATACCCGTCTGCGCTTCGAATTTCTTGCGCTTGGCAAGCTTCTTAATGCAGACCGGACATTTGTCGTCGCTCTGATACAGAACCTGACAGTGCAGGCAGTTCAGGCATTCGTTTGGATTGATGTTGCCCTCTGGGTGGATCGCTCCAACCATGCAGTCCTTCTCGCAACGTGCGCATGGATTGCCGCACTCTTTGTAGCGCTTCAGCCAGTCGAACATGCGTAGGCGTGCTGGAATGGCGAGCGCTGCACCAAGTGGACAGAGGTAACGGCAGTAGAACCGCTCGATAAACAAACCTGCGGTCAAGAGTACCACGGCGAACAGGACAAACGGCCATCCGCGCTGGAACTTCAAAATGATTGCGGTCTTGAATGGTTCAACCTCTGCATAATGCTCAGCAACTGCCAAGGAGTAGAGTGACAAGCCAAACAGAGCGAGGAAGATCATGTACTTCACGGCCCAGAGGCGTTCATGCAAACCCCAAGGCAATGAGATTTGAGGAACTTTGAAGAACTTCGCGATCCGATTGGTTAGCTCCTGAAGTGCACCAAACGGGCAGAGCCAGCCGCAATATGCGCCACGACCCCAGAAGATGAGTGCTGCTGCAACAGCAAACCACAGCAGGAACACTAGTGGATCCATCAGGAACGCGGTCCAGCTGAATTCTGTCGTCAGCGCTGAGAAGAGCGCTAGAACGTTTACAACAGAGAGCTGCGCGTTTTCCATCCAGCCCAACCAGACCAAGACGAAGGTTAGGAAGCCAATACGGAACCAGAAGGTAAACTTCTCTGATTTGGCAACCTGCATCTGGAAGAAGAAAACGCCTGTCAGGATTGTAAGAGCAATGCCTAGTATTGCGATATCAACCTGACGATCATTCCAAATGCGCTGCCAAAGCTCTACGCGGCCTTCTTCTGCAGGAGCGGCAACTGCGCCTTCTCCCTTTCCTGCATCTGCTGCGGCAACTGGTGCATCCTCTACCTTCTTCAGGTATTGCTGCGGCAACTGATAGCCCAGATCAAATGTCAGGAAGGTTTTCTCAATCGCACCAATTGTACGGTGTACGAGAAGCTGCAGCCGGAATGGTTTACTTGGATCGAAACCGGAGTCTGCAGGAATGGTGAACATGTCCAGTTCTTTAAACGTTGGCGCATCATCTGCAGCCACAACGCCGAGACGTTTGTGTTGACGGTCTCTGAAGCGGACTGAAATGTCATCCTGGATCAGCTGAATACGATCAAAGATGCCACCACGTACGTAGCCTGTGCCTTTGAAAGAATAACGACCACGACCGAGGACCACGATTGCGTGCTCACCTTCTTTCAGACGATTTTTCAGATTGGCATACTCTGCGTCTCCCAGGATCGTACGACCTACAGTTGGGACGTCAGCAAGCGCCATAAACATATCAACGTAAGAGTCGGTTTCTGGCCCCTTCTCTGGACGTTTGATGGCTTTGGGATTGCCTTGCTCTACAAATGCGGCGTTGACCTGGCCCACATCGAGCGTCAGACGACGGATAGAACCATCACCAGTCATTGACATCCAGTCAGAAACCTCTGCTTTGTCTGGATCTATGACAAATTTTGGACCAGTGTCAGCAGCAGCGCCTTTCAGGCCACCAAGTCCGAGGGTGCGCGCCACTTTCAGGCTTGCTCTCACGACGGAATCATCAATCACCATAATGGTGACGGTCGCGCCGGAGATGATATCCAGCTCGTGAGCAGACCCGCCCTGCTCTGCTTCTTTCTTGATATCGAGACCAGCATAATTCTCGGTGATCTTTTTGATCTCGCTATCAGGGATACCGATCAGAACGATTGGTTCTGCGTGCTTTACCAGCTGAACGCTCGTGAGCATGCCTTCAGGATTGATACCAACCAACGTATCAATAGGCTTGCCAGAATATCCTGTTGTGGAAACGAGATCGGTGGTTAGGAAGACCCAACCTAAAACGTCATCTCCGGCCATTGCTGGTAACACTGCGATGTCCTCGTGCAGCGCGCCATACCTGTCGGCCTTAGGAAAGAACTTTGTGACCTCAACTTTTTTGGCAAAGTCGAGAACACGGTTTGAAGAGTCCGACGCAGCTATCGCGTAGTTCGACGCACTGAGAAAGAACGTAAATATTAGAAGGAAGACAGTGCGCAACCTGAGAGCTCGCATTTCCGAGAAACCTTATCTCGCATGAAAAATATACATTAAGTAGGTGCGCTTATTCGGAGGTGAGTTCTTTGCGGCAGATCAAAAAGCAAACTCCGCTAATCGATCAAAACACGCATCTCCACAGTATTTAGATATTTCACAACTTTTGATTGATTTTGCACGATGACGCTCTGGGCTGTGGGGTTTTTTATTATCGTAACTTATTGCTTTTGTTTGCATTTAATTGAATAGTCAGCATCGGTGGTGGACACTTGAAACTCATGAATTGGCGTGGAAATACGTAGTCTAATGAGCTTTAGGTTGTAGTTTTACGGAGAAAGCGAGACAATTTGCCCTATGAGGGAAAGTCTGATGATAACTCCCACTCTTAACTTTGAGCGCTCGTACGCGTGAGGCGCATTCTTTGCTGAAGGCACTTAAGTGTAGCCGCCTTCTCCTCATGATTGTGAGTGGCGCAAGATGCATACTTGATTCAAATTCAATGCACTGTGTGGAAAATAAAAAAAAGCGCTTGCGCTAAGCCCCTGCAATCCTTAGAAGACCCCTCACAGGCAGCGACCTAGCGGTCACGCCGAGAGCCCGTAGCTCAGCTGGTAGAGCAACTGACTTTTAATCAGTAGGTCCACGGTTCGAACCCGTGCGGGCTCACCATTTAACCTCGTGGTATATAAAGAGGTTTAGCAAAGCTCTCTTTCGGGAGCTTTTTGCATTTAGGCCTCGTGTCAGCACTATGTAAGCAAATGGCAGTGTTTCAAGAGCCGTTTTTGACCTCAAAACCCTCTCATTTCCTCTTATAATTTAGCTTTGGAAAAGCTGTGAATGTCGTCATAGTTGTCAGCAAACGAGCAGGCCACTTGAGTTGACAGATTGCAGAGTTGAAAACGAGCTGTCACAAGTCGTCAGAGCTTCAAGGCAAGCTTACCAAACCAAGCACCTGTCAAGCCCAGATATCATTCGATAAAACCACGCTTCTCCTTGATTTATCAAGGAAATTTCAAATCCTCCTCCGGGAGGCTTTTTGCTTTTCTGGCTTTTGTCAGCATATTGTAAGCAAATGGGTGTTTTTGTAAGCAGGATTTCACCCCTCATACCTCCTCCAAATACCCTTTCAACTTAATACTGGAAAAGCTGTGAATGCCGTCACTTGCCGTCAGAGATAAGGCATTCTGAGAGGCTTGATAAAGCAAGACCTGACAGTCAGTTGTCATAGGCTGTCAAAATCAGCATCATCCCCTATTTAATCAACACACATCTTATTTTTTCTGAGGTACGTAATTAAGATTCGTCCGGCACAACTTCGACATTTTCGAACCGTGCGAAAAGCCATTCCTCGGCTTTCTTGACCGCCTGAGCAATCTCATCATCAGCTTGATGTTTTGGTAGATAGAAAATTGCACCAGATTGAGCCAGTTCTACTTCAAAGCGCAGAGTTTGCTCTCCTCTTTCGCACATCAATGTATGTCTATGTGGCATACTGAACTGCCATTCAGACATTACTCACTCCTACGTATCAGCGAACACCGTGACTTGCTAAGTATCGCATCAAAACCAGCCTACTCTCAGCGCCTGCTAACTTCAGATTAACGATCCTTTAGAATTATGCATGATGTACACGTTTTGATACATGGATTTATTTATGCGCTTATTTGTTGTGGCAGCTAGTTTATGGATTAGCGCACTGAACACCGTCCTTGCCTTCGAGGTGCTGCAACCATCTGAGCAGATGGTTGCAGCTATTTTAGTAAAGCCAACTGATCCACCAAATGCTCCATTTCTACATATAAGTTGTCGTCGCGCCATTTATCCTGAGTTTCGAATAGGACTTCTATACAAGGCCGGTTTTGCAGATAAGGATCGGCACGCAAGGCCAGATCTAGAAGTGAAAACAGATGATCGCCCTGTTCGTCTGTTATACACTTCCGCCTTCAACTACGATGGTAAGTTTGCTTTACTCGCAAAAGGTTGAGAACCTGCCATAAATCTCATCATGCGAGATCTTGAAAATGTCAAAAGTAATATAACCATCACAAAAAATCCTGAAGCTCCTATCGTGTTCACTGCTGCTAGCTTGCAAGGTGCTTCAAAGTTCCTTCAAGAGAAATGCCCTCCAATGAGATACGAGGAGTACGCTTTAAGTGGCAAGTATGCCGACGTAGAAAAAGCGGGTCTCGTGCCGGTTGAAGTACTCGACATTGGAGGATTTGACACACTTTCGAGTAGCATCTCTCTCCTGCTGAAGGAAGTTGCTATCAAAAGTTGGACTGCAGAGCAGCGGGCTCAAACAGCTGCCAACATCGCTCTAGCTGTTGCTGAGAGGCTTAAGCTACTCACCGTAACCGTGAACATTAGAATGGCAGGAATCGACTACCCAGGACCACTTGACTAAAAGATGGCAGGAGCTGGTGGTGGATTGGCTATCTATTATGATCGCCGTTTAAGTAACCTTCAGAATGATGGCTTCGTAGACAAGGACGGCTTCTACCTCATCGGTGGCGGCAATGAAGTTATCACACCCGAAATTTTTGAGTACAATCAGGCGTTCTTTAAGCACAAATGGATTACATATGATGAAGCTCTTGGGGAGATATCAAAGCGCCCTTCAAATGAAGCCGCAATGAAGGTCGTCTATCAAGAAATGAGCAATGAACTCGGATATGATGCGGAAAACTACTATCCTTATGAGAGACTTCAGGGATCAAGTACTGAGCTGATCAAGCAAGATTTACCTCCCTCATTAAAACAACTTCTAGAGCAGATAGTAGCCAATTTTTGCAAGTTTGATCGAGAGTATTGTGAAATCAGGGACATAAGTGCTCAACTCTGAGGCTAGCGGGACGATGGTCCAGAGTGAGCTCAAGCGTTGATGATAAAGTCAGCTGCCTACCGCACCAAAATTACTACACCAACAGTCAACGGTAGCTTTGTCTCGCTTGTCTACCACTCAAAGAAAAGGCGTGAGAGGCAAAACCCCTCTTCATTCCGTGTTTTTAGTCTTTGGAGACTTCCAGCGCACAAGGTTCAAGCAGCTCGGAAATCTTCTCGCTACTTCCCTGCACATCTTCAATGTGATTGCGCACAGTATCAAACAGCGTCAGCAACGCTTCATATCTGTGTGTGTGCTCCATGCGCTCACTTAGAACCACACTCATAGAATAAACCAGATTTTTGAGGTGGTTGGTTGCTAGGCTAAGCTGATCCACTTCATTGCGAAGGGACGTATGGGCACATTTCTCTTTACCAGTATCAGTCATCATAAACCTCCGTTACGGGTTTGTTGAACAAACCACTCAACAGAAGGCTTCTGATGGCCCACTGGTGAGCGGGAGGCTCAGAACCTGGTAACGCAGGCGGGTTTATTCCCCCGTGAAGGGTATTATATTCACCGCCCTCCCGCCCATAAGCGAGAGTTGCGTTTGGAGCGCTAACTCCAGACACAAAAAGACCGCAGAAAACGGCCGCGGTGCCGTGTTACCGAGGTTCTGACGCCTCAAGCTGACCATGCGATGATTGAAGCAAGGTGTCAATGCAAGGAAACTGAATTCCTCCACAAACCCATAGGATTAGCGGGGCTAAAAACTGAGAACAACAACATGAACATAAACATCAAGCCCTCGCGAAAACCACATAGCCGCTTGCGCCGTGGTCTCGAACTACCCGCAGTCAAGGGAAAGCCCAGGAAGGACCCATGATGTCTTGAAGGGAAAACGGCTAAATCACATCCAGATAGATCAGCCGCTTTGAACCCGTCGCCTTCTTCAGAACCTGAATACGCTTCTGCCTCAGCAGTGGCGCTGCCCGATCCACCGCACTGCCAAACGCATTCACCTTTGTCGGCCAGAAACGTGAGGATCTGATCTGGTCACACACAATCATATTGAGTTCAGCCAGCAGCTCAGTTGCCGTGCCCACCCAACTCTCACCACCTTGCCGAACCATGAGAAACTCATGAAGCGCCACAGCAACCGGATCACCTTCAAAGACGGCCTCTGCTGTACCACGCCGGTTGCTCTCATAAGCCTCCAGAAACTCACCCTCTTCCCAACCAAGGCCAGAAGACGCAGCCACCATTAACCGCGCAAAGTCCGCCATGCGTGGATGGCGATCCAGATGTACACTCTCAATGTTGCGAATAGCTGCGCTCAACGCATCCAGCAATGCGCCAAGCATACGCGGTTTGAGCAGCTCCCATTCTTGCCAGAACAGCTCTTCCGGTTGACGGCCCACCTCATCAATGCGCTTGAGACGAACAGAAAGCGCCCGTTCTGCCAGATCAGCCCGTTCAGTCAGCGCAGGAATGCCATTAAGCAGCACAGGCCGCGCCCCTTGAAACCAATAGGCATCACCATCTGTGTGCAGCTTGCGAGAGATAAACCCACTTCCCGTCGCCATCCGGCAGATCGCATCAGAGAGCCAGCCTTCCATCTTCGAAACATTATCAAAGTTGAGCACATGCCCGTTTTGCGCCATCACCATAAGATCACGCTCATCTTTGGGAAGAGAGGACGCAGAAACAGCACA
>NZ_LCWX01000170.1:51765-53308 GCF_001431305.1 Pseudovibrio sp. POLY-S9
AGGATCTGTAATCGACCGCAACAGCCGCGCCATAGTGCTCTTGCCACTGTCTTGTTCACCTCCAAGCGCTAAAACCGGATAGCTCCGACTACGCCCCCACAAGGATGCCACCATCCAACCAAGAATAAGCTTGCAGTCTTCTTCCTCCGCATTAATGAGGTGCCGCATCTCCTCAATGCGATGCCCTTTTTCAGGTATGGGCAACGGAGACATAGTTTGCTTGCGGATGAACTTGACGGGAGGATTGTTGATCACCACCCATCCATTACGGGTGATACGGACAGCTCGCCAGTTCTCATCTGCCAGATCGAGCCAGCTTTCCCCATCCTGCCAGCCAGTGCGCATATACGGTTCATGGCAAGCCCCTTGCTCCAATGCCCGCACCTCAAACACCCGCAAGGCATCGCTTAAGTTCTGCGTTGAAGGTGCAAGCCCGGTCTTCTCATAATACCGCCCCACCAGCCAGCGCTTGAAACTTTGGCTCTCAACCTGCCAATGCTCATAATGGCCATTCACCAGCACAGTGGCAAAGGCATCCTTTTGCGGAGAATGCCAAAGCTCCAGATCCTGCGCGACTGATAACAAACTCACACCACGCGCACTTGGCTTAACTTCGGGCTCCTGTGCGCCCTCTGTCTGAGAAGACAAGATGAAGGCTTCAGCCTGTTCTGATGTCCATCCATCCGCCAAGGCATCAGCAGCATCCCAGCCATTGGAAACATCATCCGGCGGATCAAGAAACCTCACAGTTGCAGCCCCAACCTTCTCAAGGCAACCCGCAACATCATCAGCAAAATTTTAGCCCAGCCTCATCCGCATCAGGCCAGATGACGATCTCTCGCCCTTGAAGCACAGACCAATCCGCTTTCTTAGCTGCATTGGAGCCACCAGGTGAGCTGATACAAACATGTCTCAATAACAATTGCTTGGCAGCATCTGCAGCCTTCTCTCCCTCAACAATGACAACAGGCATATCCGAAGTTTTGGCAAGAAGCTCTAAGCCATACAAAGGCCTTGGCAGCGGCCACGTCTCTCACCGCCATTTCATTTGCCCTGCGACTTGGAACAAACACAAAGGCCGATAGCTCTTCCCCGCCCCGGCCTCATCAAACCGGTACACATACCCAAGCACTTCACCCGCTGCATCGCGATATGTCCAGCACTGCGAAGGAACCCCAAGCTTTCCATGAAAGCTAGGCGGCTCCGGTGCCCCATCTGGCACCGGCATCACAATCACCTTTTGAGGTTGCTCCCGCTTCGGCTTTGATGTTTGGATTGATTTAATTGGAGCAAACGGATCACTCATAAGCATCCACTCCAACCATGTCCGCCAGATTGCATGCAGCTTGCTTTTGCGAGAGCGAAAACAGATAGGCTCCAAGGCTGATAAAATCTCGCCCACCGTCACTCGTCGCAAAATCACACCACAGGCCTGAAGCAATGTTGATCTTGAAGGAACCAGCCCGCCGATCCATCCGGCGCGGGTTTTTAACGGTATACTCGCAGCCACAAAGCCGCCCACCGGGGAGCCATTGCCTGCAGA
>NZ_LCWX01000171.1:0-371 GCF_001431305.1 Pseudovibrio sp. POLY-S9
TAAGCAGCAGGCGCGCGCCAGTCATCAGCACCAGACGTGCCGGAGACTGTGTGTTCCCACATGATCTTGCGGTAAGACAGTTCAATGGTGATCAGCTGCGTGAAGTCAGCATTTTTCGGATCCTGACAATGCGGCAGGCCGCACTCGATATTGGTGATCAGAGCATCTTCAAAGGAGGTGGTGAAGAAATGCTCCTGCTTGCCGGAAGAATTGGTGCGGTACCATTTGACTTCACATTTCGGCAGCATCTCACCGGAAACCAGCGCATTGTAAAGCAGCGGGATGGACTTGTTCATGGAGCAGGTGAACTTGAACGGAGTGTGCACGCGCTGACCAGCTGGCTGGCCGGACTGGATATCACGAGGAATGAT
>NZ_LCWX01000172.1:0-1386 GCF_001431305.1 Pseudovibrio sp. POLY-S9
ATGCCTTTCGAGGATTGTTTCGATTTCCCCCAGTTCAATTCTGTATCCGTTGACTTTGACCTGGGTATCTTTGCGGCCAAGGAACTCGATAAGACCCGTTTCTGTATAGCGGCCAAGATCACCGGTTTTGTAGAGCCGCTCACCAGTATCAGCGTGAGTGACAAAGCTCTGCTCGGTCAAATCCGGACGCCCGAGATACCCCTTGGCTAGTCCAACACCTGCGATCACGATTTCACCAATCACACCGGTTGGGCACTCGTCCAGCCGGTGACCAACAACACGCATTGGCTGGTTGGTCAGCCCAGTCCCGTAAGGAATGCTCTGCCAGGTTGGATCCACTGTCTCAATCAGATATTCAATCGACCAAATCGAGGCTTCTGTCGCCCCACCCAGCGAGATAATTTGCAGATCAGAATTAAGGCTCTGCCAAGCTTGCTCGGGCAGTGAGAGCGGAATCCAATCGCCGCTCAGCATCGCAACGCGCAGCTCTGGGAAAGCCGCTTCACTGTCTTGCTCGTGTGCAACCAGCATGCGCAACAAAGCCGGAACCGAGTTCCAGACTGTCACACCCGCAGCACGCAGAACACGACCCCAGTGGCGTGGATCCTTCAAACCATCGGGATGCGGCAGCACAAGGCGTGCACCCCGCGCGCTCGTGCCGAACAGATCGAACACGGAGAGATCGAAGCTGAGTGATGACAGGCCGAACACACCATCATTTGCCGTCAGGCAGCGTCGCACGCAAATATCTTCAATGGTGTTCATGACAGCCTGGTGTGCGATCACGACACCTTTGGGCGAGCCTGTCGAACCGGAGGTGAAGATCACATAAGCTGTCTGATCAGGCGTGGCCACCACCTCTGCGAAGGGAGCATCATGGCATTGCCAACTTATGTCGAGCGCCTGTAATACTGGCGTCTCCACCACCCCTGGTCGGTTTGCCAAGTCGCGTTGCAGAGAACCCAGATGCCAGGGCTGTGTGAGAATCTGGCGCACACCAGCCGCTGCGAGCAACTCAGCACGACGCTGCGGTGGCACCTCAGGATCGATGGGAAGATAGGCTCCGCCAGCGCGCAAAATGCCATGTGCTGCAGCACTCTGCTCCCACCCTTTGTCCATGATGATGGCTACAAACTCTTCCCGCGCAAGACCACCTGCACGCAAAACCGTGGCCACCTTGTTCGCCGCCCGATGCAACTGATCATAACTGACCTCAAATGCGCAGCCACCCTTTGCATCCGCCTGCCAGATAGCCACTGCCTCTGGCGTCTCAACCGCATATCGCGCCAGCCCATCATGTAGGCTTGCAACTGGGAGAGCACTCTCGGCCACCGGCAACGCAACCGCGGGCAACCGCGGTAAATCAGCCGCTTCCAGCAAGGTCGG
>NZ_LCWX01000173.1:0-7941 GCF_001431305.1 Pseudovibrio sp. POLY-S9
TTGCTGCCGCTCTGCCAATCCTGATCGCGGGTATAACCCACCAGAAATTCCAGATGCGCAACTTGTGTTGCGGTCAAGCCAAGCTCGCGTTGCAGCTTCTTCACCAGCGAGAGCACATCCCACCGGCTCACACCGACCGGCAGACCAGTAAAACCTCTGGCCGCGACTTCTGCTTTCTCATTTTGCTGGCGCGATGTGTTGCCGATTCCAAACACTGCCGCTGCCTCATCTGGCATATAGGCATCAATAAACATTCCAAATATTCCGTCTTCACTGGAAGCTTTGAGCCAAATTCAGAGTGAGTTTTCCTGTTCGCAAAAATTATTGCGTTCTTCACTCTTGCAATTTGTGGGAGGACAACATAGAAATTCAGGTGCTAATCTTGAATTCTATGTTGTTTTCCCTGGCGGCCTCTGGCTTCCAGGGTTTACTTTTTTATAGGGCAGTGCCCTGATTGCTTTTGTCCTTGAGATTTTCGCTAAATTTCATGCAATTGTTTCAAATCCCTTTTCTTTTAAAAAGTACAAGTTTAGTCACTTTACGTGCAACTCACGTATAAAGACTGACTTCCGATCAATCATTCATAGATTCTTCGAATATAACTATGGATTCACCTAAGTCCCCAAGTGAATTGACTTCAGCCTTACTTATCATTTGATCCCATCTACATTATAGATAATGAGCACTGTTACTTTGACATGTTAATTATACTTGAATTAATTGTGAACAAAAGAAGAACGCACCCAGGTTTCATTGAGAATGTCTTTAGAGTTTTGTAAAATAAAACCAATGGAGGGACATTCAAATGCGCAGAGTATTCAGACACATAGCTATTGATTTGAGTTGGTTTATTTCCTGGTCCATCATTGCTTTTGCAGCTCACATCGCTTTGTTTTGGGTTGCTATGCCGATTACTTGGGCAATCAACACATTTGCTGGGCTCCCGTTCCAGATCCCGGAAGAATCTTCCCTTCTGATTGCATGCATTCAGATCGTCTTGTTCTGGCTTATCCTGCGCGTGCCAGGTCTGATCGAGTTCTTCAATGATATCGAACTTGGGGCTCGTAGGCCCTCTGAGCGGGAGCTTTTGCAGATTGAAGCCGCCTTTGAGTACCTGCAGACCATCGCTGACGCCAAAGGCATCAAACTGCCCCACATTGTCTGGCGCGTGATTGACAGGCGCAATTACAATGCCTGCGCGTTTGGCCGCAACCGGATTGCCCTGTTTCAAGGAACTCTTTTTGATACCAAGTTTCGCGAGCGTGGACTTGAAGAACTGGCCGCGATGATCGCCCATGAAGTCGGTCACTTGCGCCATTGGGATACGGTTCACACCTCCATCACCACAGCTCTTTTCTGGCCGTTCCTGATCCCGCTCAGCCTTAACAACTTGCTGTGCAAGATCCCATTCGTCGGCCTGTTTTTCTCTCTCATTGTTTTGCCATGCAACCTGCTCATCAAGATTGGCTCCAAGGTGACCAATCTGACCTCGCGCATGGCTGAGTATCGTGCGGACGAGTTCTCGCAAAAGCTGCTCGGCAAAGAGCGTATGTGCGAGGTCTTCAGTAGCCTTTGTGAAGAGCGCAGTGGAACCAACATTCTTGCTCACTATCTGAACTCGCATCCGCCAACAGAATTGCGTCGTAACAACCTGCTGCAGCGATCTGATTATCGTCCTCAATTCAATGCACCTCCTGCATCAGATCTCATTGACCGGTTTCAAAAGCACTAGACCAGCTCCTTGCCTTTAATGCTGTGAGCACCACACAGCGCCAGAGGTAGGGGCAGGGCGGTCCCCATGCATTAACGCTCCAGTTCTGCGTTCTGTTTCTTTTGCTTCTTCTGCTTTTGTTTCTGCAGTTTCACTCCAAAATGCTTCTCCAGCAGTCCTGGTTGTCGTCTTGACCCAAGTCCCATCAGGGACAACATGGCTTCCTCACCCTTGAGCATCTCGATGGCCGCATGATTGAGCTGAGCGTAATCCGTTAGAAACGACTTCCAGCTGTGTTTGCGTTTGCGCTTGGGTTTACTGAGCTGATCGGTGAACTTCTCCCACAAATCACTCTCCCGGTGCCGGTCATATAGCGGCCTGCGCTCATAGCGATCCTTGCGCTTAGCCTGAGAGAGATCTTTCTCCGGTGCCTGATAGGGGCCGAATTTGTCTTCCAGAGATTTTTTAGAAAAGTCACGGTGAACCGTGCTGGCCTTTTCCAAACGCGGGCCGTCCAGCTCCTTGAACACCAGCCCATTGCCGCGCTGCTTCAGCTCCAGCGAATACGCCGCAAGGCCCTCGTGAAGTTCGGGCCATGTTTTGGCACTCTCCCGGATCTTCAAGAGTTCAGGCTTGTAATCCTTCACATAAGTGGAAAAGGAGACCTCATAGGTGTTGGCCTCATAGTCCCTTGCCTTTGGATTGGTCTTCTCCAGCACTTCGCCCCTGGCGTTGGTCCGGGTCAGGCCGTATTTCACTTCCATCTCAAGACGGGTGCGCTCCAGAGCCTCAAAATCCATATAGGGCGTATGGACCTTGTAGGTTTTGGGGTGAATCCGATTGATCGCCACGTGCATGTGGTAGTTGTCTGTGTTGGTGTGCGTGCCGATGATGCGCTCATGCTCTTCAAAGCCAAGCGCCTTGGCGAAAGACTTTTCAATGCCCCTCATGGCCGCCAGCTCGGGCACTTCCCCTTCCGCAAATGAGATCACCAGGTGATAGGAGCGGTCGCCCTTCACACGGGTGTTGTGCTTTTGCGTGTTTTCAATCTCGACAATGGCAAGCTCCAGTTCGTCTTTGGTGCTTGCCAGCTCACAATTCTCAATCCAAAGATCGCCCAGCTTCTCATTGTCTTCCCTGGCGGCGGCCACATAACGCGCCAGCGCCTTAAAAGAGTTTTGTCCGGATTTGCGGTCTATCTTGTGTGCAATCATGGTTCAGAGCGCCATTACTTTTGCTTTGATCTGTGTTTGCGTGTCGCGAATATCGTGCAAGAGCTTTTCCATCTCGCCGTGATTGGCCCTGAACGCCATATCGGCCAGTCCAGCGTTCAAAAGGTTACCCAACCGCGCCTGGTCGTGATTGACCTTTTTCAGCTCATCAATGGCGGTTAGTTTTGCCGGGTCCGGATGGGCAACGTTTTCATAAACGTAGGCAACGTAATGACCGTATTTCCAGTTCAGCTTTTTGGCCCGCTTTTTGATATCAGCAATCACGCTGAGCGGCATGTACAGGTTGAACGCTGCCGTTTTCTCATTCTTTCCTCTTCCGAACTTAAAACCTGTCTTGTCGATTTTCATAAGCTCATCTCCTGCTCAAAGCTTTGCTGTTTAGATTTTGTGGTATCGATCTGAAGGTCCTGCGCGTTTCCCAGGTTTAACGCTGCCCGAGCGCGTGTGAGGAATTGGAAGACTGCTTTGTCGTGTCCGCGCTCCACACACAGATCATTCCAATCCGTCAGACCTTTTTCTTTTTCAGAGCTGGTAAGGGGAGGGGCCACCACATATCCGCCAACGGCCGTTGCCGCCTCATTGGCTTTTTCCAGCCCCTTGTTGGGCAATGGATTTTCGCGAAGGGGTAAATGATGGTCATCATCAGCTGCAAACAGCATGGTCACGTCCGGGAATTTGTCACGCAGCGCTGTGGCAACCTTGACCAGATTGTCACCATCAAACGTCACGATGACTGGTTTGTTTGTGAGTTTGTGAACGGAGGCACCGGTCGCATAGCCTTCTGCAAAGACGAGCGTATCTCCCTGTCCAGGCTTGTCCGCATCGTTTAAGTAGCGCTTTGGATCAATGGCATGGAACAAGCCTTCTTTGCGGCCGTGCTTGAGATAGTGTTTGTCTTCGCCAACGAACTGCAGGGAGTGGATTTTAAGATCTGTATCGCGCAGCGGCACGACCATGCGCGCGTCTTTATCCAGCTTCACGCCAAACCCGAGGACGTTTTTTCGTTTCAAGTACTCGCAATTCGATGGCTTGGCCCAGTCGGTAAGGTTGGCCCAGATCCCATAGGCTGTTTTCGCAGCTTTCTCCTGATCCAGTTTCCGCTCATTATCTCGGACTTTAGACGCCTTTTTCCCCGCTTCAATGGCCCGCCCAACTTCATCCTTTGAAAGCTGCTGACCATCAAAGGTCCAGCTCTCCTGACTTCCTTTAAAATTATGCAGCATGCCATTTGGAACACCGCCATCGAGGAAGCCACGATAAGAGGCGTTTTTGACCTTCTTCTCGCCAGCAATGGCAATGCGGTGCCATTTGCCATCCATCTGCGCCAAGCCCTGCAGATCCATGCCTTGTGCCCGGATCCAATCACTGAACTCCCCTTGCGGATCGCGCTTTTGCTCAGCTGCAGGCGCCTTGCCTTTTACGGACCATTTTAAAGTGGCTTTTACGGCTTTTGCGGTCGGCGCAAACCAGCTCCTGGCTTTGCGGTCAAACCTGGCACCAAGTTTCTTAGCCTCCTCGCGCTCGTCATAAGGAACGGCCAGATAAGTCCGCTCCGACTTGTCCCGGTTTGCAGGCTCACTCACATTTCCTTGCTTAAGCACGGGTGTCTTAGATCGGGCAGGGGCTTTGGTCTCACGTTGTGCCATGATGGATCTCCTCAGGGTTTAAAACGACAGAAAGAATGAGAACTTTTGAGCTCATGAGCCGCCAGCCTTGCTATCAGTGGCCGGGCCTTCAGCAACTCGGCTGAGGGGGCCAAGAAATGGATTGCTCTGAGTTGCAGTCCCGGATTTGCAAGTCTCAGCCTCAAAAGCTTCCTGGATCACCTCTGGCGCGACCTGTTTATCCATATCTGGCTTGGGTGAGGGCTCTGGCGTTCCAACTTGCGCAGGCGAAGTCGGTCCATCTTCAGCAGGGTGAGCACTGTTGCCGCTCTCAATCTGAACCCCTGCTTTGACGTTGCCAGAAGGTTTCAGTTTGGAGCGGGCATTCATCACCTCATCAAAGAAATAAAGGTATTGCTGGCCCTTGATGGTGGGTTTACCGGCTGTGAACACCAGCACCTCGCCTGGGGCAGTAACCCTGCCGTCTTCATCGTATTTGAGACCGGGGAGCAGCATGCATTCATCGGGTGTCATCAAAGGCCGTGAGGTCTCAGAAACACTTTCCGAAAGACTGGCTCCGCCCCGTTCCAGATTCTTTGAAACCGAGCGTTTGCGCTGCACCACCGTTGTCTTGCCGGTCATGTCAGACAGAACACGAGCCGTCTCGATCTTATTGGGCGCATAGGCAATGCGCACATGACAGTTGGAGATGATGCTCTCATCACGGGTATAGGCGCTTTGAAGCTGGGTGATATCCTGCGTGATCAGGAAAGCTTTGAGGCCATACCCTGCCATGAAGGCAAGCGAGCTTTCAAAAATGTCCAGCTTGCCGAGCTGGGGGAACTCATCCAGCATCAAAAGCATGCGGTGCTTGTAAAGCGTCTCACCCTCATTATGGGACATTTTGGCTGTCAGGCGCGTGAGCATCTGATTGAGGATGATGCGGATAAGCGCCTTCATGCGCCCGATCTCGGCAGGCGAGAGGACCAGATAGACATTGGTCGGCTGATCCGCGTTCATCAAATCATGAATGGTAAAATCACAGGCCGATGTGTTGCGCGCTATAATCGGGTCTGCAAAGATCGCAAGCTGTGCAGTTGCCGTGGACGAGACACCAGAGCGTTCATTGGCTGCCCGCTTGCGCATGCGTGATGCTCCGCGCCGCACTTCCTTGTCAGCACCCTCATTGCCATGCTCATAGCCCTCCATATCGAGCAGCAGTTTTTCGAACCCGTCCTCATCCTTTTTCTTGCCCTCCGCTTTGGCTTTAACAAGCGCATCCAGCTTTTGCTCATCATCACCGGCTTCATCATCGCCAACGGACAGGAAGTGCAGCACATCGGCCAGATTTGCCTTGCGCTTTTCCTCATTACGCACCCGGTAAAGCACATGCAAAATGGCGGTAGACAGCCACGAAAAGCCTTCCTGTTCCCAAAAGTTCTGCAAACCCTTGCCGGAGGTGTCGATGATCATCTTGGCAACGTTCATGCAGTCACCAATCTGGAAATCGGTGTCGATGCGGATCTCTTCTAAGGGGTTGTAACGGGCAGAGCCTTCGGTTGCGGTCGGCTCAAAATAAAACACGTTCTGGCCTTGCGCCGCTCTCCAACCCGAAGTCTTAGCGTAGTTCTCACCCTTGATATCAAGGATGATGGTGCTTCCCATCCAGGTCAGCAGGGTCGGGATGACCACGCTGATACCTTTACCGGACCGGGTCGGGGCAAAGGCAAGCACATGCTCAGGTCCGTCATGGCGCAGCATGGCCGCGTTTTTGAACTTGTCTTCAAGACCACCAACCACAACGCCTTTGCCGCGCAGGTAGCCCATGCCCTTGATCTCAGCATCTTCAGCAAAACGTGCCGTGCCATGCAGCGAGCCTGAATCGCGCTCACCAGAGACCGTCTTGTTACCCGCCTGCTCCATGATGATACGACCAGCAATCATGATGATGATCATGGCGACAAACCCGCCGCCAAACGGGATCAGGATCTCATGGGGGAGTTCATTGGTCTCAATGTAAAAGGCATAAAGCCATTTCCACCACGCAGGGTCGGTGGGATCGAACCCCAGCATGTAGTACCAGCCTGCAAGGGTGACGCAGACAAAGGCAAAGATGGAGACAAGAGCGACAACACGAGGGAAAATATGCATCACTGAAGTTTCCCGTCCATGATGTTGCCAGATGGGTTCATCCTGGAGCGCGCACTCAGCTCTTCATCTTCAAAGAATAAAAGTTGCCGGGTGTAGATGGTAGGTTTAGCAGCGGTGAAGATCAGCATCTTACCGGCCTTCTTCACACTGCCGGTGTCGTCATGTTGGAGGCCTGGTATGAGCATGCACTCCTCAGGCGTCATCAAAGGCTGCGAGCTCTGCAAATCACTTTCGCACGTTATCGTGCCGGTCATTTTCGACAGGACCTGGGCAGTTTCGCGGTAGCAAGGTGCGTAAGCTATGCGCACATGGCAGTGAAATAAGAAGGACTGGTCAGGGCCATAAGCATTGTGAAGATGGCTGATATCGGGCGTAACCAGAAACGCCTTGATGCCATACTCCTTCAGGACAGGCAGTAATCGCTGAAGATTGTTCAGCTTGCCAAGCAGGCAGAAGTCATCCAGCATCAAGAGCATACGATGCTTATAAGGCAACGTGGTTGTTGTCAGACGTGTGAGCACCTGATTCAAGATGAGGCGCATGAGCATTTTCAGGCGGCCAATCTCAGCTGGTGGAAGGACCAGATAGACATTGGTTGGCTGACCAGCATTCATCAGGTCATTGATGTTAAAATCACAGGCGGACGTATTTTGCGCTATGAGCGGATCTGCAAAGATCGCAAGTGAGGCTAAAGCTCTTGAAGAAATGTCCGTGCGTTTATCAGCCGTATGCAGTCGTATCCGGGATGCTGCGCGCCGAACCTCCTTGTCTGCATCCTCATTGCCGTGCTGATAATTTTCCATATGAAGCAACAGCTTCATAAACTGATCTTCTTCTCTTTTCTCGCCATGCCCATTGGCAACGCCGCTACACAGGAAGCGCAGCACATCGGCCAGATTTGCGGTGCGCTCTTCCTCATCGCGCACCTGGTAAAGCACATGCAAAATCGCAGAAGTTAGCCACAAGAAGGCTTCCGGCTCCCAGAAACTTTGCAAACTCGTCGCAACATTTATGCAATCACTATTTTGATAGGGCGTACCAATTCGGATCTCTGCCAAAGGATTGTACCGGGCAGATCCTTCGCTTGCAGATGGTTCAAACCGAAACACGTTCTGGCCTTGTGAGGCGCGCCAGCCCGAAGTCTTCGTGTGGTACTGACCACCAATGTCGAGCAGGATCATACTTTCAGTCCAGGTCAATAAAGCAGGCAGAACAACACCTGTACTTTTGCCTGACCTGGCCG
>NZ_LCWX01000173.1:8040-25157 GCF_001431305.1 Pseudovibrio sp. POLY-S9
GGGCAATGGCCAGCACATGTTCAGGCCCGTCATGGTGCAGCCTGGTTGTGCCTTCGCCCGTGGTTTCAAACCCGCCAATCGCGACACCTTTGCCCCGCAGATATCCCATCGCCCTTATGTCATCTGGCCCGGCAAACCGGTTTTCACTATGCGAACTATCTGCAAGCTTTTGTTTTATATGCATCACTGAAGTTTCCCGTCTTTGAGGATGTAGCGCTCGTTCTTGACCTCATAAATGTCAGTGATCTGGCGCACACCGCGCTCAAAACGAGTGATATGGAAGACCACATCCACCAGTGAGTTGAAGTAGCCGCGTATGGGCGTGGCAACGCCTCCGGACAGGTCAATATTAGATTGAAATCGATCTACGACCATCTCGGCGCGGTCGGCGTGAATGGTGCACATCCAGCCCTTTGCGCCGGTGTTCAAAACATTCAAAGCTGAGTAGGCGTTTTGAACGGAGATCTCGGAGAAGATGATGCGGTCGGGAGAGATACGCATTTTGTGATCGAACAACTGCGGCCAGGTTTGCAAACCAGCTCCTTGTGAAGCCTCACGCGATGCAAACAGCGCTGACCCATTCCAGAAGCGCTCAATCTCCAGTTCTGGTGTGTCCTCACAAGACACAACGCGCTCATGAACGGGCAGCAAGCCCAGCAACTTGTTCAAGAGTGTGGTTTTGCCGGTGTTGGTGGAGCCGGAAATCGCGATGTTCCAGCGCTTATGCATGGCTTCACTGATGTAATCGATCATCTTTTGGCGAAGCCCCATGTCTTCAAACTTGATCTCATAGGGATGCTTGCAGCGCACGGCCATAGACAGGCCGGTGAGCGTGCTTGGCCCAATCAGGCATTCAAAACGATGGCGCTCAGGAAGCGACACAGAAAGCTTAGGGTGCGTACCTTCAGAAAACTTCAGGCCGTTGTAGTTGGCAAGCGCCTGACAGATCCGGCGAACCTGCGTGAAGCCAATACCTGGGGCATCAAGCTGTTGCAGATCAGCTTTGCGATGCTCCAGAACAAACGTTTCTGGCCGCGTCTGACGCAGCTCTACCACGTTCGGATCATGGTAGATTTGCGATAAAGGTTCCATAAGCTTCATTATCAGTCGATCAGACATAACTTACCCGTTCACCCTGAGAACTGTCTCCGGGAGTTGCTTTCAAGCCCTTGGCTTTGCGTATGAATTCTAATTTTGGAGAGAATTGGCAGGCAGGAACTCTGCCCGCCAATTCAGTTAGAGAATGTGGGTATCAGCACTGATTATCATTGTGGTAGTGACTGCCGTATTTCCACTTGTAGCCCTTGCTGGTCCGAGTTGTCTTCGTAGAAGACCAGCTTGAGTATTCGACCTTGCCATCTGGATAGGTGGTCTTTACGCGGGTCTTATATTCCTGAACATCAAACTCCTGAGCGAACTTCTTTTCGCAACGTCCAGGGTTTGGACTGTACGACTTGTACTTGCGCCCGTTATTTGTCTCTGTCTTACGCACACAAACATCGGTAACAACTCCAGATCCGGCACCCGCATTCTTGACGTACTTCGTGCCATCAGGCCGCTCATACGTACGCCTTAACGTGGATGGAACTGTTTTGTTGCAGCCATCAAACGTTGCATCGCCAGCACGAGGCACTTCCTCTTCCTTTGTCTTGGAATACGCAACCTGAGCAGCTCCAGGCAGCAACTTGTTCTGAGCAATCGTGTGGTTGGCACCTTCCACCCTGATCCAAACGTTAGAACGAGGCTTCGCCTTCAGTTTGGCATCATCATTTGCCCAACTGGCTGTCTCCACATTGTGCTCAAATGTCTTGTCGCCCTTCTTGCACGATCCAACATAGTTGCGATCTGGATTGTTGTAGTAAAAACGCTGCAAACCGAAGGAATAGCCAGCTGCAAAGTCATGGATGAAATCGTTCGCATTCGTGCAGCCTTGTGTCGTCGATTTGCACTGATAGCCTTCCTCATAAGGTGCCCCAGCACCCATATCGATTTCATGACGTGTCCCATCAGGTCGTTCAAACACATCTGTCAGCTTTGTTGGAACGAAGGCATAACAGCCCTCATAATACCGACCGCCTGGGACTTGATCTGTTTCTTGCCCAAGCGCTCCGTAAGCCACTTCCGGTGCTCCAGGAAGCAACATGTTTGAAGCAATTGGATAGACCTGACCCGATACACTGATCGACACATCAGAAAGCGGCTGAGCAACCTTCTTCTCGTCATCATACTTCCACGAGGACAGCTCCACATTGTGGGTATAGCTTGTCCCGCCCTGCTGACAGGAACTCACATAAAACCGGTTCGGGTTCTCATAATAATGCCGCTCAAGGCCATATGAGACACCAGCTGCAATGTCGTGATTGAACTCAGCTGGATTGATGCAGCCTTCTGTGGTGGATTTGATCTCAACAAAGGCATTTGAATCAGGCGTACACTGGTCAATGTACTGCGCAGCGCCATTCACTGTGATCTGCGTGCGGTACTGAGGAATTGCCCTGCGCCCGCTCAAATCCACCATGGTCTGGCAGATATCGACGCCATTCTTCTTGAACACCTTCTCATGCGGATAGGTGTTTTCTGTGACGCTGCAAGGAGAGGCCTGGAAGAACTGCTCGTCCTTTTGATAGATCCACATCGCCATTTCAGTTGAAAGGGAATTGCCGAAATCATGGCGGATGTTACAGCCGTCTGTGACCTGCGCCATCTTGATTGGCTGGTAGAATTGGGAGCGCTCACAAGTGCGCACCGTCTGCAGATTGTTGTTGCCATCGGTGTAGACCATTTGGGTCTCAATGTAGGCCATGCCATTTTGCAGATCGATATCAATCGGGCAGCTGTCATCCTCGGTAATGGAGAATGTTGTATCTGGATCAGGCTGACAATCAGAAAGCTGGATGCGCTCCTGCTGGCTGTTGACGTAATATTCCAGATATTGCGGCTTTGCGATCCGGGCAGTCACATCGATCTTATCGTCACAGGTTGCCCCGCTCTTCTGGATCGTGAAATTGGTCCCGCTGTCTGAACACGCGCTTTCCTCAACCACAATGCCTTTTTTGAGCGTCTGGGTCTTGCTTTGAACCCGCACCTGGCCCTGATTGCGGTCAATGACCGGCGAGCAACCCTCAAAGGTCACACGGATTTCTTCCAGGTCTTCCTCAGGAGCGTCTTTTTCTTCCACCTCTTTACGATCAGGTGTCTCATAGCCGTTTTGTCCTGGCGTCTCCCCACCATCAGATGAGCCTGACCCAGCACCGGACCCGCCATTCTCATCGCGGTCAACATCCTCGTACTTCTCGTCGTCTTCTTTATCGTCCTTGTCTTTGTCGTCCTCAGGCTCTTCGGGCGCATTGAGCTTTTTAAGCGCTGCGATCAGCTCTTCTTCATTGCCCGATACATCAAGCGTTTCTTCCGGATCGATGGCATCCTCTTTAACGTCGAACTGAGAAGAAAAGTTTTCTGCATTGAGTTCAACAAAACGCTCGCCCTTCGTCAGGCGTGTGAGCACAGCTTGCCCGATCTTCTTCCCATCATGCATGACATATTGGGAGAAGCCTTCTGCGCTCACACCGGCAACGGAAACCTCATCCTTGTTGACCCCAGCGGTGAACTGAGGAGCCTTCTTGATCTGCAAGGCAAGCTCAACCGCTTTGCCCTCAAAAATCGGTGTTGTCTGCTTCACAGCAACAGCAAACAGCTTTTCACGAAGGGCAGCGGTGGCCTGCGCTGCACTCGTTGTTGGCTTGCCTGCCCCGGCCGCCTGAGCGGCGGGTGTGGGAGGGGCCGCTGTTTGGGAGAACCCGGCTGCTGTACTTGTCAGCAACATGGCCCCCACAATAGAAAGTCTTAAAATATTCCGCATCAAAATAACCTCACATTACTGCTGGGTAGGTGGAGCCAGGTACCAGTCATATTCAGGTCTGATCTGAACTCTGGTGCCCTGGGAAATACGGATGACCGGTCTCAAATTGACCGTGTCTTCCATAAACTTTGCCGACAACTCGCCAACGTTCTCCGAAATGCCTGTCAGGGCAGACGCGATCGTGTCGGAACCCTCTAAGCCATAGGCAGAGGCCATGGTGACGGCAGATTCAACGCCCGCGCCAATGGCAACGGTGGTCACAGCGGTGCCGTACTTCTCCCACCAGCGATTATCGACGTGGCCGGACATGCCGCCATAGCCTTGCGCATCACCCACCTTGGCTTTGAGCTGATAGATTTCGGCGCGGCTCTCAGCCATGAGAACACGCTCGCATTGGAACCCGATACGGCTTTGTCCAACCTTCTTGGCGCTCTCATAGCGGCAGATCATCCGGCTTCCTTTTGGAACCAGAAGATTAGCCCCGTGATAGCCGTAGACATCCCGGCTCACCTGAATGACGACCGTGCCCTCATCAGCAAGCTGGCTGTTAATGCCGGTTTCCATGATGCCGGTGATGTAGCGATCAGCCGTCACAATCCGGCTGTTATCAACCGCACTGGTGGAGATCCGGCCAGGTGCCTTGTAAGTGCTGTTTTGCGGGTCGATCCCCTCAGGGGGGCTGAAGGAACCGGATAGTCCACCTGCAGGAGGTACATTGAGCGCCGCTGTGCGTGTTAGACCTTCATCAAGACCTGGAACATTGCCCTCTAACCCATTTGCCAGCACACCTTGCGAAGTGATGTAGCCTTGTGTCCCAAAGCGAGCGGCTCTTGCAGCCTGCAGCTCCAGCTCGAACGGGCTTGGCTCAATGGGTTTTGGAGGCTCAACGATCTTCTCGACCGTGATGTATTCTTTCTGGATGATCGTTCTGGGCGGTGCGTCCTTGCTGACTTCCTTTTCAACCACGATGGGAGGAGCCATGATGATACGCGGCGGCGGCGGTGCTGGCGGTATCACCGGCTTGGGAGCCGGTGGCCGCTTATATTCAAACACACCCTCATCATTTGGCGGCAAACCACGTGAGAGAACCGGCTCAGGGACACACGCCCCACCAAAACTCAATCCAACCGCAAGGAATAACTCACATACACTCATGTTAGTTACCCTTGTACTGGATACACATGTAGGACTGACCGGATTTTAAGGTGATGAGTTTGCTGGTGTTCTCAATGATGTATGCCTTGCCGGACACGCGGGTATTGACCAGTTCATCAATCCCATCGACCACCACATACGCGGTCGGCAACTCCAGATCATTCCATTTGTCGCCGTAAAAAATGTAGGTGAAGTGATCATCACGCAGCACCAGTTCCGGCTTTAACGAGTTGTCAGATCCCCAAAGCTTGTATTCTCCCCATCCGCGCAGTTTGGACGGGTCGATATTGGCGCGTTTGACATAATCGCCTGGCACCTTCTGCGTCTCACTGCCCTTGGGAGTATAAGCAGGCATATTCATCAAGGGCACTGGCGATCCCCCTGCCGCAACTTCGATCAAAGCCGATTGCACCAATCGTGGTTTTTCGATCTTGAATTGCAGATCCGGAATATGCTTGGAATTGACGGTTTCTGCGCGCAGGTAAAAACTGAACACTCTGCCATCTTCAGCATAGACCTGCAGGGAGCTGTCAACGCCTGCGGCCAAAGGCTTGATGACCAACGTGGTGTCATTGCGTACTTTGGTGTCAAACAAGTTCACATCTGCCACATCCGCATTTTTGATCTTAACGTCTTCAGGAAGCTGGATCACGGTGAGCATGAACTCACGAAGACGGACCCGGTAAACGCAGGTTCCGCATTCAACCTGCGTGTGAACGCCGCCATCCTTGCCAGCCTTATCCCAGGCCTTCTGGATCTGGCCCAATGGCACGGTCGTGCGGTTCAGGGGACCGAACTGGCCGCGGCGCTGTGCAGCTGCTTGTTTGAGCGCATCCTGCGGCACACTGGCAGCAACATTTGACGCTACCTGCTGACCCTGCGCAACCCGCTGGTTTGGTGTTTGAGGACCGCGGTCCAATGAGGTCTGGGCAAGAGCGGTGTTTGAAACAAGTAATGTGACAAGAAAAAGAGAAATACGGGGGCTCATGTGGTCGGTCTTTCCTGAACAGCCAATTTTAAAATGCGAATGCCGAGGGGGTTCTCAAACCGCTCCACGCTGGTGACTTCTTGCGGGCGTGTGGTCATTTCCACATAGGCGCGAAGTCTGGATTGCTCAGGCTTTGCCCTGCCGATCCTGTCTGTCTGGATGAAGTCAACGGCGTATTGGTAGATCCCGCCATAGGCATCGACCTGGTTGGCGCTTTCAACGGTGATTGAGCGGTTCAACCCATCTTCAATCGCTTCATCAATGCGGCCTTCGTTTTCTTTCAAGAACTGACGGTAAAAGTCCTGATCGGAATACGTGGCAACTTCCTGAAACCGCGAACCTTGAGAGATGCCATCAACGGCGAGGATCTGCGCCACATAGCGCCGTGCCATTTTCTCTAACATCAACTCAAAGCCATCGACCTCGACAGAGATCGGCTCGACCCGGTAAATCCGCTCATCTGCCGGATCGACACGTAGCAGCGCGATTTCCGTGGTCTTAAGGGGCAGGGCAACCGCAATGGCCTGCAAGGCCAACGCCAGACACACGCCCAAAACAACATTGAGACCGGCTGAGATCCTGAACAGCGTCACCATGCGCCGATGGGCGCTTTTATAGGCAAACGGATCTGCATCCAGCACCGCCTTGCGCTGTGCCTGGTCTTTATCAGGAACGCCCACATCAGGCGCGTTGTCCTGAACAGGGACCGCAAGTCCTTGATGCAGTGCCCCCTTAGGCTCGCTCTTTCCCTTGTCTTGCCGCTTCCTTTTAAACATGGGCCGCCTCCACCCACTCAAAGCTTTGCGGCTGGTAGTCCAGATCTACGCAGGCACAGGGAGAGGGTCGCATTTCGTCCGTATCAACCGGTGAGTAGGGCATTTCTGCGTTGGAGGCGCAGCCAGCCAGAAACAAGACGAGGGAAAGCGTGAAGAGGAACGGTTTGCTCATGATAATTACTTCTCTGATTTCAGGGCATCGGTTGCTTTGGAATTGGGATTGCCGCCAGATTGCAGGCTCATGTCAGCGGCTTTGTCACTGAGCGCGGCATTGCCCACGCCAAGCGCTGCCTTACCGGCGCTCCAGCCGCCTTTGGCTCCAGCAGTAATGCCTTTGCCGTAAGCCCCGGCTGTTTGAGCTGCCCCGCTCATCATCGCGCCCGGAGTGGCGGCATTGAGCGTCACTTGTGCCAGTGTGCCGGCCAGTGAGGTTGCTTCCTGCACCAGCGCCACACCTGACCACGCGGTCAGGATCACCAGGATGTAAGCCTTCCAGGCGGTATCATCTAAAACGTCAGAGCTGATTTGCTCACCACCCGGCATTAGATTGCCGATGCCAGTAATAATCAGCTTGAACACCAGCGTGACCGCTACAAGCGTCAGGATTGAGGTTAACAGTGTGGAGACCCCGGAGCCGATTTTCTCGCGGCCAAAGGGAAATGCCGCCATGGAAATCACATAAGGAGCCAGCAGGCACACCATCATGATGCGGAACAGGCCGATTGCCACATGGACCACGAACACAATCATCATGATGATAAAGGGCAGCATCAGCGCGGCGACAAACAGCACGATCCCGAACTTTTCTAACCACCCTGCCCCATTCATCATGGTTTTTGCCATTGCAAAGGGCTGGGTAAAGGCTGCTTCCAGCTCGGTGACAAGGCCGGTGATGGCATCCGCGCCACTGCCAGCCCCCATGAGCGCACCTGGGATACCGAACATTAAGGTCGTGGTCGCTTCATAGATCATTCCGGCAAGGCCGAATTTGAGGGCCGTGAGCACGCCAAAACCAAAGAACAAGAACACAAACTGGGAGGCGACCCAAGTTAAATCCGTGGTGGCTGTGGCAAGTTTAAAGCCCTGCCAAACAGCCCATAAACATGCTAGGCTGGCAAATATTACCAGCATCGGTTCATAGGCCACTTCCATGTATTTATTGACAAACTTACTGCCGCTTAAGACATACTGCTCAATCAAGGGACAGCTGATACAACCGCTATTCATGACCCTCTCCCTCGTCGGATTTATAAGTGCTGCTCAGGCAGCGCCCGATACCGATCATTTGAAGGGCTCCATTATTCTTAAAGGTGAGGGCTCCACCAATATTTTTGATGGGATAAAAGACACCCGCTTCCTTGATCTGGCTTACGCCCAATGGACCTGGAGCAACCTGAAGAGCCCCGCAGAGATTGCGGCCGAGCTTGCCAAATATGAACCTGCCTACAAAGCCTTTGAACAAGCGGCGAAGGCCGAGTTCAAACCTCGCTGGAAGGTCAAATACATGAGTATTCCAGACAATCAGTGGACTAAGGCCGGACGAGAACTTCGCGCTCAGGTGGACCGGGAGGTATTTGAACAAAGTCCGGATCAGGACGCCATTGCCCGCTACCGTGATCTGACTTTGCTGGAAATGGCATGGGATGGATATGTTTCGCGCAGAGCCCCGTGGCATGCAGAGGACTGGAAAGCCTTTGAGAGCTTTTACTGCGACAGGCACACCCGCGTTCTTGGCTTTGTCATGGACGGCTGCGCCATTCCCAACTGGCACAGGCCCGATCCGGGCGCGTGGAAAAAGGTTGGTTATGAGCGACTGAAACGCGAAGGCAGGCTTGAATTCCTGCAAAGCAATTGAGCTAAGCGTGAAGGTCTGGGAGGTCATGAGGAGCCTCCCTTTTTCTTCATGTCGTCCTTTGCCAGCTCGCTCTCCAATGGAACGCCCTGAATAATCGACTGTGCCGAAGACACTTTAAGCAGTTGTGCTAGCAGCTGATTGGTTTGAGATTGGCTTTGCAGCAGGGCAGAATTGACTTCAACAAGCACCTGCAGGCGTTCATTGACCGTTTGCGCCTTAGCCCCCTCACTTTTGAGCTCTTGCGCCGCCCCCAGAGTTTTAACCGCGTTTTCCTGCGCCATATCAGCCTGCGCCAGCCCTTTAAACGAGGCATCGGCCACCGTACTGAGGCGGGCCTTTTTAACACTGTTCTGGGCTTTTTCTTTTTCCGACCATGGCATGCTCTCTATGTCTTTGGGATCAGCCACCAGACCGTTTTGATAGGCATCAGAACGTGAGCACAGCGAGCCCATATCCATCTCATCAAAGCTCACATCCGACATCAGACTTTCAAAGTCGGGAACCAGGCAGGAATTGTCAGACATGATCTGACCGGTGATGTCGCTGAAGTTGATAGAGGGGATCGAGATCTTGGAGACCTCGCCAATGCTTTTAAGCGTATCGTCAATGCCCGCCCGCACATCCTTGACCACATCAAGTTGCTCTTTGAGAGTCTTGATCTGTTCTTTCATCTGAGCAATCTGCTTCTTGGCTTCTGCCACAGCCTTCACGTCAAATACGGGCTGGGTCGCAAAACCTGGAGCGCTCATCAGGGCCAGTGACAGAGCAATGGCAGGCGCGGCAAAGATCAGTCTTTGTGTCGCTCTCATTGCCCCACCTCAACTGCTGGAACAGTCTCGGAAAGTTTAATGATACTTCCCGCGTCCACTCGCTGTGGTTCCATCACAGGTTCTAGCGGCACAGCGGCAGGCTGAGCGGCCAACGCCTCCCTTTTGAAGATCATCTCAGGCGCAGCCAACCGGCTTGTCTCTCGTTCAATGATGACAGGAGGGTCTATAATGACAGGCAGCGCAGTCAACGAGGTCGCAGACAAAGGCATAGGCGTCACAGATGCAACCAGATGAACAGCTCCCTCCAACCGGGACAGTCTGTTTTCTATGTCGCTTTCATCGGCCCCACTGAAGAGGAATGATCCCAAAGCAAAGCAGGTCAGGCAGGCCGCCATGACAGCACCCCACGAAGGCCGGTACTGATGAAGATCTTCGTCTACAAGATCTTCATCAGCAGATCCTTCCTCCTCAACGCCTTTCTCGTCTAAGCCGTTGTCGTCATAAAGGTCCTCATCCTCATAATATTCACCACAAGAATAGTGATCATCCGACCAGTCAGTCTTATGGTCATAGGAGTGTTTTGAACCTGTCCCGTTAGATGCATTCATTTTACTTTGCTCCCCGCCGCTTTGATGATTAAGTCCTGCATGTGCCGTTAGACATGAGCGAGCCATTGCTCGCCCCACACGTCCTGAATTTTGCGAAGTTCTGCCATTGGCCCGGTGCCTGAGCGATAAAATCGCAAGGCATCCCCAAGGCCGGACAGGTCCACATCAATGATGGTGCTCTCATTGTATCCGGAGGCCAGATCACGCTTGACCAGAAGAACCTGACGCCCTCCTGCCAGATCCACCTCACCGCGAATGAAGGCGATCTGATCTTCACTCAAATTGAACGGCTCCAGCGCTTTATCGCTGCCACCACAGCCAGCCATGAACATAAGGTTCGGGGCGTTGTTGACGATCTTGGCTGAGCCTTCAAACTCCACCAGCGCTTCCGGGTTCTGGAAGGCCAGCCCGACAACACCGCCTAGTTTGCGGTATTCCATGAACATCTGCCCGACGAGATGACGGAAGCCTTCATTGCGGAGCAGATTGGCCGCTTCATCGACAAAGATAGAAAAGCCTTTGTGGTTGACCTTGGCCGCTTCATAAATGGCACTGGCAATATGCGTGACCAGCGCAGGACCAAGCAGCGGGTCTTTAAGCGGCTCGGTCATATCAATGCCGACCAGATGGCTTTGCTCCAAAAAGGTGCGGATGCTGTCATGGGGGGCGTTGAAGATATGGCTATAAGCCCCCTCTCCAAGCCGCTCATCCTTCACCCACCTGGTGAAAGCGCGCTTGATATCGGAGTTTGAGGGAAAAGCGGCTTTGAAAATGCTGTCGAACGTGCGCTCCCCCCGATCCATGACACTTGCAAAGTCGAGCACGTCATTGATCTGGTCATCCATCTCCTGCACATACTGATCGCCCAGCATGATCCGCATCATGGTCGCGGCCCGCTGGCGAGCGCTCTTATTGTCAAGATCACAATCAAGTGGGTTAAGGGAGAGCTGGTCAAAGGACTGGTACTGTCCGCCCATGACCTCACTCATGAACCGCGCGCCCTCCAGACTGTCAAAGACGTAGTTGCGCACGCCTGCAAACTTGGCGATCCCGCCAAGCAGATGCATGATCAGGGTGGATTTACCCGTGCCGGTCGGGGCAAAGATCAGGTAGTGCCCTGCAGCTTGAGGCTTATCTGCAATATGGAACTGGAAGGAATAGTTCTGGCCTGTTGGCGTCTTGAACAGACGCAAAGGACGGTTCCCGAACGGCGATGAATACATGCCTTCGGGGGAATATTGCAGCGGCCAGAGCGCGGCCACGTTATAATCCATCAACCGCAGTTTGCGCACCAGCTTGTCTCGTCCGGGCAGGCGGTTAAACCAGCAATTGGCAGCTGGTGCCGTCTCGATCGTATGTTTGACGCGGCGCGTGTTCAAAATCGCCGAGATCTGGTCGAGCACCTCATCCAGCTCTTCTTGTGTGCGCGCTCTGACTGTGAACTGAAGCTGGGTCTGGAACATGGTGTTCGTGCTGTTGGTGAGCGCTTCTGTTGCATGAGAAAGCTCTGTGACCATAGCCCCGGAGGTTAAGAAGCTGTTGAGCTGTTCTGCCTTCTTGCGGGTGTATTCTAAAATGGTCTTTTCTGAACTGAGCGGTACACAGACCTGCATCACTTCCAGCTCTGCAGACAAGGCCAGCACCCTGGAGATCATCAGGCCCGATACACTATCTGGATACTCACTCACGCCAATGGTTTTATGAATGTGCTTGAGCGGGGTCTGGGTGAGGATCGTCCCGTCTTTGTTGATGATCAGATCACAGGCGGGCAGGTTGGCGTTAATAGACCGGCTGACGCGCTTTGCATTGTCCGGCATATGTCCGCACACCAGATAGGTTAGGAACGCGGTTAATTCGCACGGCTCATCAAGATCCTTTGCCGCCTCAACCGGCGTGACCTGGTAGTTCTCAAACCCGTTAAGAAGCGCCTTGCAATGCTTGTTCAAAGTTTCAAAGGTGGTTGCTTCCAGCAGGATATACCAGCTCATGGAGTAGGCATGCTTGTAAAGCTCCTGCTCTGCTTTGCCGATTTCAGCTAAGGCCGGAGAAGGCCAGTCCGCCTCAAAGGAAATGTCCTTGAGCCGTTTGACGGCCATCAGGCGAAACGCTGATCCGCTTGATCCAAGCTGGTGCAGGATGTTGCTGCGCTGGCGGGCAAGCGTTTCCTGCTGCGCAAAACTCATAGTGTCGTAGGAAACGCCTTTGAGCCGGAACACCCGGAACAAGGTTCCATCTTTAAGGGCAATGGTGGTGCGGTCTTCAAAAAGAACGTCAAAGTCCAGCTCATCTGCAAGCCAGTCCTGCTCAAAACTGCCCTGCCCGTCCTGACGCAATACCTTATTGGCGAGCATGGCCGCGCCGCCTGCAAATCCCAAGGTCGCTGCTGTTGAAAGAAGGAGGCTCATTTTGTCTTGCCCTTTGTCGTTGTCTTAGAAGACCCGCCGACGATGAGGCTGCGGGCTTGTTTGCCTTTGAAGAAGGTGTGAGGCAGCAACAGTGTTGCCTCACAATGTGCATCCTTGCGGCGCAAGGCGATGGTGAAGGCAAGGGCTGGGAAAATGGCAAAGATGCACGCCAGCATGGCGAGCGGCGCATCAATCACTGTTGTCAGCAAAATACCGACAAAGAACACGCCGCCAAGTGCAAGAGCTGCAAACATGGGCGGCATGCCAAAGATGGTAGAGGGTGACTGAAGATGCCGATAAACGCCGTTTTGTACGCGCATGCCCGCCTCCCTTAGCCCAGACTTACAAGGGTGCGGATGGCCGTTGGTGCAGCCACGATCAAAATGGCGCCAAGAATGTACTGGAACATCTTTTGCCAGCGCATTTCGCCAAAGACTGCGGAGTAAACGCCGTAGCCAACAAGGCCGATGCCGACTGCTACGGTCCCGATTTTGACCATGCCGTCTTCCAGGCTTGTAAACACATTAACGGCTGGGGCTGCCCAATCCGCAGCGGCAAAGGCGAGGGTCGGATTTAGGAGAAGAACAGCAAGGACAAAGAGTTTGACCTCACGGGTGAGAAACGACTTTGAATTCTTAGATGAGTACATGACAAACCTACTTCATGATCAGATAAAGAGCTCCAACGGCAAGCCAGTTCAGAGCGGTGAAAAAATAGAGCGGCGATGAAAAGCGTTTGATTTTGGATGTGAGATCGCCAAGCTCGTTCGAGAATTGAGCCTGCTGCTTCAAAAGACCTTCAATTGAGCTGGCCTCAACATTTTGGCGGATTTGTCCGAGCGTGTCGCTCAAACGCGATAATTCGCCCTGCATCTGCTCAGAAAGGATCTTTGCGCTCTCCCCGACCAGTGCTTTGAGCTTGTCTCGTTCGCCGGATTGTCGGGTTTCAACCTCGGAAAGGAGCACCGACAAATCGGAGGTAAAGACCTCAAACAGCGAGTAGAGCATCCAGATCGGATCGTCCGATCCCATGGACTGACCACCATGTTTTTTGGCGATCAAAGCGCGAACATCCTCAAGCGAGGAGATCTGAGCGCCGCCCAGAGGGGTTGACAGCTCCGATTCTATAAAGTCGAAATTTGCCTGATTTTGCTCCGAATCGGGTGTCATAGCCGCCATCACATCCTCACCCACGCTTACAAGGCCATGTTTTCGAGTTGCGTGGAGACGTCAGACCAGACCTTTTTGAGCCTTTGACGGGTCATAAGACCGAAATTTTCGTCCAAAATGGCCTCTGAGAAGGTCTTTCGGCGCTCAATCATGGCCTGAATGTCGTGATTGAAGGAAGAACCGATGCGCTGCGCTAAAGTAGGCACAGCGTATATCCGGTCCTGATTTTCCTTAAACAACTTCAGCTCTTCGAAGGGCTTACCGTTTTTCTCCGCCCGACCAGAGTATTCGTTCTTCCAAAGGACGATCTTTTGCTTTGGAAATACTTCGAATAGTTTCTCAATGCAGGACAATGTGGCATCAATCGCCCCTCCCCCGCTGACCACGGAATGGATGGCAATCTCGCACTCATGATCATGCAAAAGGTCCAGCACATCGTTCTCAGCCAGGTATTTGACCAGCGGTAAGAAGGTGGTTGCACCTGTATCAATGACGAAATGTGTCTCATCATCTGATTCGATTATGCCCTCAACAATGGCGTCAAAGCTGCGATGATCGATCTCTGCGTTATCCATCATCTTTATAAGGTTACAGTTGAGTGCCTTATAAGATGAAAGAGTGGGGTTTACTGGATCGGTATCGATGGCAACAAGGTTCCGTCCTTCTTGCCGAAAATACTCACAAAGCAGAAGAGAAATAAAACTCTTACCGGCCCCGCCTTTTCCTTGCATTACAAAGTTTACGTATCTCATATTTGCTTAAACCTATCAGTCGTAATCTTTAATGGAATCGGCCATGGTGAACCGGTTTGAACCCCTAGGTTGAGATGGAGGGGGCGAATCCTGGGGTGTATTTGACCCGCTCCCTCCTGTTTTGGGTGGGGGTACAATGGCACTTCCTGGAGCCAATTCAGACTTAGGGTTCAAATCCTTAGCCGCACATTTATAGAAGGCAGGTAAAGTCATACTGATCTTCCCTTCACTTAAAAGGGCCTCGAAGATCGTACGTTTAGACACACCTCTCCCGATCTCAGCCTCGACATGCGCACGCACAAGTTGAAATTGAGCTCGGGCATCTCCCCATGGAAGCGCCATTGTTTGATTACCCGCCTGTAAAACGGGTATCCCTGATGTTTAATGTTTGGATAAAGAAATTAGACGCGGGTCTACCCATCGCATTTCGAGACGAAACGCGCTAAGCCTCACATCCATTAGCGGACATGAGATGAGCTGCGACTGAATTATGAGTTGTGGGTTCTCCCTATGCGAGTGCCAAGATATGTTTGGTACTTGCTAGGCTCTGACGGTTACAATTTACCACAACCTTAACCGTCAGAGCCGCATGCCATTTTGCTATGGCAGCAAGTAGTGACGTGCATAACGCATCCTTACAACTTTATCTAGTCCTTTTTTGGTCACGATTTCCCAAAGTAAAGCCTTTGTTTTTACTTAAACTTATACCCATAACGTAAAACGGCTGAAATCTTAGAGTTTTGACTCAAAGTTGAGGGAATTCCCCCAGCGTGTTTTCCACAGATAAACTCAACCACAAGTTCCTTTAAATTTGCGCAGCAAAAGGCGTTGAGCACGACAGTGCGAATAAGCTCAATTGTACGGGTTGGGCGCAACTCGTGGAATTTCCGCTAACCGGCTCCGGTTAGCATATCTTGCCAACTCTCACTCGTATAATTTTCAGTCATCTCATATAGGAACGTATAGACACGCATAATTATATGAGATGACAATTGGAACATAGATAGGCTCGTATAGGAACGTATAATTATACGAGTAAATCAGCCCAATACTCGTATAAAACGTATAGAGACGTATAATTATACAAGATCCGCTAAAGCATGAGAAATTCTGCTGTTTTGAATTCGGCATGGAACCAAAACATGTCAAGGCGACATGGAAAAGAAACCGAAAAATCCGTTACAGCAGCAGCAATCACCAGAGCGCGGAGCATGTGCGAGCTTGCAAAGCTTGCGCGTGCTTCGCGCGACAAGGCGCTTTGTGATCTGTGAGTGCAACGAGCGATCGCAAAGCGCCGCACGCCCCGATCTGACAAGGCGAGTGCGAGGCATCGTGTGCCCTGCAAGGGTGCCGATGCCGAGTGCTCGCCTTGTCAGACGGTTGGCATGATAAATGAGCGCAGCGCCAAAGCTGGAAGGAGGAGTGGGATCGGTAGATCCCGCGGAGCCTGGAAGGTTTGGAGCAAGCCCAAAATCACAGCCACTCTGCACAGCGATGCTATTTGATTTTTAGGGAGTTTCGGAGTAGTATACCGGAGTGGCAGGGAGAAAATCCCCCTGCCGTTTACTAGCTATTTGATAGAGACCCGAAGGGACAGTAGCCAACTGCTTCGGGTCTTTTTCAATTTAAGCGTGACAGAAATTGGTAGAAACCACATTTCTTCACCTCCGGTTTTAGGGCAAGGCTGTTGCCTCAGTCGGGAGAGCCTATCTTTCCCGATGCGCTGGTTGGCTCAGCGCCGCTGCTTTTGCCCCAAAAGTCTCAACTGCTTGTAGCAGATGCATCCCTTGGTTGCTATGGGTGATCACTCAAGGGCTGAGTGATCCCGCGCTTTTTGTCTTTCTTCAGAACACCGCCCATTCAACGTCTTTGCATTCAATGTGCTCGTACTTGTACCGCTGTCCCATCCAGTCCATCGCCTGAAGGCTCCACGAGCCTTCCTTCGCAAGGCGGGTGGAGAATTCCTTTATGACCTGCGAAAACTCTTCGGCCTGAATGAAGACAAGATTGCCAGCGTATCCGGTTGAGGCAATCTCTTCACATACCGGACTGATGAGGCAGGCAAATTCTCCCATGCCCGGATCAATGTCGAACTCATGGAAATAGTCGTGCTCGTTGCCTTCAGCTTCACACCGGAGCTTGTAGGTGTTGTCGTTCCAGTCCCGTGCACTGACCGACCAGGAGTAATCGCAGTGGTAACGCTCTGACAGGATCGCAATCACCTCATCAAAGGTGTCCGCCTCGATGATCTCCTGATAGTCAATATCAGCTTCCGCGTTCCAGCCCTCACAATGCGTTCCGCTGATCGTGCAGGCAAACTCCCCCTCCGACAGATCGGCTTCCAGCCGTTGGAACACCTCGAACTCATCATCCAAATCATCTTCCTGAAGCGCCTCATCATCCAACATCTGAAAGTACAACTCTGCTTCAGGGTCATGCTGGCGATTCTTGAACTCCAGCTCTTCGCGCTGGTGATCGGCGGAGCTGACAAACAAGTCAGAAAGGAACTCTTTCAGGGTCAGCAGGCTAGGAAGATGCAACATGATTTGTCTCCGTCTTGGGATGGTCCGTTTCTATTTTCCTTGCCAAGCAAACGGGTGAGCGGGAGCTAGTGAGGAGAGAGGCTGTCCACATTCTCCCGCAGCCCATAAGGCGAGGAAGATTGTGGGCAGGGGAGTGACGATCTAGCTTTCGTGAGGGCGCAAGCCCTAGCAGCTGCTCATCAGGCGAGGACGACAGAAAAGATTGAAGAGAAGTGCGGCTTGCTGGAAGCTGGCATG
>NZ_LCWX01000173.1:25251-27914 GCF_001431305.1 Pseudovibrio sp. POLY-S9
GTCCCGTGCGCGGGGCGCTTGCCAGCTTCCAGCCCTTCAACAAACATGAGTGAGCTGGTTTGCAAGCGCGATCTGGGCTCGGCAGAGCCCGGTGAGCGTTTGTGAGCCAGATCGCCCCGCATCAAGACAAACTATATTTGACCTGCCCCCTCTCCTTGTTGACGAACTCTCTCAGGTTGAACAGTTTGGATTGCGCACTCCAATTTGAGGCAGCATGACCACCCCAACACAAGAAGCCTATGAAGAACTGCAAGGCGCGTTTGATCATTACAACCGCGACCTGTTCGCCTATGTGCTGCCGCCCTGCCTGATCACCATGCAGCGCGAAAAGCGGACATATGGCTATTGTATCAAATACCGTTGCCCGTCCTGTGCAGCTCAAGCATGGGGCAAGCCAAGCCTGCGGTTACTGTGCGGCGGGCAAGACTGTGATGCAGCCCCGCTTGTGGCCGTGGAGGAGTAAGCAAGCTGGACTGACCTTTCAAACAGAGGAAGGGCGCGGAACCCGCCCCCTTCTCTTCCATTCCCTACTGCTGGCCCTCCCTGTGGCCTTGCCCCTTATGCGGCGAGCTTCTGGATTTCTTCCTCCAAGATATCCGGTGCCTGATACTGGGTCTTCAGGCATTCAGGAACCCAGTTTGCAATCCGCCCCTTGGCCTCACTGGAAAGACCATTGCGGTCCGCCTCATTGTTAAACAGCCCATGAAGGCAGGCGACCTTGTCGCCTTTCTTCATATTGGCGAACTCTGGCCCCACTGGCTTGCCGTCAATGTAGCTCTTGACCTCATCCAACTGGCCGGACTTAAGCCGCTTGAAGAATGTGTTGTTCGGCGTCCATGTCTTGCGGGCATCAAGATTGACGCTATCAGCGACCAGTTCAACAAACGGAACGTGTCCGCTGACAAGGGCGATACGAGCCGCAAAGGACCGCGCTACGGACTGCGTGAGAAGGGTTGATTTTTCCTGCTCGCTCTTTAGGCGGAAGGCCGCAAACTGTGTTGCAACATCTTCGCCATAAAGAGAGGTCTCATTTGCAAGGGTCAGTTCTTCAGGCAGGTTCTGGCCGTGATCTTCAGCCTCATTGCGCCACGTTCCAGACTGGATTTTACAAGGCAGGTCGCCCTCATAGCTCTTGGTGATCATGGAAAAGATCGCGATATCTTTTGCAAGCTCTGCCTCATTCAAAAGAGCGGCCTGCAGGGCACCTGTGCGGATGGCGCTCAAATCATCCATCAAGGCTTGCGAGTACTCTTTGCTTTCTGGCTCCTGAGACGTGCCTGTAATGATTTGAGAGCCCTTCAGCACACCAGCGGCAATCGCTGCGTCCTGATCTTCTGCCGCAACATAGCCTTTCTCTGCTCTCAAGTCCCCATGATAGCCGATGCCAACAAAGACCCCTGCAACGCTCTTTTGATTGGCATGGAACTGAAGCTCACTTAACCCTTTCAGTTCCTCAAGTTCTTCAGCTGTTGCCCTGCCCTCGTTCTCAGCATCGATTAAAACCTCTCTGCGCTCTTCCTGCTCCTCGCTTAAGCGCACATCTTCAGCATAAAGCCGCTTGAGGCCCCGCAGTTCTGTATGGTCTGGCAGCTCGATACTGGCCGTTGCCCACTTCCAGCCCTGTGCCAGAAGCTTCTGACGGGCTTCTTCAAGCATATCTGTGGCAAGCTGTTCTAAAAGGTTGCTGTCCAGATAATAAACCTCTTCCCCAAACAGGTCTTCACGGATCGCTCCCCCTGCAGCTTCATAAGCCTCACGGCCCACAAACACGGCTCGTCGGTCGTTGCCCTCTCCAACCTCCTCCATGAGGTTGCGCTTGATGGTGTGCGGCTGATCTCCGCCCCATCGCTCATTCAAGCGGCCAAAGACCTCTGCTTGCTTTTCCTGCTCACTGGAAACCGTATAAGCTGCCGCGATATCAAGCGTAATCTTTCCAGCTTCCAGCGCATCAAGGATGCACTGTGCCAGTCCTGCAAGGCGCAAACGTCCTTTGACGTGGCGCACGGTCTGGGCAAACGCGATTGCAATACTATCAGGTGTGTGACCTGCTTCCGCCATGGTGCGGTATGCTTTGATCTCTTGCGCCGGATTGAGGTCTTTACGAGCGGTATTTTCAGCATTGGCCCATTGAAGCGCCTCCTGCTCGCTCGCCGCCATTCGCACAGCAACGCTGTAGTTTGGCAGGATATCCTTGCTCTCTAGCAGGATTTGCAACGCACGAAGGCGGCGACCGCCTGCAACAATGCCGATGCTGTCCCCTTCAGCAAAGCCCACAAGGTTCTGAATCAGGCCGCAAGCCTTGATGGACTGGGCCAGCAGTTCAATCTCGCTGGGATCAACGCTCTGGCGAGGGTTCAGCGCTGACAAGGTGAGTTTGGAAAATGGCACGTTGGAAAGCAGTTTGCCGTTGGTGGTCTTGGTCATGATGTTGTCTCCGCATCGATAAGGTCCGTTTCTATCTTCCTTGCCAATAAAACGGGTGAGCGGGAGCTAGTGAGGAGAGAGGCTGTCCATGATCTCCCGCAGCCCTGGGGGCGAGGAAAGATTGTGGTCAGGGGAGCGACGATCTAGCTTTCGTGAGGGCGCAAGCCCTTGCAGCTGGCCCTCAGGTCAAAACGACAGAAAAGAATGATCAGAAGTGCGGCTTGCTGGAAGCTGGCATG
>NZ_LCWX01000173.1:28109-29673 GCF_001431305.1 Pseudovibrio sp. POLY-S9
ATCGCCCCGCTTCAAGAGACATGAACACCAGGCATTAGGATCAGATTTTGTGCAGCAAAAAGCCCGCTAAAAGCGGGCTTAGAAACTGACCTCAAGTGTAACACACCAGCTCCGGTGCCTCGAACAATAAACCATGCTGACTTACGGGCTGTTGTGATAGTAGCTCACAAGGCGCTGGCATCCTGTTTGTGAGCAGTAACCCAACAGCTTCCTTTCAACCTTCTCTAACTCGACGTATTCCCCTGCAGCCCTTGTCCAGTCTCGCTGCAGGCGTTTTCTCTGACCCTCTGCCCATATCGGTTTCATCATCAATCTACCGTTCTATGCGAATGATTTTGGTGTTCACCCTGGCCGCGCTGAACGTATCAGGGCCTAAGGTTTCCATTGTCTCGGCCTCGTCATGCTTGAAAGTAATTGGAACAAGAGCAACAAGAGTTGCCGGTTCTTCGTGGCCGTGCCGTCCAAGCAGATCCAGCGCGGCCTTGATGTGCTGGCGTACTTTGGAAAATGGCGGGTTCATGATGATCCGCGCAAACTCCGCCCTGCCCTGAGCCTCTTGCGCATACTCCAAAAAGCATCTGTTTGAGACGTTCACGCCGTCAATATTTAGCGAAGCGGCAAGCTTGATATGGCGCTCAATCGCGACCAGCTCGCATGGGCTATGACCTGAGGCAAGCAGGGCCTTAATGAGGGCTCCGGTTCCTGCGCTCGGCTCCAGGGTCAAATAGTCTCCAACTGGCCCTAAATACTCCACCATGCGAGCTGCAACATCAGCCGGTGTTACATGGCACTCCGTTGCACTATCAACAATGACAGGAGCGCTCACAACAGGCTGTTTCACTTCAATATCTGCCGGTCTTTTAACGTCAATCAGCATTGGTTTATCTGGTCGGCGGTAGACTGATTTTTTCATTTCTCTATGCCCTTGAGTTGCTTGGTGCTGGTTCGGCCTGGGGACGTGATCACAGCCCTTTAGCTGTGATCACTGGCGGGAAGTGGCGCTTATGCTGCCTTAGCTTCCACGACCGGTACAAAGCTTTCAGGAACGGGGTGGGCCTTACTGTCTGTCAGAAAAACAGCAACCCGAGAGGCTTGATAGCGAGGGCCTTTGTAGTTTGGGTCCAGACAGACCTTGAAACGGAATTTGCCACAAAGAGAAAGGCGGGTGCCGCGCTCCTCATCATGAACCTTTGCGTAGTCCGCCTTGGTCAATTCGATCTGCTCTAAGGTGTTGATTTCGCCGGAATGGTAACGGCTGGGGGACTGTAAGTGCTTCGCCTTGAAGTTCAAAATGGACGGCTTTGCATCCTTCTTGACTGGCACCTCATAACTGTAGGAGAGTAATAAAGTATCATACTCAGTAATAAAGATTCATACTGAGGAATATAGTATCATACTGACGAGGGCTTAGCGGACATTGCTGCCCTTCGCTGCAACGCAGAAAACTCTGATCAGTGAGAGGTGGCGGCTAGCGTCGAGGGCCACAAGCATGCGTAATCGGGCTCGTCCTTCACGAGAGGTCAGCTCCTGTTAAGATCGCAGCATATTGCTGCGAGGATGGGAG
>NZ_LCWX01000174.1:0-3012 GCF_001431305.1 Pseudovibrio sp. POLY-S9
TAAAGGCGCTTACTGATGCCTTGAGAGATTCCGGGCAAATCTTCCAGCTTCATCTTGCTCAGACGATCCGGCATATTTTCAGGGGCCAACCATTGAAGCCCATCAGGCTTTTCCAGCTTTCCCGCAATCTTTGCTAGAAGTTGGTTCGGGCCGATGCCAATTGAACACCTCAATTGTGAACCAACCTGCGTAGCGATGGCTTTTTTGATCTGTCGTGCGAGAGTAAGTGCTTGATCGAGAGAGGCTGTTTTACCGCCTAAGCCAACCTGAAACTCGTCAACGGATCTGACGTATTCAAGCTCAGCTATGCTATCGACGACACGCGCTATTTTTTGATTGACCTTGACATATAGCGGATGACGGCTTGGCCGAAACTGCAGATGAGGACACAGTCTGCGTGCTTCATAAACACGGGTTCCGGTCCTGACGGAATAAGATTTTGCCTCGTATGAGGCCGCTACCACACATCCGCTTTTATCATCTACTGCCGTAATGGCTACAGGCTTCCCGCGCAAAGCCGGGTCCATTTGCTGCTCTACAGATGCTTTCTAAAAAAAGGCGTCCATATCGATATATATGGTTCGAAAGATCGTCATTACAGATTTTACCGATTGATTTTAGATGCGCTTTGTTCCTTATATGTTCTCATGGCAGATCGCAAAAAACAATTAGCTAATGTCGCATTTGGTGGCAGTTGGTCAGAAGAGTTGGTGCACAAAGGCAGAGTTCAAGCAGTCATTGACGTGTTACGCTTGGCTGCTGAAAATTGTGATGAAGAGGATCCAAGAGGACCAGAATTATCAGCGAGCCTCGTTTACATCGAGCGCCACGTTGAAAAAGGTCGGATGTTTCGGATCGGGGTGGAAAAATCCTTGTCCTTACAAAACCCTAGTCAACGAAAAATGGAAATGTTAAGATATGTCTCGCTGATTGAATCTTGGATACATCCTCGCTGAGAAGCGCTCGATGCAGCTCAACTAATGTTGTTTCCCTCCTTATATGGATCAATCGGAGTACCTAATGTAGATGAACCTACCGCTGCCAAACGCTTTGAAGCGACCGCCAAATGGGCCTGCCAAGTGTTTCTCAACTGTCTCTCTGGTCATTCTTGGTGGGTAGGTGTATCAGCTTGAGTATCCGTCATGCGCAAGGTTATTTTATAGTCCAAACACGATCAGCTTTGTTGCAACTCTCGCTAAGCTAGTGGTTCCTCTCTGGTTCGTAAATCTGCTCAAACATCTTGCAAACAAGCTGTGCCATTTGGTCTGAATCCAGATCAAGCTTGCTTTCTTCTGCAAACGAGTGCGCAGCTAGTACCGCAGCCTTAATCATCTTGATAGGCGTCCTTTCACTCATCTGACCATATCCAAACAGTAGCCAATCCGCAGAGATCGAATAATTGCTTGCCAGTTTCATGATCAGATCAGTAGGCGGAACAGAAGTTCCTTTTTCGTAGGTCTTATACGCAGTGTTAGAGATGCCTAGTTCACGAGAAAAGTCTATCTGGGTTTTCTTTTGGCACTTGCGAACCGCCGCAAGCCTTTGCCCAATTGTCATAAGTTTTAGCATCTTTCCTTCTGCACTCACTGCTCCTTAGTTGGACTTCTCGGAAAAGAATTACTGATTAGATACTTCTGTGATGTCAATCGATTGTGCGTACTTCTGAACGGACTCAAATGCTTCTTCTATCTCTGGCTGTCCAGGAAACTTCTTTTCCAAAATAAGGAGGCCTGAGAGCGCTGGCTTAAGGCACATTTGGGCGCATTCCTGCAATGCGTCTTGTTCTGTGTATCCGCCCTCAATTAGGCTTTCATTGATGTTTCTGAGTGTTGCGTAATTAAAGCCAGTTTCGGTCAGAGCAGTCCCAAACACCCTTCTGTCCACTCCAACCTCATCGGCAACTCTTTTTACAAATGAAAAGCCGCCAAACAGTTTAAAAAGACTTCGCAATGATCAAACTCCTTAGTTGGACTGTTCTAGTTCAAATTGAAAACGGCTTCTTATTGCGTTCATTGCAGGTTCAAACTCATGCACTGCGCGAGATGGCATTAGGTACTTGCTTTTGCCCTTCTGGAGTGCGTTGTATTTTGATCTTGCTGAAGTGCTTAACCGCGTCGGAATAACTGAGAAAACAAAGCCATTGAACAGAAGAGATACAAGAACGTAACGTTTTTTACCTATTGTTACTGCCTCATAAGTTGGGGCTAAACACATTTTTCTGTATGCAAGCGTGGAGCGGGAATCCCGTCCATCTTCCAATCGTTCAACTTTTGCGGTGAATTTTTCAAAAGGGCATTTCTTCAGATAAAAACTATCTTTCATCCATTCTAATTTCTCGCGCTGCATATCAAAGTTAGAATAAAAATCGTTTTTAGAAATGGAGCATCGCCAAATAACTGAGAGGATAAAATTAAATAGAACAGTGGAATCGATGTCCAATGCTGGGCATTTAATTCCACTCTGATAAGCTTTCCAGTATTTTTTAAAAGCATTGAACGCTGGCGTTTCATAGGTTGAATTTAAGAAGCCCTCGCATCCTACACAAAGCATTTCTTCTTTGCCGCTGTTTTGCGTATTGAATAGTGCAGAACTCCCTTCGGTCACCGATAAAGCTTGACCAGAACTCGTGCGAAACATTGGCTTGAAGTATGCGTTCGGAATTGCGTGTGATTGTTGCAACTTACATATCGTGCTGCACAAGTTACAGGTAGCCACGTTATCTCCTTAGCTGGATTAAAAAAAGTACATAAGAGCTGTCCGACTGCTGAAGGCAAAAACATAGTTGGCAGCAGCTATCATCGCCCACCATGCCGCAGAACTATTGAACTGGGCCTGTTGTTCTGCCTCCTTCCAGAAAATAGCTATATCTTTGAAGTCATTGAACCTGCAACCTGATGCCTTTTGCCAATAAGAGGGCTCTCCTTCCATTATGTAGGGTCTTTAACCCTTGTTTCATAAGGGATATAGTGAGCTATCAATAACTGGAATGTCGCGGTTTTTATGAGCCAAATC
>NZ_LCWX01000175.1:0-217 GCF_001431305.1 Pseudovibrio sp. POLY-S9
CGAGAAGAAGGCATATCTGGCTGGCTATATCGCCGCCTGCACTCAAATCGCCCAGACCCACAATCAACCCACCATGGCTGCAGAGCTGCTACGCAGTGCTGGTTTGACGGATGATGAGGTAAAAGCATTGCAGCTGAGCGACTTCGACTTGGGAGAGTACGCAGAGATGCAAGCAGCGAACCCCAGCTTCTTCTCCAAATCCAATTAAATCCATTTT
>NZ_LCWX01000176.1:0-5414 GCF_001431305.1 Pseudovibrio sp. POLY-S9
GTGGTGCTGGCATGCTGTGATCCTCCCGAACAGAGTGAATCACAAATCGAAGTTTTGGGGAATCTCATAGATTCAAACTTTGATCGAAACGCTTTAGTTCTTGTCTCTAAATGCCTGTCAATGAGTTGCAAAATAGTTATACTAACTCTCCGAAAATGCTGCGAATTTGTCTGCTAGGTTTTGTCTATGAAATACATTGCATGGGGTTTGCTCACAGTCGTCACTGGGCTCATTTTTGGGTTGGCGCTTATCTTTGTTGTGAGCTTCCTGCAACTAAATGGCGTCTTGCTGAATGATACCATTCAATTTGAGGCGACATTCAAAGACTTCTCTTGGGTTGAGTTTGTAGTTGCTTTTGGGACGGCTGGTGCTGCATTTGCCGCTGCTTTCTCAGCATATGCCGCAAATATAACAGCGAAATTGAGTGCTGCAACTCTAAATGAGATGGAGGCTCAGCGTTTGAGTGCTGAGAGAATTGCTCAAGGTCAACAAATCACTCAGCACCAAAAACAGCAATCTATCGCGCAGGCGGATCGCGCATTGCTTGCTTTTGCACTATCTAGTTTGTGCCGGTACTTAACCAAGGTAGCTCAATCCTATGAAAGATTACTGCGAGAAATTCGTAACCATGAACGAGATCCGGCAGTTTCTGTCCAACAGCTGATTGGGGACTTGGAGTTTGAAGTAGAGCTGCCTATGAGAGAGATCGAAATGCTGCATAAGGCGCTTTCATCAAATAACAACAAGCTGAGTGAAATTTCTTCGATATTTGAGAACATTCAAGTTATAAATGCTCGGCATATTGATTACTTAGATCATTCAGGTAGGGGACTTGGTGGACTATCATGCCTTGATGAAATTAATTACATTGCTCGTTCATATGTAGATGTCACGGATCTCTTTGACTGGAGCCGCATGGAGGATAGCGAAGTTGTTGAAGTACCCAATCCAGTCAGAAATGCTCTGGCAAATATGCGTATTAGTCGTATCTTAATTGATGAAATTGCACCAAACGAAGCCCCACCAGTGCCAGTTGCACACCAATAATGTACCTTCCCATCCTCCGCCATTTCCGCTACCCTCCACACACCACCACCAATCCTCAAAGGATTCCCAATGCCGCTGCGCGTGCACATCGCTGAGAAGATCACCGCCCGTGTCCATGATGGTCCGGCGTGTGGGCGATTTATGCGCTTGGCTTGAACAGCTCCCAATGCATGAGTGAACCGCACCGCAGAGCCATTGTGCTCGCCCGTTTGTGCGTCTTCATTCAAGCAAGAGCGTTTAGGCAGCGGGGCAGGGCGTGCCATTTCACGAGCAGCCTCAGCGGGTGTTTTCATCGTAATTCCTCAGTTTCCGCTGAAAAACGGGAGTATTGAGGAAATCTAAGAGGCTGAAACTCAATCAGCCCCTTTATTGCGCTGCCAGCATTCGCTAAAAGACCTCCACGAATTTTATTTGCCCGGCTGGGACTCAGGTCTCAATCAGCTGCTGGCACATCCAAACCCTTGAGGGATTATGTCCGACCTCGAAACACTCGAAGCCGAGATTAACACCGCGATTGCCGGTGCTGACTCCGAAGCCGCACTGGAAGACGTGCGCGTTGCCGCCCTTGGCAAAAAGGGCAGCGTTTCTGAAAAAATGAAAACGCTTGGCAAAATGAGCCCGGAAGAGCGCAAGGAAATGGGTCCTGCACTCAACGGCCTTAAAAACCGCGTTGGTGAGGCAATCACCGCCCGCAAAGAGCTGCTGAAAGAGGAAGCTCTCAACGCGCGCCTCGCCTCTGAAACCGTTGATGTGAGCCAGCCACTGCGCACCACACCGGCAGAAGAAGGCCGCATCCACCCGATTTCTCAGGTTACTGATGAGCTGATCGCCATCTTCGCTGACATGGGCTTCTCCGTTGCTGAAGGCCCGGACATCGAGACCGATGAGCTGAACTTCACCGCGCTCAACTTCCCGGAAGGCCACCCGGCCCGCGAAATGCACGACACTTTCTTCTTCAACGAGAAGGAAGAAGGCGACCGCATGTTGTTGCGCACGCACACATCACCAGTGCAGATCCGCGCGATGAAATCTCAGGAACCACCGCTTCGCCTGATCATGCCGGGCCGCACATACCGTTGTGACAGCGACCAGACTCACACACCAATGTTCCACCAGCTGGAAGGCCTCGTGATCGACAAGACCACACATATCGGCCACCTGAAGGGCACATTGGAAGAGTTCCTCAAAGCCTTCTTCGAAGTGGATGATGTAGAGCTGCGCTTCCGCCCAAGCTTCTTCCCATTCACCGAGCCATCCATGGAAGTGGACGTGAAGTGCGACCGCTCCGGCTCTGAAGTGAAAATCGGTACCGGCAACGACTGGATGGAAATCCTCGGCTGCGGCATGGTGCACTCCAACGTTCTGCGCAACTGTGGTCTCGACCCGGATGTGTACCAGGGCTTCGCATGGGGCATCGGCATCGACCGTCTGGCAATGCTGAAATACGGCATGAACGATCTGCGCGCCTTCTTTGATGCAGACGTCCGCTGGCTCAAGCACTACGGCTTCCGCCCGCTGGATATGCCAGCGCTGGTTTCCGGTCTTTCCAAGTAATTTGGTCCAAACGTAAAGAGCTAATAAAATGAAATTCACCCTTTCCTGGCTCAAGGACCATCTTGAGACCGATGCAAGCCTTGATGAAATTGTAGAGCGCCTGACGCTGATCGGGCTGGAAGTGGAAGAAATCACCAATCCAGCTGATCGCCTTGGCACGTTCAAAATTGCCCGCGTTCTGGAAGCCGAGCAGCATCCGAATGCGGACCGCCTGCGCGTGCTGAAAGTGGACACTGGCGAAGGTGAGCCGCTGCAGGTTGTCTGCGGCGCACCAAACGCCCGCAAAGGCCTGATTGGCGTCTTCGCAAAACCCGGTGATTACATCCCCGGTCTCGATGTAACATTGTCCGTTGGTAAAATCCGCGATGTGGAAAGCCACGGTATGATGGCCTCCGAGCGCGAGCTGGAGTTATCCGACGAACACGACGGCGTCATCGACCTGCCAGAAGACGCTCCAGTCGGCACCCCGTTTGTTGCATATGCTGGTCTGGACGATCCGGTCATCGAAATCGGCCTGACCCCGAACCGCTCCGACTGTGCAAGCGTGTTCGGAATTGCGCGTGATTTGGCTGCTTCCGGCTTAGGAACGCTAAATACCCCGCAAAAAACGCAAATCAACGCACATAGCAACGCAAACGACCTAAAAATCCTTTTGGATCTAGGGGATAGCCCGGAACACTGCCCTGCATTCGGCTACCGTGTGGTCCGTGGCATCAAAAACGGCCCGTCTCCAAAATGGATGCAGAAGCGTCTGGTTGCTATCGGTCTGCGCCCGATTAATGCCCTCGTGGACATCACCAACTACATGACCTTCGATCAGGGCCGCCCGCTGCATGTCTTTGATGCAGATAAGGTTTCCGGAGACCTGACCGTCCGTCACGGCAAAGCAGGTGAAGAACTTGTTGGCCTCGACGGAAAGACTTATGCCGTCGATGAGAACGTCGTTGTCATTGCCGACGACAACGGTCTGGAGTCCCTCGGCGGAATTATGGGTGGAGAAACAACAGGTTGTGACGAAAATACCAGTAACGTGGTGATCGAAAGCGCTCTCTGGGATCCGCTCAACATCGCCCGCACAGGTCGTAAACTGGGAGTATCTACCGACGCCCGCTACCGCTTCGAGCGCGGTGTGGACCCGGCGTACATGGTGGAAGGCCTTGAAGTTGCTACGAAATTGGTCATGGACCTATGTGGCGGCGGCGAAGCTTCCGACGCGCACGTTGTAGGAGAAGTGCCACAGGAAGAGCGCATCATCGACTTCCCACTCAGCGAAGTCAAACGCCTCTCCGGTCTGGAAGTATCCTACAGTGAGATCAAAGCTATCCTCTCCCTGCTCGGCTTCTGGGTCGCTGGCAACGGCGATGTGGTCAAGGTTTCTCCTCCAAGCTGGCGTCCGGACATCTTTGGGAAAGCTGATTTGGTAGAAGAGGTTATGCGCATTGTCGGCATCGACAAAGTGCCAACTGCTACCCTGCCGCGCATGGAGCCAATCTCCCAGAAGGTTCTAACTGTTAGCCAAATCCGCCGCTCTAATGCCCGCCGCGCACTCGCAACACGCGGCATGGACGAGGCTGTTCTGTGGTCCTTCATTCCAAAAGCTCACGCAGAGCACTTCGGCGGCGGTAACCCACTGCTATCATTGGCAAATCCGATCTCCGCAGACATGTCTGACATGCGTCCGTCCCTGCTGCCTGGCCTGCTCACCGCAGCACAGCGCAACGCAGACCGCGGCTACGCCGACGTCGCTCTCTTCGAAGTCGGCCAAGTCTTTGAAAACGATAGCGAAAAAGGGCAGAAGATAGTCATCGCCGGCATCCGCCGTGGTACCGCCAAACCAACCGGTTCCGGTCGCCACTGGTCCGGAAACGCTGAAAACATTGATGTTTTCGACGCGAAGGCCGATGCGGGTGCGGTCCTGCAGTCCATCGGTGCGCAAGTTGGCAACCTGATGGTCTTCACCGACGCTCCGGATTACTACCACCCAGGCCGCTCCGGCGCCCTCAAAATGGGCCCGAAAAACACCCTGGCGTACTTCGGTGAGATCCACCCTAAGACCTTGGAAGCATTAGATATTGAAGGCCCGCTCGTGGCGTTCGAAGTCTTCATCGACGCTGTTCCTCAGCCGAAGAAGAAAGCGACCAAATCCAAGGGTGCGTTGAATGCTGCGGATCTTATGCCGGTAAAACGGGACTTTGCGTTCCTGGTAGACAGCTCTATCCCGGTTGAGAAGCTCCTGAAGGCCGCCAAAGGTGCGGATAAAGCATTGATCACAAACGTGAATCTCTTCGATATCTACGAAGGGCAGGGCGTGCCGGAAGGTCAGCGCTCCCTCGCGATTGATGTAACCCTGCAGCCGACCAAGAAGACCCTCACCGATGAGGATATCGAGGCGGTCTCAAACAAAATTGTTGCGTCCGTTCAAAAGGCTACCGGCGGTACCCTGCGCGGATAACTCCCGCTGAACAGCGCTGACGAAACACAAAAACGCGGATTCCGGAAAATTTCGGAATCCGCGTTTTTTAATGCGAAATCGGCGAAATTCGACCCGCCAGCAGGGGCATAACCTCACCCACCCACGGGGATATCCAGCCCGTCCAGCACAGCCCAGCCCCAGAACCCAACCCAGAAACCCAAACCACCCAGCGCCGGCCTAAACCGCCCCCTCGCGCCCGTCCGCCTCATCCAGCTGCACAGGCTCAGAGATCACGCTCGCCCGCCCGCAGAACCCGCGCCGCCGGCGCCGCTGCATACGCTGGCAGTCCTCGTCGCTCAACTCCGCTTCGGGCAGGCAGGAGTCGTCCGCTGCAACGGCA
>NZ_LCWX01000176.1:5515-9389 GCF_001431305.1 Pseudovibrio sp. POLY-S9
CCACCCTCAATTTTCAGCGCCAACCCCTCCGTCAGCGCCGTCGCAACCACCGTGCGGGCGTGGGAGACAAGGCGGGAGAACGTAGGCCGTGAAATCCCCATCAGATCAGCAGCAGCCGTATGTTCCAGCCCTTCCGCATCGGCCAGACGCAACGCCTCCATCCCGTCCTGCGATAAAACCGCGGCCTGAAGCGTGCGCAGCGGCACGCCCTGCGGCTTGAAAAAGCGCACTCCTGCGGTTCCATGAATTCGGCGTGGTTTTCTTGGACGTGGCATAACAAACACTCCTTTCACAGCCTCTCCCATAAGAACCACCAGTGATTTAGGCAGGGGAGACGCACAGCAACATAAACCTAGAGCAGGGAGCGTGAGGAAAAGAGAACGCGGTCAGCTCTAATGAGCATATGTTCATTATACTGCGCCTCTCATCAGGGGCTGACAAGCTAGGAAAAGAACATATGCTCATAATGTCACCTCACCACAACGGGCATAACCAGCAGCATACAAGGGCATAAGCAGCAAAACCACCCGAAGCTTCCACCCCGAGCGCGCCAACCCATCTAAAAATCTATGCTACATGTTCGCGGTAATAAGTCCGGTGCGAACCTCGTCCTCCACCTCAATCATGGAGTAGTTCCGCAGCAAACCGTCCTGATCAAAAAACAGGGCCACTTCCTTGGTGGTCACATCCTGCCCGCTGGCAAGCAAATCGACCACAGGAATGAAGTTCTCAACCTTCGCCTGCGTCCGTACATGTCTGTATTTCCAAATCTCATTGCCGCTATCGGTAAAATCAGTGGTGTTCGGATCACCCAACGCAACGCGCACATCTTCCTTGGTTGTCTTGCCGTTCTCCAACTGGCTTTCCAGCCCTTCACGCGTCAAATGCCGAAGGCTCTCATTGCCAACAGAAGCGCAGCCAGCCACAACCAGCCCAAGCCCCAGAGCGAGGATAACGTGCACAATTCGCAAATCTATGCCCCTTTGCGTTGGTTTGCGTTGCTCCGTAAATGCAACGCACAGCGAGTTCTTCTTAACTGGGAATAGAACTTCGTTCTCTTAGCTGAGCGTGCCGCCAGAGCGCAGCCCTGTAAACCTGAGATAAGACTCGTGTAAGAACTGTCAGGGGGTAATAGAAAAAGGGAATTACAAAATTAAATCAAAGCGCTAGAGGGCGCCTTAGTGCGCGCCAAACACCAAAGCCGGCACACTTCATGTGGAAGAAACCACCACACGCCCGCGTGCACCAACGGGCATAACCCGGCAAACATCATTTTGCGTTGCTATGCGCAACTTTGCGTTTTTCTGCGTTCCTATGGAAATTGGTAGAGCGGTACCATCCAAACCAACGCGTCCCCCGCAAAAAGGGGAATAAGTGCTCTGAGAAAAAGCCTTAGGCAGCCAATCTTTCCCGCCGCCCAAAACCAAACTTATCCCCGCCGAAACTTGTAAGCAATTCTAATTGAGCTGCTACTGCATGCAGGCCTAGCTTAAGAACTCTACCTCAACTGATTAATGTATTAATCTTTTTTGTTAAAGTGTAGATGCCAACGGATTTACTTGTGTAAGCGAAGAAATATTCAAATGTAAATGTAGATAAATATCTACATTGTGGTATATCACGAATTATTCTGTTATTTTAGGTTGGTGAGCTAGTGAGCGTAAGCAATAATACTTCAGTAGATACGCGCGTTTATTGCATTTTTGAAGGTGCTGGGGCTCGTGGTCTTGCTCATGTGGGGGTCTATCGTGCGTTGCACCAAGCCAACATTGAACTGGTAGGATTTGCAGGAACATCTGCTGGCGCTGTTATGGCAACATTTGCAGCACTTGATTTTGAGCCTGACCAACTCTTTGATCCCATCACAGGAAAAAGTATTCTCGACCATATTGATCTCGACAGCTCAAATAATGATGTCGATAAAAATATGTCTCCTGCCTCAACCCCCGTCAATGTACTTGGCAGTAGTGCTTGGGGAGCGATTAACTTCCTAAGAAATATTCCCAATTATATTGGATTTTATTTTGTTATTTTTCTGATTTCGTTGATACCTTTTGTAACGCGTTACTATGGGTTGTTATTTGTTTTTGTCGGATTCTTCATTTTTTCTATATTTTTGATTTGGAAATTGAAAAAGGGATTAGTAAGTCTTAGCAAAGTTGAGGCTTGCCTACAGCAGCTCTTATCGATGAAAGTTTATGGATGTCGCGCAGGAAAAGAAGTCACTTTTAGAGATTTAAGAGAAAAGGGATATAAACCCTTAAGGGTAATTGCATCCAATATTAGTAACTCTGAGTTGAGAGTGTTTTCGTTTGAAACAACACCTGAGGTTGGAGTCGCAAAAGCCATTTGCGCTTCAATTTGCATACCAATTTTGTTCAAGCCAATCTGGATTGAGGATGGTTGGTATGTAGATGGTGGCGTCGTATCTAATCTTCCTGCTTGGGTATTTGATGACGAGCGGCTGATCGATAAGTCTGCTAAAACCGTAGCGATAGAGATTTCAGAAAAACACGAAGACGGAAATTCGAGAAATAAGAAAATATCTTGGCGGCGTATTCTCAATACAATTCTTTTTGGCGCGAAAGTACTGAATACACGCGGAGTCGATAATTTAGAGCCTTTGCGATTGGAGGTGCCTTTAGGTCTGCTGGATTTTGATTATGGTGAACATCAAGTAAAAGATATTATTAGTGAATCAGAAAAGATTGCAACAGCAGAGCTAGTTCAGTGCATGATTGAACTTCCATGTGAAATTTCTGCAGTTTGTGAAGATCTGAGGAGTAAGTGTAAAAACATAATCTTAAACTTCTGTTCATTTGGAGAGGACTTGAGGCTCAGAATTTCGATTGGTCGTCCTCCTTCTTTAAGTTCTAAAGTTATCAAGTTAGATTATTGCGCAGGTTTCGATTATGATGCAGATGAAAATCTAATACTTCCTATTGACAGATCGTTTGTAGGATCAGCTTTCATTGATAAAGAGGCAATTTATATCGAAAAAAAGAGCCAGTCTTTGTGGGAAGAAACTCTGCAATTACCTCAAGATCGGTGGATTCGTAATAAAGTTTCACCTTCATTGCAATGGATCCTTTGCGTTCCCATATTAGATAAAGATCACAATTGTTCGTTTGTAGTGTCAATAGACTGTAATAAAGAAATCCAGCTCTCAAGAAATCAGTTTGACAAACTGCTGGTGACTTTAGAAGCTGAGGTCAGATTACAAGTTAAAGAAATTCCTGCTTTGTTGGAGAAAGTCCATGGCCGTTAAAATTCTATCTGTAGGTAGGGATGGAAAAGTCATCCGCCGAAGCACGGGCCGAATAGCTCAGAGCAAGATCGGAAGTCAGTTGAGTGGTCATGTATCTGTGCATGTCGAGCGCGCTGGTCGCGTTGCTGATGAAATCACCAATACTCGTTCTACAATGAACAAGCGTTATGGCGTTGTTACAAGGAAGATGAAGTAATATTCGTAGTTACTCATGAAATGTAACACGACCAAGATGCCAATCACATCTCCCATAACGGACGAAAATCTCAGGTTAGAAGTTTAGGTTGTGTTTACATGGGAGTTAAGACAGAGCCATTATAAGACCACCTCTCCCACCCAAACCGTCTCCCCTTCGCCACACAACGCACGCTTGCAAACCTTGGCCATTGACACCGCATGCATCTGGTTGCATGCTCTTGGGTGAGGCCCAAAACCTCTCCAAACAGCGGTACCCGCTCCCGTTAACTAGCGGATTTTTTGTGCCTTTTTTCCGAAAGTGCGCAAACCCTTCGTTATGAGCGGGAGGGCGGTGAATACAATACCTTCTTCGGAGGGGAATAAACCCGCCTGTCTGTTTGCAGGTTTTTGGCCTCCCGCTCGCCAGCG
>NZ_LCWX01000176.1:9529-10014 GCF_001431305.1 Pseudovibrio sp. POLY-S9
ACAGAGGGATTGAATATGGTCGACTCCGCATGCGCATGCAGCGCCACAAACACTCTTCAAAATGAAATTGACGAAGTCCAGATCGTCGTCTCTGATCTTCAGAACCTCGCGTACATGCAACAGCTTGTACTCAGCGAGCGCGTGAAGAACAGCTGCGAGCGGGATGCTTTGCTCACTTTGCACCATGCTTTATGTGACCGCCTGGAGGCACTGAAAAAGTCCTGCGGATTATTGGAGCGGGTCGCCCTTCCGCAGCCGGTCAACACCAATGTTGTGTCTCTGGATTAACGCACTGTGACAGGTGCTCGGGCGGTGTCACACGCACCCCGTGTTCACTGCCACAGGGAAGCCTCCACACCAAGGCCTCCAACCTCAGGTGAAAGGCACATGTCAATGCTGGGTCAAATTTCCCCAAAAGTGCTGGACCAAATTTCCCCAGTTTGAGGTTTGGTGACCAGCCTTTTTTTAGGTCTAGTTCTCCTTTT
>NZ_LCWX01000177.1:0-3265 GCF_001431305.1 Pseudovibrio sp. POLY-S9
GTCATGGTGAGGATTGAGGCACCGGCAGTGTGCGAAAGCAGCCGGTCAACAGCTACTCCCCTCATCTACCGCAGGGCGCGTCTCTCCCCGACTCTACCCCCAAGAAAACAGAACAGAGAGCACTTGTTTTACATAGTTTGCAAAACGCCGCTTACGCTGCTCCTCTGCCTTGTCTCTGAGTTTGACAATGAAGGGTGAGGTAAAGCGGGTGAGGGGTGTGTTGTTGATTGGCGCCAGATAATCAAAGACCTTCTGGTAATCCGACTTAGTGCGCTCAGCCAATTCAAGAAAGGCAGAGCCGGCGCGATATTTGTCAATCAGATTGCCGAGCGTACCCGGTCTGCTGGTATCAGCCACTGACATCAAGCTTGTCAGTCGCTCACATTCCGCCAGAAAGGCAGCGCTGCCAATTGGCGCTTTTTCCAGATTGATCGGTTCACCAGTCTTGCGATGATAACACCGCAGCTTGCCATGCTGGTCATTGAAGATCTTGAAGCCCTTGACCCGGATTATCGTCATATCAGGCTCCCAGCTGATTGAGGAGGTCATCATCTGATGGACGGCTGTCTTCCTTTAAGCCTTCAATCCAGCGATCCAGATCCTTGACGTCCCAGACCTTGCGCCCTCCGGGAAGAAGAACAGCGGGAACCGGACAATTGGCCAGGAAGCTGGTTGCACTTAGACCGCAATAGGAAGCCGCATCAGCTCTCTTCAGCATGCGATACGGCTGGATACTCAAGTTCAACTGCGCTCTCGCCATATCGATCCCCTCTCGATCTTCAGGCTATAGATGTTTTGATGCCGGTAGCATGGGCCTGTGATTTAATGAGCCAAAGCGATTATTCGCTCTCCTCACGAACCTTTGTGCAAGACACCAGCACTTTCAAAAACAAAGCTCCGCAATCGACAATATGATAGGCAGGCTGACGTTTTGAGCTTCGCATAATCTGAGTGATCGCCTCCAGAAGCTCTTCCAGTCCGACATGCATCTGTATCTGAATATTTTCCTCATCCATTGCATTGTTGCAAAGGCAGAAAACACTACTTTCTGTGCCAAGAATACCAGACCATTTGTTGGCGAGTTGCTGTGAGACAGTCCCGGCAATTAGCTCTGCAATCGTATTTGTGCAGTGAGAGCGTACCATGTTGTGGTAGGTGGCAACGGCCATCAGATCATTAAAGGTATATCGGGTCCAGCCTTGGCGCTCACCCTCAAGCACCAACTGCTTCCGCCGCCTCCAGACCCGCAACGTCTCGATATTCATCCCAACGATCTTGGCAACTTCGGAAGCCGTATATGTACGGCTGTAAGTGTCACTATTCCCGATCATGCTCGACTCACTTTTTGAATTGGGTCGAGAGTACCATTTCATGCAAATGGGTCAAGTGAAACGAAAATGAATCTTCTAACTGATTGGTTTAGATGAAGTGTTGTGCGTTGGGAGTTATGAAGAAGCTTAAGAGATAGATTGAACGTTATGATGTAGTAGCAGAGGGCCAACTGCGGTCATTCGAGCAATTCCATCAAGGGTTGAGCACAGATTACCTAAACCCTGACACAGTGGCTTTTTGATCATCAAATTGCTGTAGCGAGGATATGGCCCGATCTAATTTGTTCTCACTTCAATGTCTGCTTTTTCAAACTTTATTGAATCAAATGGTATTTCACCGGCTAATTTCAAAGATCTGCTGAGGTCTTCGCCAAACGAATGAGCAAAAGCCTCGCGTTCGGAGCTAGGTTTGGAGAAATATAGATCTCTGGCGACTTCCTGATCAAAATCAAGTGCCGTTTGTCTGTCGAGGACATCTTGATGGTAGTGAGCTAGGTGACCTAGTTCGTGAAGCAAGGTTCGGTAAAGTATAGTATTTCGTACCCCCTGTGCTCGCAGCTCTGCTTCGAAGTGTCGTTTTGTCTCAATGAAAAGATGCCCGTCGGCGACTAGGCGTTCGTACTCAGCACGGTCTTCCAATGGCATACGCTTCGACCATTTAAGCGTCGCACCAAGCTCCTGAGCTTCAAGTATTATGGCCGTGCCATGATGATTTCCGAAATCCGCGAAGTATAGAAACCGACCCCAAACTGGTTTTTGCTGTTGCTGTTTTCGGGTTGGCTGTCGGAATGCAATGATGTCAGGCAAGACCTGTGATAGATTAATTGCTGATCTCAGTACTTTATTCACGTCAAGGGGAGTGCATCCGTATGTGAAGCCTTCGCGAGGTTCTTCATACAATACTCTAATTTTGAAACCGCCAATGTTTATTTCATGTGTATCTGTAATTTTGAGACGCTCATAAAACATCGAGTAATTTCCATGCTTGTCTTGCCAGCTTTCTGGAACTCTCATGTCGTTCGACTTAGAATAGCCCGACCACGAAGTGCCTATGTTCCGGTTGCGTCGCTCTGGCCGCCAAACACTGCTCATTCACATGTCCCCGATACTTTTATCTCAACAGACAATAGATCGGGCGATCCTTGGATACAAAAATAATCCTATTAGCCATGGGCTACCATTTGGAAAGATGGCCGCTAGCTGCGGCAGAGGGATATACTGGGTATCACCGGAAGGGCCATTTACCGGACATTCAAACGTTTCCATCAAGAATTGAGACTATTTCAACGTGAGTACTCTCATATATTGAGTAACGACATCTTCGCGCGGCTCTTTATTGTAATTTGTGTCGATTGCAGGCTGGTTTAGGTGCTGGGAACGGAGAACAAGAAGACAAAAATCCGCTCGCATCTGGGCACATGTGAAAGGCGAGGGTCCCTTTGCTGGAACAGCGTCTCTTCTTGTCTGGTACCAGTTCATTATTGATCGCAAAGGCGAGCATCCGCAAGGTCACCTCAATGGATACAAAGGCTGGATTCATGCTGGTGGCTATGCCGGGGTCAACGGCTTATTCGGGGAAGATAACGCCACAGGAATGGCCTGTATGGCGCACATTCGCCGCGTGTTCGTCGATATCCATGCATCTCAAGGCTCATCCATCGAAGGCAAGGCCATTCAATGGAGAACATTCAAAAATCTGAAGCGCTAACTCCAGAAATCAACGAGCTCGCCGCCTGACTACCCCACACTTTTGAATGCTCTCCCAGACGGGAAAGTCTCTGCTTTGGCACTATTGATTAAGCCAGTCTGGACAGAGGGGCCCAAGTTCAGCGCCCCCTCTGCCCTGTTTCAGCTATGCTATGAGGTTATGATTGAAGCTCTTCACCTGAAGGGCATCAGCAATCTGCTGAGCATTATCAAAACTGCCATTCGTG
>NZ_LCWX01000177.1:3365-29195 GCF_001431305.1 Pseudovibrio sp. POLY-S9
ATAATCTCCAACTGGTGGCCTTTAAAGCCTCCTACGGTCTCAAGATGCTTAATAAAGAGGTCTTGAGATATTGGACGAAGCTCGCTGGCCGATGTGTGCAGATTGGTGCCAACCTGTATCTCGCCATCGACGATCTTGTAGGAGAGAAAATTGACATGTTCCAGCGGCTCACCGCCCGCTCCTCTTCTGTTCCTTGTGACAGGGGCATCAGGGTCAGGCGTAAGATGACCCAGTGGATCCGTGATGTTTTCAACCTCTCCATAAAAGTGGAACTTCTTCGAGCCCATAACTGCTGAACTGACGGTGCCTAGCTCTGCTTCTGTAACCGGGAGCACTGGCTCTTCTTTGGCAGGGCTCGCCATAGGGTTTTCAGACCCGGAGCGACTATAGCGTGCGGTGATCCCGCCGGTGCCTGCACCCAATGCCAAGCCCAAAACATTGGCTTGCGAGAAGAAGGGCTGATTGTAAGCAATTGCGGTTATCCCTCCAGCCATTGCCGCATCAGTAAGGCCAGACGCTGCACCGGCGAAGACTTCGCCCGCACCAGCCCGTAGCACACGCTCCATACCAACACCAGCAGCACCTCCAGCTCCTCCGCTCAAAATATCAATGGCGATTTGCTTTCCGGTAATTTGGTTACCAAGTACAGCAGAGGCCGCAAGGTCGCCTGCTGTCGCACTCAACGCCCCAGTAAGGGCTGAGGCAGCAAGGCTAGCTCCCAGGGATTCCCCAGCCCACGCACCCAAAGGCCCGCCCAATAAAAACCCAACGGACAGTCCAACCGCAAACCCCATGCCAAAGGCGATCGTGTCCCTCGCATCCAGGCCAAGCGGGTCCATTTTACCGATCGGATTGCCATCCGCATAAGCATAGCGATTGAGTGAGATTTGGGGGTCCATCGACAAGAATCGCATGGCTGCCGGGCTGTACCACCTGGCCCGCATAAAGGTCAGCTCGCTATCGGGATCAGTGTACTGTCCGTTCCAGTTGAAGCTGTTGGGCCGGATAAGCGAGGATTGCGCACTAACTGTGCCATAATCTGAGATTTCAACCTGATTGCTGCTTGTCGGCGTGCGTTGCAGGCGCACGGAGTTCGCCGCATTTGAGAAGGTCACAGCGCCAGTTTCATCTGTTTGCGCAACAAGCTGGTTTTGCGACCACACCAATGCGTGATGCGTGCCGTTTCCCGTATCGCTTTTGGTTTCCACCGAGGTAAATGATCCGCCAACCGTATACAGCTTGTCTGTGGCGCTGCCATTGTCGACCGAGCTCAGCATCCCATTGGCGGTGTAGGTGTTTTGGATCTCCGGTTGATTTGCGGGCTGAACAGCGGTCAGCAAGCCCAGCCCATCAAACGTGTAATTTTTGCCGTCAACATCCTGTATCATCCGCCCATTGGTGTCATAGACCGCCCCATGGCTGGTGAGCTGGTTTAAGACATTGTACTCATAGTCCTCTCGCTTGCCGTCAACACTATGCGAAAGGATGTTGCCAGCACCGTCGTAGCTAAAGGTTTCACTGCGCAGGACCTCACCTAGCGCGTTTTTCAGGTCTGAGCCAACAAGCTGCTCCAGCCCGTTATAGGTCATGGATCGGGTCGTCTCGACTGTTTCACCCGTTTCATTTTGCCAGCGAATTGTCAGATCACTCAGATGCGGCCAGTCATTGCGTGTCAATTGCGCACGAAACAGCTCAGCGTTGTTGGCATCAGTTGTTGTAAGCTGACTGATCTGCGAAAACGCATCAAAGTCATAGACTGTATTTTGCGTCATCCCAGCCTCAACACTCTGGCCCACAAGTATACCGTGGATGTTGTTGACTGTTCCCCAAGTATTGGTCAGGACTACATTTCTCGTGGTCTGCTGGGAAATGCGGTTGTAGCCATCATATTCATAGCTAGTCCTTGCACCACCAGGTAAGGACATGCTGATCACTCTGCTCAGGGAGTCCTTTTCCAGCTGTACCCTGCTCCCATCGGAGTAAGTGACGGATGACGCCGTGCCATCGAGTGAATACTCGTAGATCAACCGATCAGTCCCATGAGATGCTTGTTGTAAGCGCCCATTAGGCAAGTAATTATAGGAAAACGACGCATCCCCAGCTTCAATACTTGTCAGCCTGCCAGCATCATCATAACCATAACTAAACTGTGTACCGTCAAGGAGGATTTTCAGAGACAGTTTACCATCTGAATTGTATTCTCTACGTTCTTCCTGACCAAGCTGATTTCTCAGGGTCACCAGATTACCAAGCTTATCAAAGGTCAGCGTGTCACTGTTAACCTCCGGCTGTGCCTGATCATTGTTGACGATCTGGCGGGAAATCATCGTAGTATTGCCAAGCAAATCCCGGGTTAGCGAGGTGGTTGAGGCCACGCGCAGATCTTCATCCTCAGGAATACCGATATATGCCGTTTGCAAAAGAGAGCCGCTGGGATCGTAAGCGTATGTTTTTGCTGCGATAAAAGTTGCGTCCTCATCTTTTATGCGAAAGTCGCTTACCGACATCTGTTGGCCAAACCCGTCATAGGTGAAGTTACGCAGGCGCGCTTGCGCCGGTAGGTCAGCCTGTTTGAACGCAAACAGGGTATTTTGAATGACCTGTCCCAGACCATTACTCTTTACCTGATTGCGACGATCTCCGTTTATCGCCATGGTTTTACTGCACTCAACATCCTCATAGGTAACAGTAAACTCGTTGCCAATTGAATCAGTGCGCTTAATTTCCCGGCCAAGACCATCATATTCAACGCTGATAACTTGTCCTGTCAGGTCTGTATGGCGTGCCAGCAGACCCAGGGCGTTGTAGGTTGAAACGCTCAGCACGCGGGTCAGCTGTGGGTTCTCCTGAGTGGGGTCGCCGTTGTCTTCCTGTTTGATTTTCCTGCCATTTTCATCATATGTGGTGCGCACTTCATAACCATTCTCGTTATGAACAAGCATATAATTGATTGCCGCTTCTGAGGACCCAGAGGTGGTATGCACCAGACCATAGGAATACGTGACCGTGGTCCCAAGCGGGTTTTGTGAGGATGTCAGGCGGCCAGAAGCATCATAGGTGTAGCGATAGGAGTGGCCTTCCGGGGTGGTTTGCTCAACGCATGGCCCCGTAGGCAAACGCATGTCGAATACAGTGGTGCTGATGCCACCATTTGCATCTTTAAGGGAAACGGATAACCGGCCCGTGCCACTATCAAAACTTTGGGTAAAGCTGTTGCTGATCGTCTCATCCGGGTTCTCGCCATCCTCATTAGGCACTGTCCAATCAAGGTCCCAGCGGGTAGGCTGCCCGGATTCATCATAAAAGAAACTCTTGGTTTTAAAGGGATTATACGCTGATTGCTCAGGTAATTTCTGCGAGATTGCAACAGAAGCGATCGTCTTGGCATTGTCGCTTAGTCCAAAAGACAGTTTATGGCTTTTGTTCTCAATTAGATCCTCGTTCACCGTTTCCAACGGCATTTCACCGCCCCAGCCAGCTTCCACATAACTGTGCTTGCGCTCGCTGACCAGTTCAGTGCTGCCGAAAGTCAGGTCATACTGTTTACTACTGAGGATTTTGCCATAGTCATCATAGCTTGTTTCCGTTCTACTTTGCTCAATCCAGCTATCACCATCTGCATCATGGACACTATAAGCAACGGATACCGGTTTGCTCATGTTAACACTGCGGTCATGGGCATCCGAAACGTACTCGTAAGTGTATGAGGTTCGATAGGCTTCAACCACATAGCGATCTTCATCCAGAAGGTAATGATGCTCATGCAGCGGACAGTGCAAAAAGTTATAGTACACACGCGATGCTGCGACCCGGTTGCCTTGCGCATCAAACCGCTGCTCTAGCGTATCATATTGATAAGTCTGGTGATCACCGCTCATCAGGCAGTCTTCGGTGGCGCTCAACCGGCAACCAATCGCATAGCCGGTAAAGGTGCGTCTGTCTGTATCAGAGCCATATGTATACTCAATAGAATCCACCTTGTTGCCTTGCGCATCAAGATGGATGATCTCGCGAATGGCAGGGAAGGAATGCTCCGATCCGGCTTGGTCCAGATAGTCAATCTCGGAATAGTAAAGGTTGGTCAACAACCCGGTTGTATAAGTGATATTCGCAATCACGGTGGTGTCAGAGGCGGTTGTGTATTCAAACCGGATCAATGCACCAATCTGGTTGACAACATTTGCAATCCCATTGTCACTGTAGTTTATGGTCTGCGTGCTGCCATCTGGAAGATGAATTTCCACTGTGTTAGAGAGGTAGGAAAAACTAACCGTCTGGCCGAATGAATCTGTGATACTTTCCAAATAGTTATCGAAGATATCAGTATCTTTGTTGATGTAGGAATATTGCAGGGAATTGCCAAAAATATCCGTGTGCACCACAAGTAATCCCGTGGCATCAAAGTAGCTCACCCCACCATCATTGTAGGCAAGCTTGTAGATATACTCACCCTCTCCAACAGGAAGTGGTTGGCTCTCAGTGTATTGCGTAAACTTCTGGCCGTGATCATTCACGTATTTCAAACCGGATTGGTAACCAGAACTATCCTGCCAGTCAGGATCGATGACGAAGGTCTTGCCCTCGACTGTTAAAGTCTTGCTGCTTGGATCATTTTGGTCAAACGCCACAAAGGGTAAGTTATAGCTCCAGCCATCTGGCAGGCCTAGCAATCCGGCTGTTCCAGCCTGATAATAAGCTGCAAGTCCAAGGCTGATTGCCTCTGTTTTTCCGCGCAGGTGTACCAGAGGAACTTGCACAAAAAGTGAGCCAGTATTTTTGTTCACATACTCATTGTACTGCAAAATTTGGTTGAAGGCCTGAGACCCACGGTATTGTGATTGTGACATGATAAACCTCAGATTTTATTGTTGTTTTGGAGGTGCCCGACCGAGCATCGGAAGAAACCCGCACACCAGTAGCAAGGCTTAAAGGGCCGAAAACTTATGGTAAACGACGTCAGAATGTGCCGAGGCAGCTTGCGGTGCTCCAGCACTCGCAAACTGCTCCAGGCTATGAGCATTAGTCCATATCGAACTGAATGTAGAGCGGGCCAGTTTTGCCAAAAGGCCAAGTAACTTCGTCTGAATCACAGTCGGCTGCTGAAGGGCAGACATGTGTATTGGGAACCTGGCCTTCAAGCTTCATAGTATTTAGGCCAAACTTAAGCGACCAGTCCGAAGATGTTGAGCCTGTTTTAGTCATATCGTCGGAGAAGTAACTTAAAGACCAATTGGATTCTCCAGTAGAACAACCAGAGAATAGTCTATCATCCGCCTCAACGTAACCGACGGATACACAAGAAATTCCCTTACGTTCTACTTCAACAAAATTATTTCTGCCAGTTTCTCGCATACAGTAGTCGCCAGATCCGCCGGCCTGAAAATTAAATGTGGTCTTTTCACTGGGTTCATTCGTATACTTCACACAGGCAAAAACAACTGCTCCAGCTCCTGCAAAAGCTGTGCTGGACATGAGTGTCACTGCGACAAAAGCAAGCATGCAAACTAACACACGCATATTATAACTCCTTCTTATTCTATTATTACTGGCTGATTACTTCAATCATTCACCAGTCTCTGCCATTTTGCCCGCATTTTGTTTTTGACGCGTGTGGCTCCCTCACTCACTAATCAGGGACAAATCAACTTGAAGTATAACGTTGTGTTAATTGCAGTGCCGGAGAAAGAGCGATCAAGCGATATTGTTGCCAGAGAAACTTCTGTCAGCTCGCGCAATTAGACCAATCGGTATAAAACTGAGGAAATTTGCGGTCTTAAGGGCCGATCCTCGCGGCCAAGGGCAAAGTCACATATTGAAGCTTGTTGTTGGCGGGCTGCAACTAGCTGTAGCGGCTTGATATTATCGATGATTTTGGGCTCAGATTATTTGAGACTGTAATTTCGCTTCGGCTCAAATTACCTGAGACTGGGCTCGAATTAGTTGAGACAGGCTCAGATTCCTGAGAATGAATGCAACGCACTGAAATCGTGGGGGATTTGGCAAAGGGCCAGAAGTTGACATTCGGGCGTTTCAATCAAGGGTTGATACAGTCTACATAGCGGATTTTTTGAGTATCCGAGTGGGCAGTTTTTCATCGAGTAAGGCGATCACTCAAGCAGGCCACAAGGTGAGTTCGCTGAGCCCAAGTTGCGGATTTTTAGCGCCGCAGCAAATATCGGGTTTGTGGAAGCCGACCAGATGGCCGCTATATTTACAGTCACAAACGTAAGCAGGCGAAGAGAAATAATGCTTTTTGTCTAAGGGTCAGCGAGGTAAATCGCGAACCGGGCGAACGTTATCTTCAAACGGCACATGCCGCCGCCGAAATGTTGTGTTCTGGATGTAGTCTGGCTTCTTAATCCGATCCATTTGAAAATGACGGAAGTCCTTACGTGCAGGATCCCAGGCTACCAAATACCATAGTGGTGGTAAGATCAGCATTGCTTGCGGCTCAACAATTCGGCTGGTTACTACCCCTTTTGCGTCACAGTACTGGAAACGCAAGTGGAGCTGTTGAAGAAAAGCTGTTTCGAATGCAGGCAGCAGCACAGGCTCCATTGCTCCCATATCGGATATATCTACCTGCGGTGAAAGCTGCCCTACATACAAGCAATCCAGAAATCGGCGTAAGTCTCGGACTCTGTCCGACGGCAGAGCCTTCTCAATTTTGGCTAGTCCGGCATCTGCGAGAGCCGAAAAAGGCAGGTTTCCAGCGGCTCGCATGCACGCCACGCTGATAAGAAGTGCAAATACTTCAGCAACCGAAATACGCGCTGTGGTCTGAACTGAGCGTGGATCGAGTTGCAGGCCACCGCCGCGCCCAGGTTCAGAATGAATGACAAAGCCCTCATCCCGCAAGGCCCTAATGTCACGCAAAACGGTGCGCCGGGATGCGCCAACCTCCTCCGCTAAGTCAGCAATTGTCGAAGTACCGTTTCGGCGCAGGCTGCGCACGATTGCGTCATGACGAAAGCGAGTGTTCATTTTGCAAAGCGACCATTCAATGGTGACAGAATTTGGCACTATTGCAAACTAAACGATCCTTGAACATGTCTACAAGGAGAGTGTTATGTTTGATCCCGACAATTTTCCCAAACCCGCCCTAATCGCCGTCAACGGTGTGGAACTCGAAGTCTTTGAAGCAGGTCGTGAAAATGCAGGAAACCCCATCGTACTCTGCCATGGGTGGCCAGAACATGCCTATACTTGGCGTCATCAGATATCCGCTCTTGTCGAAGCTGGCTACCATGTCATCGCCCCAAACCAACGCGGTTACGGCAACTCATCGCACCCTATAGAAGTTGCAGATTATGACATTGAGCACTTGACGGGGGATCTCACCGCACTGCTCGATCACTACGGGTACGAAACCGCTACATTTATCGGTCACGATTGGGGGGCATTTGTCGTTTAGGGGCTGACTTTATTGCATCCAGAGCGGGTCAAAAGCCTAATAAATCTGGCCTTGCCCTACCAGGAGCGCGGAGAAAAACTATGGACCGAGTTCTTGGAAGAATTACTCGGAAGCGACTATTATATGGTTCACTTCAACCGGCAGCCAGGCGTTGCAGATACTGTACTAGACGAAAATCCATCCCAGTTCCTTCGCAACTTGTTCCGCAAAAATGTACCGCCCGAGCTGAGTTTAGACGTACTCAACCTCGCCAAAGCAAAAGCACCGCTTGGTGAGCCAATTATGAGCGACAGCGAACTGGCCGTCTTCGTCTCCTCTTTCAAAGCCACAGGGTTCACAAGCAGCATAAACTGGTACAGAAACCTTGATCGCAACTGGTATATATTGGCGGACGCGAACCCAATCATAAAACAGCCTGCTCTCATGATTTATGGTGACCGTGACGTGATCCCTAAATTTGAGAGATTATCGGAGTTTGTGCCGAATGTGGACGAGGTCAATCTGGACTGCGGCCATTGGATACAGCAGGAAATGCCGGAGGAAACAAACCAAGCAATTATGAAATGGCTGGAACAACAGGCTACCGCCTAGTCCCTTCGATATTTCAAGGTACGTGTGCCCTCCGGCCATGTCGGAGGGTGTTCCCCTAAAATCTATCAGTATGGCTTGAGTTGAAGGCGTAGAGGATGGTCAATGTAATCTTTTTCAAGAGACAGGAAGAGTTTAGCGATTGGTTGAAAGAACATCGAGAAGCTGGAGAACTTTGGCTGGGCTATTTCAGGAAAAGTTCGGGGCGAGCTAGCCTTACGTGGACCTCTTCGGTCGATGTCGCTCTTTGCTTTGGATGGATCGACGGCATTCGAAAAACCATTGACGAAGAGAGCTATAAGATCCGTTTTACGCCGCGCAAAATACAAAGTGTTTGGAGTGCTGTGAACGTGAAGAAGGTCAATGCACTCATACGGCTGGGAAAGATGGAATCAGCCGGGATGGAAGTCTTTAACAACAGATCAGATGCACAAGGCTACACCTCAAAGGATCGAAGTGTGCCGCTTACAAAGGCCTATGAAGATCAAATCAAGGCTAACCAACCTGCTTGGAGCTTCCTTACGAGTTTGGCACCTTCCTATAAACGAGATTCTATCTGGTGGGTCATGAGTGCCAAGAAAGAAGAAACACGGCTGAAACGGCTTGGCATTTTGATTACCTCATTCCAAGCAGGGCAAAAAATACCATTTTTGCTAAAGTCATAAAAGCTCCTGCGTAAGGCTGTGGTTCAACAAAACAGTCATTGTAAATAGTACTCTCAGCGGCAGCTTCTTCCGAAAGGCGTTTGTCATGAGCCCAGCCAACTTGTATTTACTGCCTTTAAAAACATGTTTGATGAGAAAACGCTGAAGTTTAGCACTCGCTCTGGCAGGGAGGCTCCGAATTAGAGCAAATGGCCGAGCAAAATGCTTGTAGCCAGGGCCAGAAGCCGCCATTAGAGCATTTCCATCAGAGGTTGAGGTAACATCAGTGTGATGATGTAGTAGAGATTTGTGGGGTGAACTCCTCGCAACTCAATAATCGTGCGGCCACCGAACGATGAGCACATATAAATCTTAATTACTCTCCCACATCTATTGAACAAAGGATTTGGAAAATGGCAGCATAACTGCTTTAATCAAATTGTCCGGTAACTGTGACGAACTCCAATGCGGCAGAGGCGATCGTGTGCAGCAGCGAGTTTGCCGTGGATTGCATGGCAAACAGGATGCAGAGCGTAATGAAGCCACCTAGAACTGGGTGCAGGAACGTCTCCAAATAGACCGGCATGGCCTGATCGGCCTCGGCGAGCTCAGGTATCTTGAGCCGCATGTAGAGACCGACAAGGTTCTGTCGCTATCTTTGCCCGGCTTGCAGCAGTCTTCTCTTCAGTTTAAAAGAGTTCGCTCCAGATTTACGATTTAAGGTTTGCTGCTTTGACCCGTTTTAAAGGTACCTATTACCCTAAAGACGTTATCCTGTATGCGGTGTTTTTCTACGTTCATTATTCGGTTTCCTACCGCGATCTTGAAGAAATTCTGGAGGAACGGAGTGTTGATGTCGACTACGCTACTCTCAACCGCTGGGTGGTGCGGTACGCGCCTATGATGGGCTTTATAAGGCCTTTCATTCAGCCGTTGTCACACTCGAGGGAGTTGAAACCGCTCACATGATCAGAAAAGGCAGCTAAGACAAGAGGACGTGCCGGCCTGGCGCCAGTTTATGGCGCTCGCAGGATAATTGTGTCCAAGCCATAGGCGCATTGCGAGTAACCAAAAAATTTGCGACAGAACCAGTAAGCGCTACACAACCACACGCATTTGAATGCTGGGTACAGAAGCGGATTTGCAGCCAAAAATGCGTTCACGGGCGAGAACTCGATGGGCCCAGTTGCTGTGGGTGGCAGGTTCACACATTGCACCACCAATCTGGAATACCGCCAAGGCATCCTTTTCGATAATTGCCTTTGCTTGCTGCAACTCCTGCTCAGATACTTTCATGCCTTCAACTATTATGGGAATCTGACATGGATGGATAGCCGTTTTTGACACGAAACCCGCAGTTACATCGCGCTGAACTTCACGTCTTAAGGTATCTGGATCATCGATAATATCGAATACGGGAGCGGCAACTGGATACCCGGCAGAAATCAGCATAGATGAGCACATTGAAAGCACCCATCCAAGAGGCCCCTCCCAAGATGTCATCTCACGTTCCCGACGTAGACCCAGCGCCCCAAGGAAATCATTTCCACCAAGGCGAATTGCAGACACAAGCCTGTGATCATAATCTCTTAGGACATCTCTAAAGGCTACAATGCAGCCTGGATCAAAATAGTCAGCCGACTCCAGAGTGGGCATGATGCACAATCCCGCAGAAGAGGCCAATTGCATCCAATCTGCTGCTGTATCCGGACGTACCTTTGGCGCAACAAACCCTTCAATTCGGTCTATGTTTTTGAAGGATGCCAAACGATGCCCCATGCTCAGCGATCTCGGACGAACAAAAACTCGAAGGCCTGAACTCTGGTTGATTAGAGGAAGAAGCTCACGCAGTGTCCCTACTGCACGCTCAACATCACTTTCTGCAAGTGCATCTTCAAGACAAAGAACAACAGAAGAGGCTGGACTATTCGTCCTGCCGGTAAGGATATCTGGCACTTTGTGATGGATGATCGGCACATAAAGCGTAGCGCCGAGTCCGTATGCTGAGAACATGTGGTGGAAATCAACCATTACGACATCTTCTCAATTAGTGTAATCGCCCGAAACGGACCAGTCAGCGTGGGAGATACCTCGAGGGGAACCTGGCCTGTTTGGCACAGATGTATCAAGGCACTCAAATCCTCATCCTCTTTCGAACGAATATAGACTTTCTTAGGTTTGCGCCGCAAAATAGCGCGAGTTGCTTCCGAAATCCCAGGTTTTATCCGGTTGAGATTATCGACCTGATTTAGCTCTGCAACCAGATGTACGCAACGCATCGTATTCTGGCGTAGATGGTTAAGCGTCGCCGGGTCATTGGTGATTGCTCCGCAATTCTTACGCTCTGTCTCGCAAAGACTGGAAATTCGATCAACGAAAGCTCGGCTCACATCGATATCAGCCAGATGGTTTACCGGAATGTATCCATGAAAATCATCAGGTGCGATGAGATCCCCTGATAAAATAGACCGGCTAATCAGTCCTGAGATGTTGGCTCCTAGAATACCTGAGGGAATGAGCCAATCCTCATGTGAACCTGACATGGTTGCAAACCCAGACGGGTCCGCCAACACAACAAGTTCAGGATTGGAGCTCGCAAATGCCTTCCAACTGGTTTCCAACTCGCGAGATATGGCCCCCTTGCCGGTCCAGCCATCTACAAAGAGGATTCCGTCTATATTGCGACGGCTTGTAATATAGCGCATTGCATTGGTATCGAGGCCTTTATCGCGGATGATAGAAACCCCGAAATGCTGGCAATCAACGCCTGTGGCTTTAAGTTCGCGATGCAGCAACACACCATAGGGAACACCTGCGCGCACCAAGGAACACAAGGTTATCTGTGCATCCAAGTCACCCTTGGCAATCCGCATTTTGATGGCCTTTGCAAGCCCAGCAATTTCCCGCGAGATGCGGACGTCGCCACGACTGCGTGCTTGCTCAAAAAGCTCCAGATAACGTTCATCTGGCCGGCGCTCCTGCGAAATCATTTCAGAGTAATGCGCAGCACCCGTCTGAATCAGCCGCTCTTTTTCGTCCACCGGCGTAGGCTCGATAGCAACCTGCTTGAGCAGGAATAAAACATCAGATGGGTCGTAGGTCCCGGAGCTTAGAATGGCGTTATCTAGCACTGTCAGACACCCCTCTTTGGAAGAGTGTCCAGTGCGTTGTGGGTTTGACTACCGGATGGAACAACCATCATCTGGCAAGCTTCCATGAACGGCAAATCGGTAAGGCTATCACCCATGCCCCAAATTGGGCGGCGATCACTCTCCGCTATTTCCTGAATCAGATACTCCACGGCTGAGCGTTTCGAAATTTCATGTGGCATGTAAGCCAGATTGTTGCCATTGCGGTGGCAAAAAAGCTGATCGCCGACAACTTCATCCAAGAGCGATTGCTGCTCGTCTAACCAAGCTTCGTCGCCGTTCGACTTTACGCAGTAGTAAATAGGAAGCTGTTGCTCATAAACGATCCAGTGACGTAACTGTGATGCGTGCGCGCGCTCAGTGACGACGTTTCGTATAGACTCCAAAAATTCCGATTTGGCGGCAGAGATCTTCCGAGTGCGATCAAACCACTCTGGGTCCAGCGTACCATCTTCCCTTAGAATTACAGCTCCGTTAGAGGCTATCTTATAATCAGAAAAAGGCAGCACACAGCGTTCCAGCGCATCTGTAGAGCGAGCGGTCACTGGGATAAGGCGTGTGGTCACATTGAGCCAATTGAACATGGCTGATTGCGCCTCGTTCATATATGAGTGTTTGCCATTTGTGGCGTGCGAAGCTATCAGCTGCGGGTTGGGATCAACACTCATTTTTCCAGCAGTTTGGAACAGGGTATCATCCAGATCTGTGAACACAATGGGGGACATCGTCATACTAAATATTCATCATTTCAAATACTTGACCGTCTTTATCTACGATATGCCCTTTGCCTAGAGCACGGCGTAATATGGGGTGGACCCCCTCAATGGTCGTTTCGGTAAATAGCACTATTCGATCCCAGTCATCTGGCTCTACATTGTGCAAGTACATGTCCAGCCCTATACCAAAATGGTCCGGAAAGGTTATTTTATGTTCAATCGCTGGCCCTGATAAGATAGGTGACCGGGTAGTTGCAATGAAGCCAACCTGACGTGTCTCAGGGGAGACTTGCTCGACTGCCTCGGCGTACAGAAACGGTTGCCAAACATGTTCGCCCGTTCCTATCACCAAAATCCGTTTATCACGATCACCTATCGGTGGAACTGGCAAAGTTGAGAGAAGATGGGCACCATCGGACATCTCACCTCCTTTCAGTCCATTCCGAGGAGAGCTAAAACTGGAGCACGAATCCGGCTCCCAGGGAGGGCACATAGCCGCCGCCACCGCTGGCAGATTGGGAAGTTTGGCGCTTTCATCTTGTTTCCAAATCCAGCTGCCAGACATGAGTGACACCGCAACAGTTTTTGTACCGCTGGTCACGGCCTCAACACGAGCCCGCGCACGATCATCTGACCAATCTGTCAGTGTCACCAGTATTATGCGACCAAACCTCGCCCCTTGCACATACAAGCCTTCAGCTAATTGAGCAAAAGTGTTTCCGGTCGTCGTTTCATCATCAACCAACACAAGAGTACTTTGCTGGCCAGATTCACAATAAGACTCGTCCGGGCGCATAATATTGTGATCTTGCGCATGGCTGTGACCTTCAACGATTGTGAACCAAGGTATTGCATCGTTCATTACGTGGCGCGTTGTGTGAAGATAGCCAATCTTTCGCTCAGGAAGCTTCTGGCGCAAACAATCAAAGATACCTGCGCCAATTCCTACCGCAGTTTCAGCATACCCCATGACAAAGATGGGGCCATCAAGCAGGAGCGTTTGTGTTTTCTCAGTCAGAGCCCAAAGTGCATCACGGTGATTGGAGGGAGTGACCGGGATATGGCGTCCCAAAACTGTAGAAACAAATAGAAAGGCACGCTTTGGGTTCTGTCGTTCTGCAAGAATAAACAAATTCTCAGCATCAACACGATCAACTTTTAACTCTAGCTTGCCCGTTCGAAAAGCGTACTCCGTGGTTCCTGTTGGAGACGGTGCACAGCGATTTGAGCTTTCCACACGCATAAAATCCCTTTTCAAAAATAGCCTCGTAGCTTCTTAGAGGAGGATGTTGATGAATACCATTCACGTAATGCAAATCCAAACCTGAATGCCTCTAAGCGATGTTAGACTCCAACTTAGTTACCCCTACAGCTTTACGGATCAAATTTGGAACATCGAACTTCAATAATTTAATCAGTACGTTAAATTGGCATTGACATTGGGTACAACGTAATTAATTGATATTCTATACTTCGTAGCCATATATTTTTTGTATTAGATTCAGTAGACGGGGAATAACGATGTCGTTACTTATGGGGGCAAATACCTCTATTAGCAATCCGAACACAATTGTTTATATTGAGTTCCCTGCTGGTTCCAATATTGATATAACCGCGTTACAGATCTACGCTGGGGGAAAAGTCCGTGGCGACAACGATATGTGCTTTTATAATCAACCCAGTATCTCAGATGGTGCCATTAAATTTGAACAGAGCAACTCTGGGGCAACGTTTAATCTGAATCTCAGTGGAATCCCAGAGGAAGCTGAAAAAATTGTTTTTACAGCAACAACAGATGATGCAAATCCCTTCTCTGCGCTAAACGGTCGCTTAGCCCTTTCGCTTGACGCTACGCACATCGAAATCTCATGTGCGGATCGAGAAGAGCGCGCCCTGATCCTAGCGGAAATCTACAAGCGTAACGGTGCTTGGAAAGTTCGGCATGTGGGACAAGGGTTCAATGGTGGCCTACAGGCAATTGCTGAACATTTCGGCATCGAAGTTGCAGCTCCCTCCGAGGCACCCGTATCTATGCCCAACCCGGTTCCAAAGCCTGCAACACCACCAAAAATTAATCTCTCCAAGGTTTCCTTAACGAAAAACGAAAGCCGTATTTCCCTCAAAAAAGAAAACGGGAGATATGGAAAAATTCGCGTAAATCTGAATTGGAACCAGAAAAAGAAGTCCAGTGGCATATTTGGAATGGGCAAACGTGGAATCGATCTTGATGTTGGCGCTTTCGTGGAAGGTACAGATGGCAGTGTGACAGCGGTTCAGGCTCTCGGTAATACTTTCGGGAATTACTCCAGCTTTCCTTACACTTTTCTTCATGGCGATGACCGCACCGGTGCTGCTACGGATGGCGAATGGCTTGAGATCAACGGCGAACAGTGGAACAAACTACGACGCGTCCTAGTTTATGCCTTTATCTATGAAGGTGCGCCTGACTGGCGCGAGACTGATGGTGCAATACGAATCCTCGTTCCAGATCAACCTGAAATTGAAGTGCGTATGAATGAACATGGATCTCGTGATGGGATGTGTGCAGTTGCGCTCCTTGAAAATGTCGGGGGGCAGGTTCAAGTTAATCGCGAGGTTCAGTTTTTCAAGGGGCATCGTCAAATGGACGATGCATACGGATGGGGTATGAGATGGGTTTCGGGTCGCAAATAAGTTTGCGGCATGAAGCCACGGGGACGTTTCGCAGAAGGCTTCGACATTGATGCTTTTTACCGCAAAAATGATGCAAATTAAACTTCAATAAATGTTGGAACTTTGATTGAACCTGAAGGGTTATTAATGTCGGAAGACCTTTCTCTCTCTGCTCAACCTCCAGAGAACTTCTGGCAAAAGTTGTTGCGCTATATCGAGCTTTTTTTGAGCGATGTGGGGAATATTCTCCCCCGGTTTGGCCAGGGGGAGGACAGTGTCGCCTTTTCAATTGCCTTAATCGCATTGTGCGCAAAGCTGGCCAAAGCTGACGGCTTAGTGACGAACTCAGAGGTGAGTGTTTTCCGCTCAATCGTTGAAATTCCTCCTGAGGAAGAAGGAAATGCCATTCGGGTTTTTAACTTGTGTAGACAAGACGTCGCCGGATACCAGAGCTACGCAAGGCAAATTCACAAACTTTTAGGTGAAGGTGAGCACGCAAATAACCGACGCTGTGATGTAATGGATGCACTGTTTCACATCGCAATGGCTGATGATGTTTATCACGCAGATGAAGAGCATTTTTTGGAAGAAGTTGCCGAAATCTTTCACATTTCTCAACCTCGTTTCGAGTGGCTGAAGGCACGCCATATTCCCGATTCCTGGAACGCTAGTATTGTACTCGAAGTTCACCCCGATGCTCCTGCGCATGTAGTTCGCAACGCTTGGCTTGCAAAAGTGAAAGAAAACCACCCAGATCGTCTAATCGCTACGGGAGCGCCTCAAGAGATGCTCGCTTTGGCTACATCACGCATCAAAGATATCAACAAAGCTTACGATGAGCTCAAAAATGCCAATATGCATTACTCTCCTCAGTTTTAAAGGAACAGAAAATGGCGATTAGCCTTACTAAAGGGAAGCCGCTCTCTTTAACCAAAGAAAGCCCCGGACTTACCAAAATCTTCATGGGTCTTGGATGGGACCCTGTGGAAAAAGGCGGTTTCCTTAAAAAGCTCTTCAGTGGCGGATCTAGTGAAATCGACTTGGATGCGTCTGCGGTTCTATTTGACAAAAATAAAGCCGCAATTGATCTTGTTTTTTTCCAGCAATTAAATTCGCGCGATGGATCAATCAAGCACGGCGGAGACAATCTCACAGGTGAAGGTGATGGCGATGATGAAATTATCTACGTAGATCTTGCGAAATTGCCGTCTAACGTGGAACACCTCGTCTTTACTGTGAACTCATTTCGTGGACAATCGTTTGACGAAGTTGAAAACGCATTTGCACGGTTAGTTGATCACACTAAAGACCAGGAAATCTGCCGCTATGACCTTAAAGAAAAAGGGCGTCATACCGGTGTCGTTATGGCTTCGATGTCAAAAGAAAATGGCGGCTGGACGATGACGGCTCATGGTACGCCTTGCCAAGGTAGAACCGCAAAAGACATCATCGATGATGCAGTAAGGGTAATTTAATGTCAGAAACATTCTTTGAACGGCTGCGTGCCAAAGGGGCTAGCGCCCGCGCAGCCCTCTCCGCAGAGGTCTCAAAATTTCGCAACCAAACGTTCCTTGATGCGGTTATTGCCGCCTGTGCAATGATTGCAGCAGCAGATGGAAACGTGTCTTCTGATGAAAAACAGAAGATGGTTGCTTTCCTCAAGCGGTCAGATGAGCTTAAACATTTCGATACAACCAAAGTAATCGCGAGCTTTAACAAGTTCATTGAAGGCTTTGAGTTTGATCAGATCATTGGCCGTGGTGAAGCTTTAAAAGCAATTGCACAGCTGAAGGGTAAAGACGATCAAGCTCGCTTGCTTGTTCGTGTTGCGTGCGCAATTGGTGCTTCTGACGGTGATTTCGATGATGACGAAAAAGCCACCGTGCACGACATCTGCAAAGAACTCAATTTGGATGCGCAAGAGTTCGGTGTTTAGCCAATAACTGGGCAGTTAAACTGCCCAGTTTTAATCACTAGAAAGATCGTAATTACATGCACTCTCTCGCGGGTTATGAACTCGGAGTTCTCGCAATCGGGGCTATCGGGTTTGGGCTTTTACTCCTAATCAAAGGAGGCGATTGGACCATTGAATCAGCTGCTTGGATCGCCGAAAAATCTGGTTTATCTAAGCTTTTCATTGCCGCTACAATCGTTGCCTTTGGAACATCAGCTCCTGAACTATTCACATCCATCAATGCGAACTTGTCTGGCTTTGCCGGTATTTCTCTTGGTAATGTGCTCGGATCAAACATTGCCAACGTCTTCATGGTGATCGGGATTTCAGCCATGATCATGCCGATTGCCATTGACCGGTCACGTGTGCGCATTGACACCATTGTCATGATCGTTGCGACTGCGGTTCTGGTTAGTGGCGTCATGACAGGCACATTCTCCCGGCTCATGGGCCTGCTGATGTTCGCTGGTATTATTGGCTATGTTGGCTACCAGTACAAGAACGACAGCCTGGGGGATGATGACGAGGATGTGGAAGAGGCGCCTGAATTCAGCAGTATGGGCAAAGCGATTCTGATGCTTATTCTCGGCTTTAGCGCCATGGTTGTCGGCTCTGAGGTGCTTGTTAGAGGCGCAGTTGCTGGCGGCGTAGCGCTCGGCGTACGGGAGGCTGTCATCGGGATGACTGTTGTTGCTTTCGGTACATCTTTACCAGAGCTTTCAACTTGCCTGGCAGCAGCGCGCAAGGGCCACTCGGATATGATCATTGGTGGAATTGTTGGCTCAAACATCTTCAACATCCTTTCCATCGTCGCGCTGACCGCAATTGTAAGGCCACTTGTAGCAGCACCGGACTTCCTAACGTTCGACATCCCTGTGGTCGTGGTGGTCACGGCCATCTTTGCAGGTTTCTTGTTCTTCATGAAAAGCTTTGGCCGATTAACTGGTGGGCTCTTCACTGCTGGCTATGTTGCTTTCATTTCGTTCCAATACAGCACACTCTTTGTCGGCTAATTAAATCAAGGAGAAACACAAATGGCTTTGTCTCTGTCAAAAGGTCAAAACCTTTCACTCACCAAAGAAGCACCAGGCCTGACGAAAACCGTCATTGGCTTAGGTTGGGATCCACGCTCCACCGACGGTAAGGAGTTTGATCTTGATGCCTCCGCCTTCTTGCTGGAAGAAAGCGGAAAAGTACGCTCAGAAGCAGATTTCATTTTCTATAATCAGATGAACTCCACCTGCAGCTCTGTCAGTCACACCGGTGACAACCGTACCGGTGAAGGTGATGGAGACGATGAGAAAATCAAGGTCGATTTGTCGAAGATCCCGCAGGACGTTCAAAAAATAGCCGTCACCGTGACAATTCACGAAGGCGCAGAACGGAAGCAAAGTTTCGGTCAAGTCGAGAACGCGTTTATTCGTGTTGTCAACGAGGAAACCACTGCTGAAGTTGTACGCTACGACCTGTCGGAAGACTACTCGACAGAAACTGCAATGGTTTTCGGTGAACTTTACCGCCACAACGGTGAGTGGAAATTCCGGGCCGTGGGTCAGGGATACGCGGGTGGCTTGCAAGCTATGTGTTCCCAATTTGGAATCAGTATTTAATTAGAGGAAATAAAATGGCTGTATCACTACAAAAGGGTGGGAACGTTTCTCTCACTAAGGAGGCTCCGGGCCTCAGTGCAGTAACGATTGGGCTTGGCTGGGATTCTCGGGCTACCGATGGTATCGATTTCGATCTTGACGCCTCTGTTTTCGTCTGCGGTGACAATGGCAAAGTTCGCTCCGACAGTGACTTTGTGTTTTACAACAACAAAGAAGGTGCTGACGGTTCTATTATGCACCTTGGCGATAATCGTACCGGCGAAGGCGACGGCGATGATGAGCAGGTTAAAGTTAATCTGACCAAAGTCCCTGCTGATGTCAAAAAGCTTGTTTTTTCAGTCACTATTCATGATGCGGAAACTCGCAAGCAAAACTTTGGTCAGGTTGAGAACGCCTTCATCCGGGTAGTAAACCAAGCCGGGGAAACTGAGATTGTCCGTTACGACCTCAGCGAAGATTACTCTATCGAGACTGCTATGATTTTTGGCGAACTCTACCGACACAATGAAGACTGGAAGTTTAAAGCGGTCGGTGCGGGCTTTGCTGGTGGTCTTGGCCCACTCGCCTCAAACCACGGCGTAAACATCTAATCTACCTACGAATACCAGTCCGGGCAAAAAGCCCGGACTTTTCATATCAAACCTCTGAGGAAGATCAGATATGCGAAGACTTCCCGTTTATCTTTTGCTGGACACTTCCGGGTCAATGATGGGGGAGCCGATTGAAGCGGTTCGCAACGGCGTTCACCTGCTCCACGCGACCCTAATCCAAGATCCCTATGCCCTAGAGACTGCATATCTTTCTGTCATTACATTCGATAGCGAAGCTAATCAGTTGACCCCCCTTACCGAGCTTGCTGAATTTCAGGTGCCTCAGCTAAAGGTTAAAGGTACCACATCCTTCGGCAATGCCTTGTCGTTAGCAGCTGACTGTATTGAACGTGAAGTTCAAAAATCGACAGCAGACACCAAAGGGGACTGGAAACCTCTTGTGTTCATCATGACTGATGGCGCTCCAACCGATGACTGGCAAAAAGGTTTTGATCGTTTCCGGCAGGTGAAGTGCGGCAACATTATTGCCTGTGCCGCTGGCCCTCACGCCGATACCAAGATTCTCAAACAAGTCGCAGAAGTGGTGGTGCATCTTGAAACCGCTGACACTGCTGCCATAAAAGTATTTTTTGAATGGGTTTCCGGTTCCATTGCGAACACGTCTAAGAAGATTGACCTTACGAAATCAGATGCAGACGGCCCCCATGATCTACCACCTCCACCCAAAGAAATTAGCCTTGTGAAATAGGAGAACTCTCTTGAGACGACTTCCTGTATACCTTCTTCTCGACACTTCGGGCTCCATGAAGGGCGAACCTATTGAGGCAGTTAATAGTGGCTTGGAGACGCTTGTAGAAGCTCTCCGGCAAGATCCGTACGCGCTAGAGACCGTACATATTTCAGTCATTACTTATGATCGTGAAGCCACAGTTTTGGTTCCAATGGTTTCACTTGAAGATTTACAACTTCCACGTATTTCAACGCCGGATTCCGGCCCGACTCATACTGGCGAGGCTCTGGAATGCCTTGAGCGCCTCTATAAGAGTGAGATTATTCCAAACTCAGAGGATAAAAAGGGCGATTGGGCTCCCTATTTATTTATTATGACCGATGGCAAACCTTCGGATGTAATGCTCTTTGGGCAGATGTGTCCGCGCATCAAAAAACTCGGTTTTGCAAATATTGTTGGGTGTGTTGCGGGACCGAAAGCGCATCGCAAAGATTTGGAACAGCTTTGCGATCAGGTGGCATCCCTTGACACGATGGATAGCACAAGCTTCACCTCCCTCTTCAAATGGGTCTCTGACGTTTTTGCTCAAGGCAACCGCAGCATGGGTGCAAAGGCGGATACGCTTCCACCTCCACCTGCGGAAATTAACCTCGTCTAATGCTCTCTAAGGCGGCTTAGGAAGAACCATAATGCGCAAGTTTCCAGTATATTTGGTTGTCGATGTTTCTGAATCGATGATCGGAGAAGCCCATACCCAACTTGAGAATGGCATAAGGCAGATTGTTGAGGACTTGCTGCAAGACCCTTATGCGCTTGAAACCGTTTGGCTTTCAGTTATAGCGTTTGCGGGGCGTCCCCGCACGCTAACTCCGCTCACTGAGATTTGCGAGTTTATGGTACCCCATCTGCCTGTTGGCGGTGGCACCGGTCTAGGGCACGCCCTAACTCATCTGATGGTCGAAATTGATCGCAACGCAACAACGACGACTCCGGATAAAAAGGGCGATTGGAAACCTCTGATCTTTCTCATGACCGATGGACATCCAACTGACAATCCTGAACCTGCAATTGCCCGCTGGACAGCAAAATACGCTCAAAAGGCCAATATGGTCGCTGTCTCAATCGGTGGGGGCGCTGATGATGCACTCCTGAAACGGTTGACGGATGAGGTTTTTGCTTTTGATGACACGAAGCCCGGCGCCTTCGTACATTTCATTCAGTGGATTACCAATTCAGTTTCGGCTTCCACGCAAAGTGTTTTGGCCGGTGGCAATCTCACGCTTTCAAAAATGGCTCCGGAGATTGAAGTTTCTCCTGCCTCACGAGCCTACGGTGATACTGATGACAGATATGCGGTTTTCGTAGGCCGCTGCTCAAAGAGCAAAGCACCTTATGTTGCTAAATATGAAAAACACATAGAGCCAATTGAGAGCAACGACCCCAGACTTGCTGCCTTATTCAGTTCAAAAAAGTATGTCCTGCAGACGGTTGTTCCCGTACAGGGGGATTATTTTGAACTCTCAGATAATCTTAACGATCACCAGTCGCAGGTCTCTGCCTCAGAACTTGTCGGACAACCGGATTGCCCACACTGCCAAGCCTCTTTCGGAATGGCCGTTTGCGGTTGTGGCAACATTCATTGTGTGCAAGGTGACGGCGAGGCGACGTGTCCATGGTGCCAAAACACTGGTTATTATAGCAGCGGCCCAGATGCTGGTGGCCTTGAAATTAGCAGAGGTCGTGGATGACCGACAATAAACTGCCTCCTTCGGATTTAAGCTTGGCCTTTGATGAACTTGAAAACGCGCTTGACGAATTACAAGCATTGGTTCCCCCCGTTGACAGTTTTTGTCCAGCGGACTATCGCGGCCTGAACTCCGCCGAGCAGTTGTTGTTATATTGGCTTTACACTCAATCCCAAAAACGGCTGAATGCACCGGAATTAGAACTTGGCGACAGGGCTGATCCCAGTGAAGAGATACCAGCGGATGAAGCTCCCGGCCCAACAAAAAAAACATTGGGCAATGATCAGCCTTCAATGACTAAGCTCGCCGATGTTTTGCCAAGCCACTCCATAAGTGCCGTGAACCCAACGGCGAATGAATTGGGAGCATGTGAACCCGAGCAACCGTTCGTTGTCGCTCCCAATACCATTGAGCCAAGCTCTGACGAACTTGAACCGGGCGTGCCACAGGAACCAACCCACAGCCAAAACGCGGAAACGCTAAAGACAGATGGCACAGTCGAGCAAGAGCCTGACACTCAAGCGATTGAGCCGCAAGTAGTCGCTGATACAGAGAATAAACCTCCTCTTGGAAAACCTATTGATATGCCTAGGATTGACCAGATCGAAATCAGCGTTAGAAACGCACGGGAAGATCAAGCGTATTCCCAGCCCATTGAAGGCTTCAGCGAACTTACTCTAGAAGACGATGCCGGAACTGGCTTTGAGCTGACCAGCGAAGGTGTCCTTTCCGGCATACCGCGCCTCACAGGTAGCGTGACCCTGCGCCTGCGAGGCTTGAAAGATGAGCGTGAGACCCAGATTAACGCCCGAGTTTCAATCATCCCGGATCCCAGAAAAATCTGGATGAAGTCCATAGCATCAGACCAAACCGCAGTCTTTGCAAAGCCTGATACGGATTTTGGGAGTGCAGTTGGTGATGCATTTGTTGCTGGCGCCAGTGTGCGCGGTCGATCTCATGCGATTAAAGGCGGCTATCGTGATGATGATTTCAAGATCCAGACGCATGGAGAAGGGGGCTGGCATTTTATGGTCGCTTGTGACGGGGCAGGGTCGGCACCGCTTTCCCGCGAAGGATCACGCCTTGCCGCTGAAACTGTTCTGGAAGCACTCCCAAGTCTAACTGCAAAACATATTGACCCCAATCTTGATGAAATTCTGGCGGCATACCTTGAACACCCGGAAAGCGTCATTGACAAAATCAAGAACAAGCTGATTTATCCGGTCCTGCCTGATGCAGCTCTTAAAGCGGCAAATGTGATTAGTGAGGTTGCTGAGAGCCATAACCGGCCCGCAACAGATTATTACACCACAATCCTGATCGCGATTAGCCGCAGGGTTGGAGAACATTGGTTCACAGCCACTTTCACCATCGGTGATGGCGGCATCGTTATAGTCGATATGCCCAATGAAAGCGTTCGTCCTCTGTGCCTGCCAGATAGTGGAGAATTTGCAGGTCAAACGCGCTTTTTGATGAAGTCGGAATTTTCCGATGCCCGCAAAACCATTGATCGGATCTTCGTTGATGTTAGGAAAGAGTTCACAGCACTGGCCATCATGACAGACGGAATTACTGACCCGCTGTTTCCTACTGACAAGGCGCTGGCAGACCCTGCCAACTGGGCTAAGTTCTGGTATGAGAATTTCGGCAAGGCTGTGAAATTGTCCCGGGATAACACAGAGCTTGAGACGGAATTCATCGATTGGATGGGTTTCTTTTCCAAAGGCAACCATGATGACCGGACAATGATCGTACTCGTACCGGAGGACTGCGCGTGACCAGTGTTCGCCTAACGTCCAAGCTCACCGGGAATACCATCGAATTTATCGATGAGATAAAAGCGTCCGGCGGCATGAAAGACATTTATTTTTCACCTGACAAGAGCTATGTCGTTGGGTTCTTCCGAAACAAATCAGACCCAAACCAACTTGAACGCTTGCGCGACATCTGTACGCGTTATCGGGAAAACCTCTTTAATCAAAGTGGTGGCGACTATTGGGAGAGTGCTTTTCGTTGGCCCCATGATCTTGTTGAACGAAATGGCACTATTGGGGTTGTCGTGCCGTTTTATGAGAATGCATTCTTCTTTGCTCACGGCTCCAAGAACGGCGACTTCCTGAAAATCAAAGGGAGAGAGAAGGAAGGCAAGTGGTTTTCAAGCGCTTCCAATCGTGAGAAATTTCTCGACCCGCGCGAGAAAGGAACTTACCTCTCTCACCTTCAGATTTGCCTTTCGATCGCTAGGGCCGTACGCCGCATGCACATGGCCGGCTTGGCTCATTCCGATCTGAGCTACAAAAATGTACTGGTGGACCCAACCTCTGGCAAAGCTTGTCTGATTGATATCGACGGTCTTGTTGTTCCCGGCAAGTATCACCCGGATGTGGTGGGAACACCTGATTTCATTGCACCTGAAGTGATCAAAACCCAGCATCTTGACCGCAAAGATCCAAACCGGATTTTACCCAGTGTCAAAACCGACCGTCATGCGCTGGCTGTGCTGATTTATATGTATCTTTTCTATCGTCACCCCTTACGCGGGCGCAAAGTGCACGACCAAAGTCCGCAGCGCGATGAAGAACTTTCCATGGGTGAACGCGCCTTGTTTGTTGAGCATCCACTTGACGCAAGCAATCGCGTGCGACCAGAGGACTTGCGCAAACAATCCTTGCCTTGGGGAGATCCGAAGGCGCGCCCGTATTCAATGGCAGGTCCAGTCCTCAAAAAGCTATTTGAGGAAGCCTTTATCGATGGATTGCATAATCCCGCCAAACGCCCCTCAGCTGCGACTTGGGAAAACGCGCTTGTTCGATCCATTGATCTGATACAGCCTTGTTCCGCCAAATGTGACATGGGTTGGTATGTGTTTGACAACAGCAAAGCGCCGTCCTGCCCGCATTGCGGAACCCCTTATAAGGGCAAATTGCCAGTGCTGAACTTATACTCACAACGGCGCAAGGGTAGTTACCATTATGACGACCACCGCTTGATGATATGGGACGGGCAGTCTCTTTTTCCGTGGCACATACGCACGAGTGTCACTCCCAATGAACACTTGAAGCAAGCCGAAAAAAAACGGGTTGGCTATTTTCAAAAACACAATGAAAGCTGGTGGCTGGTGAACGAGACCGTGGTTGGCATGAGAAATTTGGGCGAAGGCACAATAATCCCAATTGGCGGCAGGGTTAAGCTTGAAGACGGTGTCAATATTCTACTTTCACCAGAAGATGATGGAAGAATGAGCCTAGTTCAAATGTCGGGAACTTAATGTTATAAATACATTATTTATATTGAAGTAAAAATGGGCAATAATAAATTCTTGAGGCTATTTTAGTTTTTTTCTCCGCGAATAGCAGCAAGTGCCACTTTCGCTTTAAAAGCCGGGCTATGGTTCCGGCGAGGGCGTCTGCTCATGGTATTCTCCTGTTCTTGGCATCATGCCAGTTTCAGGGGCTAAATCCACTTAGACAACCTGTCCTAAAAACCGAAGCCAGCTCTGGCAATGGTATAATTTGAACCTGCACCAACCTTTAACTTAAGTGATTTTGCATGGACGGGTGCTCAGCGATTGCCCCACCTTTCATAACATGCGTTTAAAAAGGCGAGACAGCCAGGTTATGAGTTGTCCCTGAGCACTGGTGGTAGGATCATACCTGATTGTAGCCCCAGTTGATCAAGCACAAAATCAATAGCTATGATCAGCGAGAACCGGCTTAATATTGCTAAGTTTGACACCTGTAAGGTTAGGCTTGATGATATTTCGCTTTCTTTCGCGAACCCAAACCATGACACCCGCCGCGATTGTGACTGCTCCGCCGACTACGGTAATAATATCGGTGATATAGCCAAAGAATAAAAAGCTCAACAAAACGGCTACGGGAAGTGCGAGAAAATTGAACGGTTGTAGCGTGCTTGCAGGGGCGTATTTCAATGCTTCGGTGAAAAGAATGTGGGTGGCTATGGCACAAACAATCACCACCTGTCAGTGCTGGATGTATTTTCCCCATTTGTGCTGCTTGAAAATTACCCACTTTCGCAGCTTTGACTTTTGATTGAAGGGGCATGCCCCTTCAATCA
>NZ_LCWX01000178.1:0-7405 GCF_001431305.1 Pseudovibrio sp. POLY-S9
ACCACGCGCAAGCCGCTTAAAATCAAAACGTAAACCGGGCCAAACACCCCGCTACTCAGAAGCTAATTCTGTCTAACTTCACTCGACGACGGACAAGGCCTACACCTCAGACAAGCGCGCAGAGCAAGACGAGATCCGGGGCAAGAAAAGTAGACAACGAAAGACTCCAGGGTCTTGGGAATGGATTGATAAGTTCAGGGAGTATGCGAACCCATACGCGGGGGCGCTGGCTCTTTTCATGTTCACCACAGGCTCAAGAATTACTCAGGCAGTTGAAATGGTGCCGGATGATCTGGACTTAATGAGCCATAGAGTATTTTTGCCATCAGCCAAAGGACATGATGCACAGTGGGTAAACATCACGACAGAGATGGTTGTTACACTCGCCAATCTACCACCAAGAAACGGGAGAGTATTCGGCTACGCCAGCCATCACAGCGTTTACAAGCACTGGCAGACAGTCTGCAAGGAAGCTGGAATTAAGTACATCGCACCACATGCTGCCGGTCACCATGGCTTTGGAACTGAGACAGTAGTGAGGCAGGGTATCAACGTAGTTGACGCGGCTGAGGCAAGGCGCTGGTCAAGTTCCAGAGTGCTACTCGACAGCTATGCACACTCTGAAGATGGTTCAAGAAAAGTTCTCGATGCGTTCTCTCGTGACAATGCAATCAAATCCGCAAAAGCAAAACAACAGCAACGCAGAATATTACATAACTAATTGAAATTATTGACAAATAAAATCCCAATCTCACCCCCAATTTCCCATCAATACGAATTTCTGGATGCGCACTTTACAAAATTCTGAAACAGGCGTAGATTTTCAATCAAACGATTGATTAAAAATAGGTGTCATCATGACAAACTCCCCTACCCCAAATGAACTGCGTGAAGTTCTGGCATCTGACACCCCATCGGCCAAAACAAAACGCGACCTTATTGAATCTGCTCTCTACCACTTCGGTCGTGAGGGATATGCCGGCACGTCCACGCGCTCTATCGCGCAAACAGCGAAGGCCAACATTGCTTCCATTGCCTATCACTTCGATGGCAAGGCCGGGCTGAAGCGCGCATGCATCAACTTCATTGCCATGTCGATTGGCGATGTGCTGTCCGTTGTGCTGAACAGAAAGCTCTCTGACATTGAGCATCTGTCGCCTGAAGACGCACGCGCTAAGATTCTGGAGATGATCGACCGCATGATCACCTTCACCCAGACAAACAAGCGCGCTGAGCTGGTGATTGGCTTTATGCTCAAGGAGGTTTTGCACTCACCAGAGGAAGTGGACACGCTTTACCACTTGATCTTTGAACCACTGATGGACCGTGTCACCGTGCTCTTCAGTCGCGCAACCGGGCAACCTGTCGGCTCTGATGAACTGAAGCTCGCGATCTTCGCCATGATTGGCCAGTTGCTTTACATCCGTCTGGCACGTCCGCTGGTGCTCAAACGCATGGGCTGGCAAGCAGTAGGCCCGGATGAGCTGGCACAGATCAAATCCATCCTCCACCGCTCAATTAACGCTCTGTTGGATGAGCTGTCGAAAGGCTCGAACGATGCTTAATGTCTGCGCCCTTCCTCTTATTGCAAGCTGGATCGCCTTTTGCGCACCAGAGCAGAACCTGACTGCTGGCTATGTTGAAGGCGAGTACCTCAAGCTGGCGCCAGTGGAGCTCTCCGAAATTGCTGATGTGCAGGTAGAAGAAGGTGAGCGGGTCAAGAAAGGCCAGCTCATCGCCATACTGGAATCCTCCGACGCCAACATGAAACTAGCCGAAGCCAAAGCACAATTGCAGCAGACGCTCGCATCACTCAATGACCTCAAGCTTGGCAAGCGCCCTGAGGAGATCGATGTTTTAAACGCCACCCTGCGCTCAGCACAGGCGCAGGCCAAACATTCGCAAAACGTCTACGACAGATATCAGGGTCTACTCGGGCATAAAGTCATCTCTCAGGCACAGTTTGATGAAGCAGAGACCGCCCTGCTCGTTGCGCAAGCCCGAATAACAGAGCTGCAAGCCCAGCTCTCCGTTGCCAAACTGCCAGCACGTGAAGATCAGATCGCCGCTGCCGAGAGCCTCTATGAAATGGCAAGGGCGAAAGTTGATCTGGCTGAGTGGCTGCTTGAGAAGCGGAAGATATACGCACCGGAAGATGCCAAGGTCACAGACGTGTTCCTGCACTCCGGTGAAATGGCAGGCCCGACAGCGCCGGTTGCCAGCCTGTTGCCCGTCAATTCCATCAAGCTTCATTTCTTCGTGCCCGAAGAGCAATACGCACAGCTGGAAGTTGGCACCAAATTCAACGCCAGATGCTCCGGCTGCGCCACCCTGCAAGCCTTGCAGATCACCCACATTGCAGAAGGCCCGGAATTCACCCCACCAGTCATCTACTCTTTAGAGACACGCGAGAAGCTGGTTTATGAGGTGCAGGCAAAGCCAATCACGAAGCATTCTCCGTTGAGGCCCGGTCAGATTTTTGACGTTGATCTGGACAGCTTGCAATGAACGCAATTGAAGTCAAAGGCCTGACCAAACGCTTTGGCGACAAGCTGGTCGTCAACAATGTCTCGCTCAAAGTCAAACCGGGTGAGATTGTCGGCTTCCTTGGTCCCAATGGCTCGGGCAAAACCACCAGCATCCGGATGATGTGTGGGCTCCTGAAGCCAGACGAAGGCAACGGACAGGTGCTTGGGTATGATCTGATCAAGGACCGTCTGCTGATCAAAAGCCAGGTCGGCTACATGACGCAGAAGTTCTCGTTCTACGAAGATCTGACCATCGAGGAAAACCTGAGCTTTGTCGCGCGGCTTTACAACCTCAAACCAGTGAAGCAGCACACAATCGCAACACTGGAAAAGCTAGGCCTGCTCTCCCGCCGCAACCAATTAGCAGGCGAACTGTCAGGTGGTTGGAAACAGCGCCTCGCTCTGGCAGCTTGCACCATGCACAAACCGAAGCTTCTGCTGTTGGATGAACCCACCGCAGGTGTAGACCCAAAGGCCCGTCGCGATTTTTGGGAGGAGATCCACCGCCTTGCAGCTGATGGCATGACCGTTCTTGTCTCCACCCACTACATGGATGAGGCCGAGCGCTGTCATCGCATCACTTACATCTCATATGGCGAACTTTTAGCCGACGGCTCCCTGCATGATGTCATCGCAGATGCAGGACTGTACACATACACACTCACCGGCCCCAACCTTGAACGTTTTATTCCTGAGCTTCAGGAAAACAAAGGCGTGCAGCAGGTCGCACCGTTCGGTAACTCATTGCACGTAACAGGAACAGACCTTCAGGCATTGAAACGCGCGCTCAAACCACTGGAGCAACACGAAGACATCCAGATCGAACAATCAGAAACCAATCTGGAGGATGTCTTCATCAAGTTCATGACTGACAGCACGGACAATATGCAATGAGCAGAGTATTCTCCCTTCAGCGGCTCTTTGCTATGCTCATCAAAGAGTTCATCCAGATGCGCCGCGACCGTATCACCTTTGCCATGATGCTCGGCATTCCCCTGCTTCAGCTCGTGCTGTTTGGCTACGCGATCAACAATGACCCGCGCGGCCTCCCCACAGCTCTGGTTGCCATGGCAAATGACCCATACTCACGCGCAGCCGTCACAGCCCTTGAAAACTCTCAGTACTTCAAGTTCACTGATGTGAATGTCTCACCGTCAGAAGCCCGCAGTCTGCTCCGGCGTGGTAAAGTCACGTTTGTGGTGACATTCCCGAGCGATTTCGCCAAGCAGGCAGAAGCAGGAACACCCAACGCGCTGATTGAAGCAGACGCCACAGACCCGGCAGCGTCCGGCGCTGCGGTCGCCTCTGCTCCGGCAATCATCGAAAAAGCCGTTGCATCCATCAAACAAAAGAATCCAAGCCTGAAGCAAGATCTTTTGAAGTCCAGCACCATCATTCATCGCAAATACAATCCGGAAGGCATCACCCAGTACAACATCGTCCCCGGCCTGCTGGGCGTCATTCTTCAGCTGACGCTGGTGATGATGACAAGCATCGCACTGACGCGAGAAACAGAACGCGGCACCATGGAAAACCTTCTGGCCATGCCCGCGTCTCCTTTTGAGATCATGTGCGGCAAAGTCCTGCCCTATCTGGGCGTGGGGGCGGTTCAGGTCGCCGTTGTGTTAACTGCAGGCCGCCTGCTCTTCAACATCCCGTTTGAAGGCGGGTTGCTGCTGCTTATCGGTGCCATACTGGTTTTCGTGCTGACATTGGTTCTGCTGGGCTACTTCATCTCAACAATCGCCCGCACGCAAATGCAGGCCATGCAGATGACGTTCTTCTTCTTCCTGCCATCCCTACTGCTCTCCGGCTTCATGTTCCCCTACGCGGGCATGCCGGAATGGGCGCAAATGCTGGGCGAGATCTTCCCGCTCACTCACTTCCTGCGCGTTGTTCGCGCGATCTTGCTGAAAGGCGCGGAATGGAGCGAGGTATCCGCAAGCGTTTACACCCTCTTCCTGTTCGTCGGCCTGCTCCTGATGCTGGCCTTGAAGAGGTTCAAGCGGACACTGGACTAACAACTGCCCACAAGAAAAGAGGCGCTGTTTTGCAGCGCCTCAATCAGATCAACTAGCTGGCCTCAAAAGCCTCAGTGCTTTGAGAGGCGCTGGCTTCTTCAACCCCACTCGAGACCAGATTGGCCATCAGGCGGAAAGCCCCCGGCACCAGCTTTTCCATCTGGTGATGCAGGATAAGCGAGGTGTGGATGTGTTGCCCCTGCCCAAAGTCACCCACAAGCAAAATGCCCTGGTGAGGTGCTTCATCAGGGTCCGCCATCTCCAACAGCGGCTCATAGGCAGCATCCCAGCTCTTCGCAAAGTAGAGCCCGCGCTCCTTGTGCCAGTTCGCCCAATCGCTCTTGCCAATCTCATTAGGCTGGTTGAGCAAGGCATGCTGCGGGTTCAAATAACGCACCTCGGCATTTTCATCCGTCACCCGCCAACGCAAGCTCGGCGATCCAATCTCAAGCAGTTGAAGCGGAAGCTTTTCTGCATCCCAGCGATCCCATGGACGGTGATAGAGTGTAATCAGGCGCCCGCCTGCTTTCACCCACGCATGAATATCCTCAATCACATCATGTAGGTCTTGTCGGCTACGGAAAGCAAAGATGCCGATGACAAGGCAATCCAGCCCTTGCAGCCGCTTGGCACTCAACTCACCAACAGGCAAATCAACCAGTTCAACGCCAATGTCACCAAGCCATTTGGCAACACGGTCATTACCGCTCCCGACATAACCAACACGCTTTGCATCAAGACGCGCCTCGACAACACAGACCCGAACCGTCGCCGGAGTAACCCGAACACGCTGGCTCACATGCGGATAAGACACAACATGAACGGTGTAAGCCTGCTCGCCCCCCTGCAGGATCGGTAACTCATAAAGCCCATTGGCAACATCATCCGGCAGAGCAATCTGGAAAACACCATCGTCAAACTGTGCCGTCCATCCTTCTGGCACATCAAGGCCCAAGCCCTCGGCATTCCCCCCCACCGGAATGCTCAAGGACCGTTTTTCCAGCGTGTTGTTGAGCACGAAGCCCGTGTCATCCAATGTAACCACATGAGAAGGAAGCACAATTGGCTCCACCTCAAACGGCAGCCGCGTTTCAACCGCCACACCATGAGAAGTAAACTGAAGCTTTGCACAGGGCGCCTGAACCGCATCTGGACAATAAACAGCAGGGTACGGATCACTGGTGTCAGCCTCACCCCCAACTTGGACACAGGCGTCTTGCTGCACCCAGCCCTTCGGCAAATCCAGCTCAAAACTCACGGCCTCACGATTGCATTCAAACGCAACCTCAGCGCTCTCACCACGCTTCAGCTGGTCTTGAGACAACCGCACAGAGGCAACAATGCCCTCTGCCAGCTCAAGCACCTTTGCAAGCTGCAACTCCTTGCGCTCCAAACGGTGCAGAACTTCATCACGGGCTGCCTCAGGGCAGTCATCCATCGCCTTCCGCAACAACTTCAGTGCCTGCGCCGCAGCCGCGCCAACCATCGTACGGTTCGGGAAGGCCTCAATCGCATCCAGACAATGATCATGTGCTTTATCCAGCAACGCTGAAAGCACCGGAGCTCCCGCAAAAGCAGCAAGCTCGGAAAGGTCTTTCGGAAGATTATCGGATAAAGACAGCTCGTCTGTTCCAACCGTGCTTTCCGCCAGATGCAGCGGCCAGACATTGCTTTTGTCGTAAGCCTGCCAGCGCCCCATACCTTGTGTTTTGTGGAATGCACGAGACTGTTCCCCAATCTGCGCCCAGCTCCAGCCGGTGACTTCCTCTTCACTGTTGCCATCAAACTCCAGCGTCGCAGGTGGTGGTGGAACCTCATCATCATACGCCCCGCCCGCACCAGACCATGCTGGCAGGTAGAGCTTCTTGACGGTCCAGCACGGTAGCTCAACATCAGGAAACTCAGGATTAGCCGCCGCTTTCATCACCTCAAATGCAGCCTGTGTCATGGCGCGGTGGTGACCATGCTGGCCGGGAATATTCAAAAAAGTCGGGCTGATGATGTCTGGCCGCTCTTGCCGGATGATTTCAACAAACCGCTTCAGCGTGCGTTGATGCCCCCACTTGCTAAGTGTCTCAACACCGCTCTTTGAAAACCCGAAGTCAAAAACACTGTCCTCAGCATTTTCCGAGAGCCAGTACATGCGCATGTTCAACACATCACAGGCTTTTTCCATTTCAGCGGTGCGCAATACACCAAGGTTCTCGGTCGCCTCGGTGCCAATATCATTTTGCCCGCCCTCACCGCGGTTGGCGCAGGCATAAGACAAGGCAATGCCATCGCGAAGACCAATAGCTGCCAGCATCTCAGAAATCTCATCATCCGGATGAGCTCCCGTATTCATAAAGGAAACCGTTGACTTGAGTGGCTGCAGCGCCCGCCAAAGGTTCACCATCCGCACACTTTGTTTGTGCTCGGCAATACGTTCTTGTTCTGAAAGTGGCATCGTGTCCCCTCAGGCTACCTTCGAAATACTTGGAATATAGGTGTCGTGTATAATCAGCGCTGCCGCTCCAAGAGCCGCAGTCATCCAACCAGACGCTCCACGCACCACACGCGGCAAAGTCCGGTCAGCGCGAACGGAAACCGTCGCATCAATCAGGTTCAGTTGAGCAATCAACCGCTCAAGCAGCTCCGGCGGCATGGCACCACCCAAAATAACGGCCTCCGGATCAAACAGGTTCTCAAGCGTTCCAATGGCCTGCGCCAACGGGTCAGCCGCTTCACGGATCCACTCATCCAGATCAGGATCATTCACGGCCAGCAGATCAGAAAGGTCCTTCTGGCTCTCGGTAGACTTGCCGCGTTTTTGCAAAAACTCACTGGCCGCCATACGGCTGGTATAGGTTTCAAGGC
>NZ_LCWX01000178.1:7506-13745 GCF_001431305.1 Pseudovibrio sp. POLY-S9
ACCCACGATTGCCGCAGGAGCAAAGCCGCCCGCCCCGTTCCACAACAACGTGCCCCAGCTCACCCGCGTTGCCAAACGCACCGCGCAGGATCTCGCCATTGGAGATCACCCCAAGCCCCAGACCAGTGCCAAAATAAACAAAACAGAAGGATTGCAGATCCGTAGCAGAGCCAGTTGTCTGCTCTGCAATCGCTGCCGCCGTCGCATCATTTTCCACGCGCACAGGCACCTGAAGCACATCTTCAAACAGCACCTGCGGGTCTTTATCGTCCCAGCCAACCAGCTCGGCCTTCCCCGCTCCGGTCAATCCCACACGGCCAAACGGACCTGGCATAACGATTCCCGCACCCAAAACAGGCGGTGCGTTCTTGCCAATGGATGAAAGAGCCTCATCGCAGGCCGCCTTAACGGTTGGCAAAACCACAGCGGGCTCACTGCTCTCGATATGTATGCGCTTGGTGTAAAGCGTATCGCCAAGAAAATTCACCAGCGCGCATAAGATCGCGTTGGGGCGAACTTCCACCCCCAGCGCAACAGCACCCGCCGGATTTAAAGTGTATTGCACCGCAGGCAAACCACGCCCTTTTGTTTGCCGCTCACCCGCAAGAATCAGAGCTTCGCTCTCCAATTCAGCTATAATGTTACTCATTGCCTGTGTGGACAAACCGGTCAGGCGCGCAAGTTCTGCTCGCCCCAGTTTGCCATGAGAACGTAAGTGCCCGAGAACGACTTTCCTATTGTGAAGTCGAGTTCTTTCGGCGTTGGAGCCAATGATTTTAAGTGGTGTTTTTCGATGCATATCTATCCATTAAATCAAAACACTTGAATACTCAACTCAATTGAATTAAATCTGTTCAGCATTGTGAAATATTAAGAGAAGAACATTTCTTTTCGCAATTTATCAAAAGAAGCCGGGGCGAGGAATAGAGGGCAGCTCCGACTTTAGGACTTAGGAGAGGGTCTTATGAAGCAGTTGAAAAAGTGGATGCTGGGGGCAACCACCGCGGCTTGCGCAATGTATGCAGCAGGTAGCGCACAAGCAGTTGAAATTGAGTACTGGCAATATTTCTTTGAGCCACGAGTGAAAGCAATGGAAACCCTGATCGAAAACTTCGAGAAGGCTAATCCGGACATCACCGTGAAAATGACCCACTTCCCGTATGCAGATTACCGCACGAAAGTGGCAGCCGCGATCCCTGCGGGTCAGGGCCCGGATGTGGTGCAGCTGTTTTACGGCTGGTTGAACGACTACGTAAACGCAAAACTCATTCAGCCACTTCCAAACGACGTTTTCCCGCCAGCTGAAATTGAGACTGAGTTCTTCCCAATGGTTCAGGCCATGAAGCGCGGCGATCAGTATATGGCCCTGCCAACCGCAGTGCGCTCGCTGGCTCTGTTCTACAACAAGCGCCTGTTCGACAAAGCTGGCATCGACGGCCCGCCAAAGACGCTGGACGAGCTGGTTGAAACCGCGAAGAAACTCACTCAGAAAGACGGCGCAGGCAACCAGTCCACCGTGGGCATCACCACCGGCATGAACGCACAGGATCACCACTGGTTCCGCGAAGTGCTCATCCGCCAGTTCGGTGGTGATCCTTACATGAATAACTACAAAAAGGTGAACTACGACACAGACGCCGGTAAAGCCGCTCTGAAGTATTACTCCGATCTTGAGTTCACCCACAAAGTGACCGCAGCAGGCTTCATGGATGAGCCGCAGGCCGCCTTTAAAGCAGGCCGCGCAGGCATGCACATCGACGGCTCCTTCCGCATCGGCGCACTCAACAAAGTGCGCGGTCTCAAATGGGGTGTTGCAGAACTGCCAGCCGCTGTTGATGGCACTCAGTCCAACTACTCGTCTTACTGGGTGAACGGCATCACGTCCAAAGCCACCGATGAGAAGTACGACGCAGCCGTAAAGTTCATGAAGTACGTCACCTCCGATGAGGCCATGCAAGTCTGGCTCGACACCGTTGGCGAACTTCCTGCAAAGCCTTCTGCAGCAATGACAGAAGTCAACGCCAACCATGAAGTCTACGGCCCATTCATCAAAGGCCTTGGTTATGCGAAGACAACAATCTTCGCCAACGAAAGTGGTCAACGTCAGGCTCTGATGGACATGGTTGGACGTATGCGTCTTCAAGATCAGTCTGCAGACGATTCCCTTGCTCAGGCAGCAGACGAAGAGCAGAAAATACTCGACGACTACTACAACTAAGCATCAAACGACAGCGTATCTCCGAAAAGCGGAAGCCGGTTTTCGAAGATACGCAAAACATGGTGTGGGGGCACCCACCTTGCCCCCACACCATCAAGACAGCATGTAGGGCAAAGGCTCTTTAAGCAGAGCCATAAAACACCTTAAAACAAATAGTTAAAGCAGTCTCATGAATAATACTCTGAGCGAACTGCTGCAATTCCGGCTATAACCAGGGGGCGGTTTTGGGGATTTATAAGAGGCTCTCGATCTCGCAAAAGCAGATCGTCTGGGCGTGGGGGCTACTTGCCATCCCAATCGTTTTTTATGTAGTCGTGCGCTTCTATCCAACAGCGAACGCTATTCTGCTCTCTTTTCAGGAATGGAACCTGCTCGGCTCCCGCAATTGGACCGGGTTCGACAATTATGTAAAGCTGTTCAGTGATCCCACATTCTGGAAAGTGTTCGCCAACACCTTCCTCTATTTGATCTTGGGAACACCAAGCTCCCTGCTTCTTGCCTTCGTGATCGCGTTCCATCTCGACAAACTACGCTTCATGCATGGCACGATCCGCGCACTGTACTTCCTGCCATTCATGACCAGTGCAGTCGCGATGGCGTGGGTCTGGCGCTGGTTTTACCAGCCAGTTCCAATCGGGGTCTTCAACAACACGCTGGCCACTTTCGGCATCCCGCAAATCCCGTTTTTGAACTCAACCACCTTTGCACTGCCATCCATTCTGGCACCGGCCATTTGGGCAGGACTAGGCTTTCAGGTCATCATCTTCATGGCTGGTCTGCGCGCTATTCCGCAAACCTATTATGAGGCAGCCCGCATTGATGGCATCTCCGCGTGGGAAACGCTGACCGAGATCACCATTCCACTTCTCAAGCCAACCATCGTCTTTCTGGTTGTCTTTTCCTCCATTGGCTTCCTGCGCATCTTCGATCAGGTCTTCAACATGACCACGAATGATCCGGGCGGCCCTCTCAACTCCACCAAGCCGTTGGTTCTGATGATCTATGACACGGCCTTCAACTCTTTTGACATGGGGTATGCGGCAGCACAAACAGTTGTTCTGTTCACCGTTTTGCTTGTCGTCAGCCTGCTGCAATTGCGCATCATGAGGGATAAGTAACATGGCTCTTTCAGATACACTGAACACAAGCAAAAGTGCCTCGTCCCTGCGCAATTCTGCCCGCAGAAAACGCAGTCAGGCGCAGTTCATCCGTTGGCTCCTGCTGTTTGCAGGTGGCATCGCCATGATCATGCCAATCGTCTTCATGCTGTCCACCTCCTTCAAATACCCGTTTGAGGTCTACAACCTGAACCTCATCCCGGAAGAACCAACCATTGAGAACTACACCTACGTTCTTGAGGACGGGCGCTTCTTCGGCTGGTTCACCAACTCATTGTTCATCGCAACCATCACAACCATCTGTAATGTGCTGTTTGACAGCCTCGTCGGTTACGTCCTGTGCAAGTACACCTTCCCGGGCCGTTACATCATCTTCATCGCCATCCTGTCGACCCTGATGATCCCGACTGAAATGCTGGTTATTCCCTGGTACCTGATGAGCTCTGCATTCGGCTGGCTCGATACCTACTGGGGCATCATGTTCCCGGGTCTCATGACCGCTTTTGGCACCTTCCTCATGAAGCAGTTCTTTGAAACTGTTCCGGATGACTTCCTGGAAGCTGCGCGGATTGATGGCCTCAACGAACTTCAGATCTGGTGGACCGTGGCCATGCCACTGGTACGCCCAGCTTTGGCAGCTCTGGCAATCTTCGTGTTCCTCGGCAATTGGACAGCCTTCATCTGGCCACTCATCGTCACCAACAGTCAGGAAATGTACACCCTGCCCGTTGGCCTCACCACCTTCTCTGTAGAAGCGCAGGTGGAGTGGGAACTGATCATGACAGGCGCAGCAATTTCAACCATCCCGACCCTGATCGTATTTCTGGTATTCCAGCGCTACATCATTCGCGGCGTAGTAATGGCAGGGCTTAAAGGATGATCGACAGCTCCAAGTTCCCCCATCCTGTCTACAAAGACACAGTGCTTGCACCGCTTTTTGAAGGCGTGAAAGCCCACCATGTGGCCTCAATCACTCAGATCAATCAGGCCCATCTGGTGATGCTGTGCGAGACTGGGATTGTCCCAGTTGAAACCGGCAAGCAAATCGCCAAGGCATTGCTTGAGATCGAAAAGGATCTGACTGACACTGATCCAGAATACACAGGCGAATATGAGGACTACTTCTTCCTCGTTGAAGCTGAGCTGAAAAAGCGTCTCGGACCAGATATTGCAGGCATGCTGCACACGGCCCGCTCACGCAATGACATGGACCACACGGTCTTCAAGCTGGCGCTGGCAAAACGCTGTGATGCCCTCACCCAGCAGGCTTTGCATCTGTGTGATGTGCTGATCAAGAAAGCCGAGATCGAGAAAGAAACGCTGATTGTTGCCTACACCCACGGGCAACCGGCACAACCATCCACCTTCGGGCATTACCTGTCCGCCGCGCTGGAAGTGCTGCTGCGAGATCTGGAACGACTGAATCTGGCAAGAGCTGGCATTGACCACTGCCCGATGGGCGCTGCGGCCATCACCACCTCCGGCTTCCCGATCAATCGAGAGCGTATGGCGCAGCTGCTTGGCTTCAGCGAACCGCTGCTCAACTCCTATGGCTGTATCGCCTCAGTAGATTACGTGACTGGCCTGTACTCGGCCATGAAGCTCATGTTCCTGCATCTGGGCCGCGTCATTCAGGACATGCAGTTCTGGAGCGCGTTCGAAGTTGGACAGCTCTACGTGCCAAACAGCTTGGTGCAGATTTCTTCCATCATGCCACAAAAGCGCAATCCGGTGCCGATCGAGCACCTGCGCCATCTGGCATCAATCACAGTTGGCCGCTGCGATGCAATCGTCGGCACCATGCACAACACCCCGTTCACCGATATGAACGACAGTGAGGGCGAAGTGCAGCAGGCAGGCTATGCAGCCTTTGAAAGCGGCAGCCGCGTGCTGGATCTTTTTGCAGCACTCATCGCAGCAAGCTCCATCAACGAAGAGCGCGTTGCGAAAAACACAGATGCCTCCTGCATCACCATCACAGAACTGGCGGATACACTGGTGCGGGAGGAAGGCCTCTCCTTCCGTCAGGCCCATGAGATTGCAGCAGACACAGCGAAATCAGTGATCGCAGAGCAAAAGCCACTGCGTGATGGTTTTGACCCATTTGGCAAGGCCTTTGAGGCACATGCTCAAAAGGTATCCAACATGAGCGAAGACCAGTTCATGCATGCTGTCAGTGCTGAGAACTTTGTTGCTATTCGCACCCGCCCCGGCGGGCCTGCTCCAAGTGCATTGGATGCTGCTTTGGAAACTTACAAGCAGTCCGCCAAAGCCTTGAGAGCCAAAAACAAATCATTTGCAGATCAAAGCGTGCAGGCCACTTTAGTGCGCAGCGCTGCTTTTGCAAAACTAGTGCAGGAGTGATCGATTGACCACCGTATCCTTAAACAACCTCAAAAAGTCCTACGGGGACACTCAGGTCCTGCATGGCATCGATCTGGACATCCAGTCCGGTGAGTTCGTTGTTCTGGTTGGCCCGTCCGGCTGCGGCAAGTCCACCACCCTGCGCATGATCGCAGGTCTGGAGGAAATTTCCGCAGGCGACATCCGCATCGGCGGCGATGTGGTCAACGACATGGAGCCCAAAGAGCGCAACATCGCCATGGTCTTCCAGAACTATGCGATCTACCCGCATATGACAGTGCGCAAAAACATCGGCTTCGGTCTGCGCACGTCCAAGCTATCCAAGGACGAAAAAGACGCGCGTATCAATGAAGTCTCCGGCATTCTGGAACTGACAAACCTGCTCGACAGAAAGCCGAACCAGCTTTCCGGCGGCCAGCGCCAGCGCGTCGCCATTGGCCGCGCCATGGTGCGTGATCCAGCAGCCTTCCTGTTTGACGAGCCTCTGTCCAATCTGGATGCACAGCTGCGCACCCAGATGCGACTGGAGATTAAAAAGC
>NZ_LCWX01000178.1:13844-27092 GCF_001431305.1 Pseudovibrio sp. POLY-S9
TCCACCAGCGCGTTGGCAACACCATCATCTTCGTGACCCACGATCAGGTCGAGGCCATGACAATGGCAGACCGCATCGTGATCATGAAAGACGGTCACATCCAACAGGTCGGCACCCCGTTCGAAGTGTTCTACGAGCCTGCAAACATCTTTGTGGCTCAATTCATCGGCGCACCTTCCATGAACATGCTGAATGGCATTGTGAAGGGAGAAACGATCGCTCTGGACAATGGCACCTCAGTTCAAGTACCAACCACCAAGCTCAACGAAAATCAGAAGGTCGCCGTTGGTCTGCGCCCGGATGCCCTGCTGGTTCAGGAAGGCGAAGGCCTCTTTTCCGGCGAAGTTTCCGTAATCGAACCACTCGGTACAGACACCCTCGCCTACGTTAAAGTGGGCGAAAAGGAAGTCATCGCCAAAGCCTCCGGCAGAACACCGCCAGCCGTTGGCGACACAGTCAACCTGCATGCAGCACCTGAAGCCATTCACTTGTTTGATGCACACACCGGGGAGGCCATCCGGTGACCTCAAAACAAACCGATGGGGCAATCGTCTGTGCGGGACGGGTTTATTGCGACCTCATCTTTACTGGGCTCACCGAACTGCCAAGACTAGGCGAAGAAACCTACGCCGAAGAACTGGCAGTTGAACCCGGAGGCGGCGGTTTCATCACCGCTGCCAACCTTTCCGCATTGGGCCACAAAACGACCCTTCTGGCCTCTATGCCAGGCGGCCCGTTTGGCTCTGCGATCTTGGAGAAGATGCAGCGCAGCGGCGTCGATCTGAGCCTGTCGCCATTCAACACCACAAACGGGGCTCAGGTAACAGCCGTCATCGGCTGTCAGGAAGACCGCGCCTTCCTGACAAAGCGCAACGGTACCGCAATCCCAAGAGATATGCTGGACGCGTTCAGCACGTCAAAAGCCAGACACCTGCACATCGGTGAGCTGGCAACGCTGCAGGAACTTCCAGAACTTCTGGAGATAGCCAAGGCCGCAGGTATGACGGTCTCTCTGGATTGCTCATGGGATCAGAACTGCCTCCTCAATGGAGAGGTTCAGGACCTCATCGCACAGGTGGACCTGTTCCTGCCAAACGAGATGGAAGCAGAGCATCTGGGTTACCTGAAAGAACCAGCCAACTACCCGACGCTCACAGTCGTGAAAAAGGGCAAGGCAGGCGCAACCGCCATCACAGCTGACGGCGAGATCACCGTTGCCGCAGATCCCGTCCCTGTTGTCGACACGACTGGCGCCGGCGATGCCTTCAACGCTGGCTTCCTGAGCTCATGGCTCCGCGGAGCAGACATCAAGACCTGCCTGCAAGATGGCAACAAGTGCGGCGCAGCAGCCGTCATGCGCGTCGGCGGCGCACCTTAAATCAAACAAAAAGGGTCACACACGCTGTGGCCCTTATCCCCCTTAGCTCCCCCTTTTATCCCCGCTTTCACCTTCCCTCAGCATCACTTGCAGTCGCAGCACATATGCGCGCCTCAATGAAATACCGATGAACGTATCCTCCTACCCTTTCAGCGCAAATTTTACGGAACATGGAGTACCGTTAAAAGGGTATTTCTGCTGGACACTCATGGACAACTTCGAGTGGGCAGAAGGGTATCTGCCGCACTTTGGCCTGATCTACGTTGATTTTGAAACCAAGAAACGCACCATCAAGCAAAGCGGCAGGCTTTACTCCATGGTCTCCAACCAACTACAGAGTGAGATGCAGGAAACCTCAGAGCAATCTGTCCTTCAACTCAAACCAAGTGTAGCTGAGAGCAAGCAGATGGCGGCGCATAGTCCTGAAAGGAAACTCTGTCGGCGCCTGCTTCATAAAACTTGGATAAGGCATTCTTATTGCCTCACCCAGCATCTCAGCTGCCACCATTTGCCCGGCATAAGTGGCCATAGCAACGCCATTCCCGTGATAACCAAAAGCAGCGTAAAGCCCCTGCGTATTGGGAACCGCACCTGCAAATGGCACAAGTTTATGGGTCAGACAGGCAAGACCAGACCAAAAATCTGGCGTTTCAACTTTCGCCCATTCAGGAAACATCCGCTCAAAGTCACGTCGTGTAGCTGCGCGCATACGCTCTCGCGCATGTGGCGTAGCACTCACGCTTCCCCGCATACCAAAAAGCATCCGATTGTCCGGGAGCAGACGGAAGTAATGCAGCAAAGTCCGGGTGTCATAGGCCATCTGATTAGAGAACCACCCCTGACGCTTCAATTCCTCATCAGAAAGAACGCGCGACATCAAAATGTTAGATTGTACAGGAAGATATTTTCCAGCCATCCACTCCGGCATATTTTCAGAGGAATAGCCATTGGTCGCCAAAAGTACTTTTTGCGCACGCAACTGGCCCACTCTTGCTTTCAGGACATACTGCCCATCTGCAGCAGGAGTAATGCCGAGCACAGAGGTCTGTTCATAAAACCGGCCTCCTTGCGCCTTCACAGCCTCAGCAAGACCAAGCGCATATTTGTAAGGATGCAGCGCAAACCCGATTGGAATTGTCAGCCCAGAAGAAAGCCCGGAGGCTGTCATCCCAAGCTCTGCAAGTTCATCTTTGTCATGAAAGGTGCAGCTGATCCCATAGCGCTTTTGCATGTCCGCAGCTGTATCTTTCAGCTGATCAACACGCCGAGCTTTGTGTGTAAGAACCGCTTCTCCTTTGGAAACAACATCAGCATCAATCGAGTTCTGTTCCAACAGCTCTGCAACCAGATCAATGGCTGCACGCTCTGCATAAAAATACCGCCGTGCATCCGCTTCCCCATAGCGATCAATCAAGTCAGCATCATCTGCAATCGTCCCGCCCAGACAGCAGAAACCACCATTGCGACCAGAAGCCCCCATCCAATATGTTGAGCATCCAGCACCGCAACATCGACACCCTGCTGCGCAAGTTTCAACGCTGCAGACAGCCCTGTGTATCCACCTCCAACAACAGCAACTTCACAGGACTGTTCATCGGAAAGCGGCACACCAAGCGCCTGAGGAGAGAACGAACGGTGCCAGAAATTCTCGGCAACCAGTTGCTCTCCATATGCATCCTCTTGAAATATGCGATGCAAACTCAATCGAGCCTGAGCCTCCTCAAAACCTATTTGATGCCTTGGGCAGTAACATCAGCAGCCGTCAGATCCAACGCACGATGCGCTTTCTCAATCAACTCATCCACCTCACTGCGCGAAATCACAAGTGGCGGCGAGATGATCATACTGTCGCCAACATGGCGCATCACCAAGCCACTCTCAAAGCAATGATCTCGGCAGATCGTCCCAACCGTGCCTTTTTCAGCTTCAAACCGAGCACGACGCGCCTTATCCGGTGAAAGTTCCACAGCACCAACCAGACCACAAATACGCGCCTCGCCGACCAGCGGATGCTCGCCAAGAGCTATCCACTTTTCAGCCAGATACGGCCCTGTATCATTCGCGACCTTTTCAGGTAACCGTTCATTCTCAATGATATCGAGGTTCGCGAGCGCTGCTGCGCAAGCTGCCGGATGCGCAGAATAGGTAAATCCATGATAGAACTCGCCGCCATGCTCAATAAAGCCCTTGGCAACCTTCTCACTCACCACAACCGCACCAATCGGCAGATAACCAGAGGAAAGCCCCTTAGCAATCGGCATCAGATCTGGCTTGAAGTTGAAAGTCTGTGAGCCAAACCAGTTCCCGGTACGCCCAAACCCGCAAATCACCTCATCAGCAATCAGCAGGATGTTGCGTTCACTGCAGATACGCTGAATCTCTGGCCAATAGGTCTCCGGCGGAATAACAACACCACCTGCCCCTTGAATGGGCTCTCCGATGAAGGCTGCTACATTGTCTTCGCCAAGACGATCAATCTCAGCCTCAAGCTCACGCGCGCGCATCAGGCCAAATTCGGCAGGGTCCATATCCCCGCCTTCACCATACCAGTAAGGCTGGTTGATGTGAGTGATGTCAGGAATAGGCAGCCCACCTTGCGCGTGCATCGCACTCATACCGCCCAAGCTCGCACCGGCCATGGTAGAGCCGTGATAAGCATTATGACGGGAGATGATCGTCTTCTTGGTCGGTTTGCCTTCACTGGCCCAGTAATGGCGTACCATTCGAACGACGGTATCATTGGCTTCAGAACCCGAACCTGCAAAAAATACATGGTCCAGATGATCCGGCGCCAGATTAGAGATCCTTTCGGCAAGGGCAATCGCAGGTGGATGAGAACTCTGGAAAAACGTATTGTAATAAGGCAGTTGTTGCATTTGCCGGTGAACCGCCTCGATAATCTCTTTGCGGCCATACCCCACATTCACGCACCAAAGCCCTGCCATTCCATCCAGGATCTTGTAGCCCTCAGAATCCCAAAGATAAACACCATCAGCCCGCGTAATCACACGCGTCCCCTTGGCGTTGAGGGACTTAGTATCTGTAAACGGATGCAGATGGTGGGCAGCATCCTTTTCTTGCAGAACATGAGTGGGCGGAAGATTAGCAATATAGTCCATGGGGTCAGTCCTTCCGAAAAGAGGCACGCCCTACAAACCGGGCAATAGAAGTAAACTCCCCATTATTTTGTGATCACAAATGTAAGAGAGTCAATCTTTACTTCAATAAAGACGCTAGCTGCCTATGCCTCCAGTCTAACCCATCAAAGCCTGCGGCTCTATGAACTCAGCCAGAGAAAACAGCAGATCATCAAACCTTCTCAGTAAGACTGAGAGACTCTCTGATAAACCCCATGCCCTGTGCAATATCCTCTTCCAAGGCAACCTTTAAAGCAATCTGATCATGCATTTTCAGTGCTTCCAATGCCTGTTTATGCTGGTCTTCCAGATTCGCGGTACCAGACCGCCCATAGACCAGGCGCATAAATGGACCAAACTGAACCCATAGATTTTTGACAAGTTTGATAAGAATTTCAGATCGGCTTTTTGAGTAAAGATAAAAGTGAAACTCGTAGGTTCCGCGCATGTACCCTTCCACATCGCCAGTTTCCAGAGCAACATCAATCTGATCATCAATGCCTTGGAGAACCTGAATATCTTCTTCTTTCAAATTCACCAGAGCTTTGGATGCCAGCTCAACTTCCAACAACCGCCGAGCTGACCAGATTTCATCGATTATATCTTCGCAAACATCTGGGATAGAAACACGCCTATTGCCGTGTAATTCCAACGCGTTTTCTGCAATGAGACGTCGCACAGCCTCACGAACAGGCATCGCACTCACACCCAGTTCCTCAGCCAGCCCACGCAAGGTCACAGCCTTGCCCGGCAGAAAACCACCAAACAGAATTCGCTCTCTCAATTGCCGGTAAACCTGCTCATGAACAGGGATCCCCACATCAGGAACAACAGCGCTTTGTAAAGTCATCTTACTCATGAAGGAACTATAGAAGCACCCGAACCAGCTGCAAAGATAATTTGATCACAAACTATTGCCTAGCTGAGAATTCTGTGGTCATCTTTCAAAACAGGCACACAATTAAGAACAACGGAGACGGCCGGATCCAGACACGCCAGCACCAATGCTGTGCAAAAATTTGAGGGGGGAAGATGAAATGAGTTCAAACTTCAAGTCCAGACTGACGGGCACAATGGCGACCGCAATAATGGTTGCATGTGCAGCCAGCGCAGCGCACGCAGAAGGCACCGTCAACGTTTACAATTGGTCTGATTACATCGACGAAAGCGTTCTGAAAGATTTTGAAGTTGAAACCGGTATCAAGGTCAATTACGACGTTTTCGATTCAAACGAGGTTTTGGACACCAAGCTGCTCGCAGGCACCACTGGTTACGATATAGTCGTTCCAACCGGCAGCTTCCTCTCCCGTCAAATTCAAGCCGGCGTCTTCCAAAAGCTGGATAAAGACGCCCTCCCGAACCTGAAGAACATGTGGTCGCTCGTCTCCGATAGGACCTCCATCTATGACCCGGGCAACGCTTATTCCATCAACTACATGTGGGGCACCACTGGCATCGGCTACAATGTAGAAGCCGCTGCAAAGCGTCTGGACGGCAAACCGGTCGATAGCTGGGAAATCATCTTCAATCCGGAAATACTCGCCAAGTTTCAGGATTGCGGCATTCATATGCTGGACGCCCCAACAGAGCTCATCCCCGCAGCACTCAACCACCTCGGGCTAGACCCTGACAGTCACAACAAGGCTGATATTGAAAAAGCTGCTGCACTCCTCAAGACCATACGTCCATACGTTCAGAAGTTTCACAGCTCCGAATACATCAACGCCCTCGCAAACGGCGATATCTGCTTAGCTATCGGCTGGTCTGGTGATGTCTTTCAGGCCCGCGACAGAGCAGCAGAAGCCAACAACGGCGTCACCATCAACTACATCATTCCAAAGGAAGGTGCGTTGATGTGGTTTGATCAGATGGCAATCCCGACAGATGCAGCCAACTCCAAAGAAGCACATATGTTCCTCGATTACATCATGCGCCCGGATGTCATCGCAAAGGCTTCCAACTACGTGGTCTACGCCAACGGCAACAAAGCCTCTCACGAACATCTGGATCAGGAAGTTCTGGAAGATTCCGCCGTGTATCCAGATGAAGCAACCATGGAAAAACTTTACGTCACAACGCCTTACGCTCCGAAAATTCAGCGTATTGTGACCCGTGCCTGGACCGCAGTGAAGTCGGGCCAGTAATCATCGGCAGCAGCGGGCAACTCAAGTTGTCCGCGCGCCTTCCATGTTTCTTTGGAAGCAGGACAACAACAGAGGGTGGAGCGGGCCACGATGGAAACTCTGGTAAACACTCAGCCAGTCTGCAAATTCGCACCTTGGGAGGATCCAACTCAGGAATCTTTGGTGCGCTTTGAAAACGTCACGAAGAGGTTTGGCGACTTCACTGCCATTGAGGACTTAACGCTCAACATCTATGAGCGCGAGTTTTTCGCCCTTCTCGGCCCGTCCGGCTGCGGGAAGACAACTATGATGCGCATGCTGGCAGGCTTTGAATATCCCACCGCTGGCAACATCATGCTTGGACAGAGCAACCTGCAGAAAGCACCGCCACACAAGCGGCCCGTCAACATGATGTTCCAGTCCTACGCCCTCTTCCCGCATATGACAGTAGAACAGAACATCGGTTTCGGCCTCAAACAGGAAAAGACTGCAAAGGTTGAGATCAAGCGACGTGTTGAAGAAATGCTGTCGCTGGTTCAGTTGGAACCTTTTGCCAAACGCAAACCACACCAGCTTTCGGGTGGTCAAAAGCAGCGCGTTGCTCTTGCTCGTTCCCTCGCCAAGAAGCCTAAACTCCTGCTCCTTGACGAACCGCTCGGTGCGTTAGACAGGAAGTTGCGCGAGCAAACCCAGTTTGAGCTGATGAATATTCAGGAGCAGCTTGGCCTCACCTTCGTCATCGTCACACACGATCAGGAAGAGGCTATGACAGTCGCGAGCCGCATCGCCGTGATGGACCACGGCAAAATCGTTCAGGTCGCGACTCCAGCTGAAATCTACGAGTATCCTAACTCCCGCTATTCTGCTGATTTCCTTGGCGATGTTAACATCATTGAAGGCCAGATAGATGTCACCACCGGCGAAACAGCAAGCCTGGCGTGGGCTGAAAGTGAAACACCTTTGGCAATCTCAACCAAGCTCCGTCCTCAAGCAGGAACGACCGTCTGGCTCGCAGTTCGCCCCGAAAAACTCCGCATATCTAAAGACAAGCCAGCAAACGCTGACAACTGCATTAAGGGCGAAGTCTGGGACATCGGCTACACTGGCAACATCTCAACCTATCACGTCAAAGCCTCAAATGGCTCCATTTTGAAAGCACAGGTCTCCAACAGGAAACACCTCGCCGACCGCCCAATCACATGGGAGGACACCGTCTATGTCTATTGGGAGAAAGGCGTTGGCGTCTTTCTGGAAACGTGAGGTGAGCGATGGCAGTTGCGGATATCACCTCCCCCTCAGAAGAAATACAGGAGACATCCAGTCCGAGTTCAGGCTGGGGACGCAGACTGCTCATAGCGATCCCGTATATCTGGTTGCTGATCTTCTTCCTCGCGCCCTTCGTCATTGTACTGAAGATCTCCTTGTCCGATGTCATACTGGCCCGCCCGCCATACTTTCCAAACTTCGACATTTCAGAGGGCTGGCAAGGTCTGCTCGCCATGCTTCAGGCGTTTGATCTGGAAAACTATGTCTGGCTAACGGAAGATACACTCTACCTGAACTCGTACCTGAGCAGTCTCAGGATCGCATCCATCTCAACGCTGCTCACTTTGGCAATCGGCTATCCTATCGCCTATGCCATGGCCAAAGCCCCGAAAGAGTGGCGCGCTACTCTCCTGATGCTGGTGATCCTGCCCTTCTGGACCAGCTTCCTCATCCGCGTTTATGCATGGATCGGCATTCTCAAAAAAGAAGGCTTCCTCAACTACTTCCTGCTCTGGACAGGCGTCATTGACGAGCCCCTGATGATCCTAAACACCGACACTGCCATCTACATTGGCATCGTTTATTCCTACCTGCCTTTCATGGTCTTGCCACTCTACGCAGTTCTGGAAAAACTCGATATCTCACTGCTGGAAGCAGCAACAGATCTGGGGTGTTCGCCTCTCAAAGCCTTTTGGGTCATTACTCTACCGCTGTCATTATCAGGAGTTTGGGCAGGCTGTTTCCTCGTCTTTATCCCTGCTGTCGGTGAGTTTGTCATTCCAGACATTCTGGGCGGGTCCAGCACTATCATGATCGGCAAAACGCTCTGGGTGGAATTCTTCTCCAACAGAGACTGGCCAGTCGCATCCGCCGTCGCAATTCTGCTGCTGCTTATGTTGATCCTACCCATCATCCTGTTCCAGAAACAGCAGGAAAAACAAGCGGAGGCCAGCCAATGACCCGCTTCAACTGGTTCAACACAACAACGCTCACACTCGGCTTTGCATTCCTCTACCTGCCGATCATCCTGCTGATGATCTACTCTTTCAACGAATCCAGATTGGTCACCGTTTGGGCTGGCTTCTCCACCAAGTGGTATCAATCAGTCTTCTTCAATGAGAGTTTCATCAATGCCGCATGGGTCACACTCCGTGTTGGCTTCATCTCTGCATCTGCCGCAACAGTCCTCGGCACCATGGCCGCACTTGTTCTCAATCGCGCCGGACCATTCCACGGCAAAACGCTCTTCACAGGTATGATCTACGCGCCAATGGTCATGCCAGAGGTCATCACGGGCCTGTCATTGCTCCTGCTGTTCGTCTCGCTGGATTTCACCCGAGGATTCTGGACAGTTACACTGGCACATATAACTTTCTCCATGTGCTACGCCGCCGTTGTCGTCTCTGCCCGCTTGGTGACCTTCGAGCGCAGTCTGGAAGAAGCTGCCCTTGATCTGGGGTGCACCCGTTTTTCCGCCTTCATGCAGGTAACACTGCCCATCATCTTTCCGGCTATTCTGGCGGCATGGCTGCTGGCCTTCACGCTTTCCCTGGATGATCTGGTCATCGCCTCCTTTGCTTCAGGCCCGGGCGCGACTACCCTGCCCATGAAGATCTATTCTCAGGTCCGCGTTGGCGTTTCACCAGAAATCAATGCCCTGTCATCCATTCTCATCGCTGTTGTTGCCGTTGGCGTGGTCACCGCTTCGCTGGTCATAAAACAGGCACAGGTCAAGCGCATGAAAGAAGAACGGCTGGCGATAAGCTCAATTTGATCGAGGAAGTATACGTGTCTGATACGAAACACCCATCCTCGCTGGATGAATACTCAAAAGGCGATCTGGCCTACACCCGCTCCACTCCTTATGGGACCATAGCCGAATCCAGCTATGCCGGAGCGCTCAGTTTCATGCGACGCAGATTCACCAAGGACCTTAAGGGGATAGATGTCGCGGTCTGTGGCATCCCCTTTGACACGTCCGTCAGCAACAGGCCGGGGTGCCGCTTCGGCCCAAGAGCAATCAGGCAAGCTTCCTCCATATTGGCCTGGGACCACGCATGGGGCTGGTCCTTTGACCCGTTCGACCGCCTTGCTGTTGTCGACTACGGCGATTTCATCTTCGATCCCGGCTACCCCATGAGCGTACCGGAAGAACTGGAACAGCAGGCCTCTGCCATTTTAGACGCAGGTACGGCAACGCTCATGCTAGGTGGAGATCATTTCTGCACCTATCCCATGCTCAAAGCGCACGCAAAAAAACACGGACCACTCTCCCTCATCCAGTTTGATGCACACAGCGACACATGGACTGACAACTCCAGCCGTATTGACCATGGCACCATGTTCTACAGAGCAGTAAAAGATGGTCTCATCAACCCGCAGACATCGATACAAGTTGGTATCAGAACCAACAATGAGAACACACAGGGCCTGACCACAATTACGGCAGACTGGGTCCGTAATAATGGAGCACAGGCCACGATTGAACGCATACATAAGGTGACCGGCAAAAGTGCCAGCTACATCAGCTTCGACATCGATTGCCTTGATCCAGCCTTTGCACCGGGAACAGGAACACCAGTTGTTGGCGGTCTGAACACCGGAGAGACACGAGAGATCCTGCGCGGGCTTGCTGGGATCAACCTGAAAGGTATGGACCTTGTAGAAGTCGCACCAGCCTACGATCATGCTGAGATCACAGCACTGGCCGGTGCCACTTTAGCCTTGGATTTACTTTGCATCTATGCCAGCCAGTTCAATCAGAACACCCGATAAAACAACACATCAGATCACGACCAGAAGAGTTCGCATGCCAACCCTGACAGCAGTACAGCCGCAATTGGAACAGTTTCGACTTGAAGCCGACGCCTTCCTGAAACAACATCCCGACCTCGAAAAGATCGAGGTCCTTTATGCTGGCTTTTGTGGTCCGCTCAGGGGCAAATGGTTGCCAGCAGAAATGCTGGATAAACTGGCCGAAGGCGGTGTTCGGTTGCCCTTGTCCACCGTCGCACTGGACGTGTGGGGCGTTGATGTGCCGGCAACTGGCCTTGCCATTGAGCGCGGAGACCCGGACGGCATATGCATCCCAATTCCGGGAACACTGAAGCGCGTGCCATGGGCCAAAGCACCAACCGCGCAAGTGCTCGTCACTCTTTTCGAGATTAAGGACCAGAAGCCAACCCCACTGGATCCAAGATATGTTCTTGAAACCGTTGAGAAGAAATTCCAGAACAAGGGCCTGACACCTGTTGTCGCCACAGAGCTGGAGTTCTACTTCGTCGACATGGAATCCGGTCCAACTGGCTTACCTCTCCCTCCCTACATTCCCGGCACCAACCAGCGTCTCGAAGCCTCACAGATCTATGATCTGGACATCATGGCTCAATTCGAACCGATTCTCATGGAGATCAACCAAGCCTGTAAAATTCAGGATATCCCTGCAGACACCACCACCTCCGAGTTTGGTCACGGACAGTTTGAGATCAACCTGCTTCACGTGCCAAGTGCAGTGGAAGCTGCGGATCACTGCCTGCTGTTCAAGCGCGTTGTCCGCCATATTGCCCGCAAGCACGGCATGGATGTCACGTTCATGTCAAAACCCTACGCAGAAGAGACCGGCAGCGGTTTCCACGTCCACACCAGTCTGCTGGATACAAAAGGCACCAACATCTTCAGCGGCAGCACAGAGGAAGCAAACCCGGCCTTGCGCAACGCCGTAGAGGGCCTGCTGGACACTATGCTGGACATGCAAATCCTGTTTGCTCCACACGCCAACTCCTACCGCCGCCTGCAGCCGGGTTCTTATGCCCCAATCACCTGTTGTTGGGGGTATGATCACCGCGCCGCAGCTATCCGCGTGCCAGCTACACATGGCAAAGGCGCAAGGCTGGAGCACCGCGTCTCCGGCGCTGATGCCAACCCATACCTGGTTGTCTCAGCCATCCTTGAAGGCATTCATCACGGGCTTGAAAACCGAAGAGATCCCGGCGCTCCAATCACCCTAGAAGCAGATCTCACCCAGTACGACCACCTGACAGGAAACTGGGAGACAGCGATCCAAACATGGGCGCAAAGCAAAACGGCTGAGCGGATGAGTACAGCAGAGTTTCATCGCATGTACGGCATCAGCCGGAAAGCTGAATACGATGTGTTTGCAACCACCATTACCGGTTTTGAATGCCAGACCTACGCTAGGAAGGTCTGACATTTCATCAAACCTAGGAAGGTTCCTTGATGTTGCGCTCCATCAGCAGCTGATAGGCTTTGGGTGACAACCGGTTGAGCCACCACGCCAAACTGGCAACACGGCCAACCGGTTTCATCTCTGTCTTGCGCACATACGCCTTGTAGATGATGTCCGCCGCCCGCTCCGCGCTCATATAATCAACGCCATCTGCTGACGATCCCGGACGGGCCAAACCGTTCTCTTGTGTCTCCGACCGTCCAACATTGGTTGCCACAAACGAAGGCGCTGCAATCAACGTATGAACGCCATAAGACTTCTCTTCAGACCGCAACGAGCCGAAAAAACCCTCCAGCGCATGCTTGCTGGCCGCATAGGCTGTCCGTTTAATCAGTGGTGAGAATCCGGCAACTGACGAGATCGCCAGATGGCATCCACTGGAGGCCCGCACCGCTTTCAAAAATGCCCGCGCCGTATGCACCGCTCCGAAGTAATTCACATCCAGCACTTTGCGATGCGCTGTCAGGTCCATGTCCGCAAACAATCCGATATGCGTAATACCTGCATTATAAACCACCAGATCAATGCTGTTGTGCCGAGTTAAAACCTGCTGAGCAACCTGCTCAACCGCACCCCCATCCGTTAAATCGCAGGCATAAATGCTCTGTCGCTCATTTTGTGGCAGCTCCTCCAGTACCGGACCGGGCAAATCCAGAAGAACCGTATGCCAGCTCTCGCGCTGCAACCGGGTTGCAAGTGCCTGCCCTAAGCCACCAGCACCGCCTGTAATAACCGCTGTTTTCATCAAAGCCCCACAGATGCTCGCCAGTGTTCAAACACTTCTGCACTTGTCTTTTCCGGAGTATAGCCAAACACTGATTTCAACCGCTCATTGGCCAGCACAGGCCGGTATTGCAAAAACCGAACCTGCTCCGGTCCATACCGGGAAAGCCGCAGCGGCTTCGCCACACCTAAAACGAATTTCAACAACCAGGACGGCAACTTGAGAACAGGCTTATTGAGTATTTGCCCCAACCGCTGCATCGACAACGCTCCATCACCCGCCACGTTGTAAATCCCCTCAGGAGCCTCTGTCACGGCAAGGAACAGAATGCGCGCAAGATCTTCCGTCCAGATAAACACAAACGCGCTGTCCGA
>NZ_LCWX01000178.1:27165-27907 GCF_001431305.1 Pseudovibrio sp. POLY-S9
TAAACACAAACGCGCTGTCCGATCCTGCGACCCCAAGCAGCCTCGGCTTATGGAACAACGCGGTAATCTGATTGTTCATGCTCGTTCCAAGAACCGTCCCAACCCGCAACACAACCTGCTCCAGTTGCGGCGCCTCCGCACGGGCATGAGCCAAAACAGCTTCAACCAGACGCTTATGGTAGGAGTACGCGAACTCTTCGTTGCCGCGAATATGATCATCCTCATGCAATGGCACAGGATTGTCGGCATGATACCCATAAGCTGCCCCGGATGAGGTGACGACAAGACGCTTCACACCTGCTTTGATCGCAGCATCAATCACCGACTGAGTGCCAACAACATCAACCAGATACTCAATATCCCGTGTAGAACCCGCAGAGGGTGTGACGATGGAAGCCAGATGCACAATCACATCAGGCCGCTCTTCCTCAATCAGTGCTGACACCCTGTCTGTAGTCACATCCAGCGTTTTGAAACGGGCATTTGCTGGGAGATCACTCGGCTCACGAATATCAGTCGCCACAACCTCCAGCTCCGTGCCCGCCAATTGCCTCAGAAATGCTTGTCCGATACCTCCGGCAGCACCGGTAATAAGAAGCTTGGTCATGACGTCGCCTCCGCGGGAAGCTTGACTGCTTTGCGCGCCATAAAACTGGCAAGCACCAGTCCGCTGATCGCATGCCAAATCCCCCAGGCAGCCGCCACAACAGACATGCCGCCAAGCCCACCAAAAAAGCCGAAG
>NZ_LCWX01000178.1:28159-30726 GCF_001431305.1 Pseudovibrio sp. POLY-S9
AACAGCGCGATGAAGATGAAACCGATAAAAATCCCCATGGACGCCATGCGCAGTGGCTGCCGGATTTTGGCAGCCAGCCGTGGTTTGATGCGGTTTAGCATGATGCCAAGGAACAATGGCAACACCAACATGAAGCAAACAGTAATTGCAACTGACAGCTTATCGATATGTGTCTCTTGCAATATCGCGCGTGTCGGTCCGTAAAGACTACCCCAAAATGCGATATTAAAGGGTGTCGCAACGATTGCTCCGACCGTAGCAAAAGCCGTCATGGAAACCGACAGCGCTGCATTGCCGCCAGCACGATGAGTGATGAAGTTTGAGATGTTCCCACCCGGACACGCTGCCACCAGAATAAGCCCCAAAGCAATCGAAGGCCGGGGCTGAACGATCAGAACAAGCAGAAATGTGAGGCCCGGCAAAAGCAGAAATTGAGAGCACAGCCCAATCACCACAGGTTTTGGCGACAGTGTCAGTCGCTTAAAATCCGCAGGACACAGGTCCAGCGCGATTGAGAACATCACAACTGCTAGAATGCCATTGAGCAGGGTCAGAGAACCGGAACTGAAATTGAGAACAACAAGGTCAATGTCACTCATGCCATTTCCCTCTTCAACGCCTGTGTGCGCTTGTTCAGTGCGGAGCGATAACTCTGCTTGTCCACATAGTAAGCCATCCGCGCCAGCTTGAGGTAGTTCATCCCCTCCGTCTCACGCTCAAATCCCTCAGCTTTTTCAGCTTTGATTGCCTCAGCTGCAGTACTTCCGTCCTTGAGACCTCTCAGATAACGCGCAACCAGTTCCGCCTGATCGTGACGCCCCTGCCAACCAAGACCGGTTGCCTCAATCATACCCATCACAAACAGATCGTTCCGCTTTGGATGCATACAGTTCAAAAACAGATGCGGTGCATCGCCCTGCCAGTTCAAAAGCTCTTTGTCGATAAAAGGATAATGCAGCTTATAACCAGTCGCGGTGACGATAAGATCATACTCAGCTTCTTCACCATCACGAAACCGAACCGTATGCCCATCCAGTTCCTTGATATCTGCCCGAATACCAATATCCCCGTGACCGGCATGATAGAGAATAAGCGAGTTCACCACCGGATGGCTCTCATAAAGCTCGTAGTCTGGTTTAGGAAACCCATAGGCCTGCGGATCACCAACAAACCATTTCAGCAATGTCTGGTCCACTCGCCGCTTCAGCCAGAGCGGCAACTTCACCGCCCCACCCATCGTGTCTGCCGGTTTCCCGAAAACATACTTGGGAACAAAGTAATAGCCACGACGCATGGATATATCGCACTGAACCCCATGATGGATCGCATCCACCGCTATGTCACAACCTGAATTGCCCGCCCCAACAATCAGCACCCGCTTGCCAGCAAACTGCTGCGCACTCTTGTAGTGGCACGAATGAATGAGGTAGCCAGAAAACTCCCCCGTAAACTCTGGCATATTGGGTTCAGAAAGCGTGCCATTGGCGATCAGCACCCCGGCATATTCAGCTGAATGATCTCCGTCCTGATCTCTCCAGCTGACCGTCCACCCCTCACCATCGCCTCCCAACGGCACGATGCAAGTCACTTCTGCTCCAAAACGATAGCGCCGCTTCAAATCAAACTTTTCAGCAAACTCCTGAAAATACGTCTTCAGCTCGCGGTGACCGGGATACTCTGCAATGTGATCACCCATCGGAAAATCCGTAAACTCAGTCATTTTCTTGGATGAAATCAGATGCGCGGACTCGTACATGGTCGACTTCGGCCCATCAATATCCCAAAGCCCGCCCACATCGCTGTGCAGCTCAAAACCCTGAAAATCTATTCCTTGCTCAATAAGTGTCTTGGCCGTGGCGAGCCCCATCGGCCCTGCCCCAATTAAGGCATAGCTCTCCTTTGAAATATTCACTGTTCGTCCCCCCTCAGAACTACAATTAGATTGAACAGTCGTACAAAATAAGGCAAGCTCTTTTTATGATTAAGAAGATTTCGCAGGAAAAACAAAGACAAAGAGCCCCTTCAAAAAGCTCTTTGGAGACGCGGCAGAAGATTCTCGACGCAGCAGAACACCTGTTTGCATTTCGCAGTTATGACGCTGCGTCCATCAGGGACATTGCCCAAAAAGCAGGGGTAAAACTAGGCCTCGTAAACCACCACTTCGGCACGAAGGAAGACCTGTTCTTTCAAACGGTCGAACGCCGTGCCGAAGAACTCGCCCGTCTCCGCCTTGATGCATTGGAACAGCTGAAAGCGTCAGAACAAGTCGTCACGCTGAAAGGCATTCTGGAGAGTTTCTTCTACCCTTATCTGGACAAGGCTGAAAACAACGGCCCTGGCTGGCTCGCCTACGCACGTCTGGTCGCCATGGTCTCTGCAGAAGAACGCTGGAGCGCGATCTCTCAGGCTTGTTTTGACCCAACAGCAAAAGTATTTCTTTCGGAAATCGCCAAGCTCTATCCCACTACCGATCTTAGGAAAGTCTCCGCAACCTTCGTCTTTTCCATCTCTTCACAAATCGCTCTGTGCACCTCAGCCTGGCGTGTTGATGCAATGGCAGAAGAAGA
>NZ_LCWX01000178.1:30822-32422 GCF_001431305.1 Pseudovibrio sp. POLY-S9
TCACACCTCCGGCATTGCTGAAATGAAAACATTGCTCGTAGCCTATGCCACCGCCGGCACCCATAGCGCCCTGTCTGGACCTTGATGAAATCCGTTCAAGGCTCCTTCAAAGCAGATCAATCAGCCTGCACAACTCGGGCTTTCAGTTCTTTCTTGTCTTCAGCTGAAAGATCCCGCCAGTCACAATCCCGCAGGCACGCCTCCATTGCATAAAGCGCGAGGATGGAGACCCCCCGACCAAAACGAAATTTCAGCCGTTGATAAGCTTGCACTGGTCCAAGTTCTCGCAGGTCATCTTCACTGCAAACATCCACCTCAGACAGCATGTATTCGGTCTTCGGGCCCAGGTTTCTCAATTGACTGATCGACATGCTCAAAATGCACCATTCCAGACATTTCACTCGGGCTTCACCTGATTAAGGCGCTGCACCTAAGCATAATTCGGAGATCGTCGTTCCAGAAACGCACTGATCCCTTCCTGCGCTTCATCATGTCCCAGAGCCTCAGCCATTGTATCCCGCTCCAGATCCATCTGCTCCTCAAAGCTGTTGTGATCAGCAGCTGATACCAATCGCTTAATCTCCCCCTGCGCCCTTGTTGGACCTTGCGCTATACGATCCGCTATCAGGTGCGCTTCTGCCAAAGCAGGCTTATCACTAAGCACATTGACCACCCCCAGCTGGTAGAGCCGTTCAGCCGAAACAGGCTGTCCCAGCAAACACATCTCTAAGACCAGCTGGTGGGGAAGAAGCCGGGACAATGAAGCGGTAGCCCCTCCATCCGGCACCAGTCCAACCTTCACATAAGCCAGCGTAAATTGAGACTGCCGCTCTGCCACCAGGAAGTCACAAGCCAGAGCCAAAGACACACCGGCCCCGGCAGCCCCTCCATCAACCGCCGCAATCACCGGTTTCGCGCAGTCTCTTACTTTTCGAACCAGATTATGGAGTTTTTCAATATTATTTTTTCGCTCAAGAACCGTCATCTCGCGGCGCTTAACCAACGTGTTCAGATCGCCACCCGCACAGAAATAACCGCCTTCTCCCATCAGGATAACGCTACGGATCTCTGTGTCCTGATTGGCAAGATCCAACGCCTGCGAAAGCCCGTCATAGTATTCCGGCGAAAGCGCGTTGCGACGAGAAGAGTTACAGTTCATGACAATCAGACGATCAGCCTTGCGCTCAACGCTGACAAGAGAAGTACGCTTCATGACATTGCCTCTCGCGCAGCTTCCCTCTGCATAGCTCCAACAAAGCGCTCCAGATGGTAGTCGACATCGCCAAGTTGGTGATCGATCATCATCAAACGCTTGGCATAATGTCCCAGAGCATACTCCTCGGTCATGCCAATACCGCCATGCAACTGAATGGTTTCTTCGCAAACCAGTTGCGCCACACGGCCAATCAAATTCTTAGCTGCACTCACATGCTTATCTCGCTGGAAAGGTTCAGCAGAAAGGTGCCCCGCCACATTGATCAGTGCAGAGCGGGCCTGTTCGATCTCAATCAAGACCGTTGACATCCGGTGCTGAAGTGCCTGGAACTTGCCCAGCGCACGACCAAACTGCGTCCGCACGCGCAAATACTCAACCGTCAGA
>NZ_LCWX01000178.1:32520-38709 GCF_001431305.1 Pseudovibrio sp. POLY-S9
TCCTTCGCCGCTTCCATCGCCCCAATGGCCTCAGCACACAGCGCGATCACGCCAGTAGCGCGTGCTGCCTCCAGAGCAGAAAGGACAGCCTCCGAAGCCCCCAAACAAGCTGAAGCAGGCAAGGCTACATTCACCAGAGCAATGTCGCTGGCGTGGTAACCGTCCAGATTGGGATAGGAGTACCGCTCCACGCCTGAAGCATCGGCATCTATCATGAACAGTTGCAGCCCATCGGCACCACGAGCGCTCACAATCAGCTTGTCTGCACTTGGCCCACCAATCACCACCGACTTGGTGCCATTGAGCCGATAGCCATCCTCTACCCGCTTTGCAGTTGTCTCTACAACATCCAGATCATAACGCGACTGAGGCTCTTCCAATGCGGGAACGATCTTAAGCTCGCCGTCAATCACATCCCCGATCAGCGCCTTCTGCTCCTCTGTCCCAAGCTCGCTCAACAACCGTCCAGACATAACGCCAGAGGCCATCAAAGGCTCCACGCAGGCAAACCGGCCCAACTCCTCAAACACGACCGCAATATCAAAACCGCTGCCTCCAAAGCCCCCATGCTCTTCTGCAAACAGCGCCCCAATCACACCTAGTTCAGCAAAGTCACTCCAGATTTTCTCCGAAAAACCCTGCGCATGCCCAACAGAGTTAGCCCGTTGCGAGGCATCGTAGTTATCTGAAAGGTAGCGATGCAGAGTATCCTGAAGCATCCGCCGTTCGTCACTATGATTGAAATCCATGGAACGCTCCTAAAGGCCGAGAATAGCTTTACTGATGATGTTGCGCTGGATCTCATTGGACCCACCGAAGATAGAAAGCTTACGGTTGTTGAAGTAACCCGGGCTCGCTGCGGCGGCATATTCCGGCCCAACACCTTGCACGTTCGCACCACTATCCATCGCCTCAGACACAAACGGCATAGCGTAGCGCCCAATCGCTCGCCGTGTCAGATCATTGATCGCCTGTCGGATCTCCGTGCCCTTGATCTTTAGCATGGAACTCTCCGCTCCCGGCGCCTGCCCAGCCGCCGCTTTGGCGATCATGCGCAGGTTCGTTGTCGCCATCGCCATCAGATCAATCTCAATCTGCGCAACCCTTCCGGCAAAATACGGGTTCTCCAGCAGTGGCCTGCCACCAGACATCTGCTTGGCACAAATCTCCTTCAAATGAACAAGAGCCGCCGTCGAAAAGCCAACGCCTGCAATATTGGTACGCTCATGGGTCAGCAGATACTTGGCATAGGTCCAGCCCTTGTTCTCCTCTCCAACAAGGTTGGCAACCGGCACCCTCACATCCTCAAAAAACACCTCATTCACTTCCTGCCCACCGTCAATCAGCGTAATGGGCCGAACAGTGACACCCGGTGTCTTCATATCAATCAAGAGAAACGAAATACCTTCCTGAGGCTTCACGTCCGTGTCCGTACGCACAAGACAGAAAATCCAATCCGCATGCTGACCCAGTGTAGTCCAGGTTTTCTGACCGTTGACAACATAGTGGTCCCCATCCCGCACAGCACGGGTCTTCAGGGAGGCAAGATCAGAACCCGCTTGCGGTTCAGAATAGCCCTGACACCACCAGTCCGTGCCATCCAAAATCCGCGGCAAAAAGTGATCTTTCTGCGCCTGACTGCCAAACTTCAAAAGCACTGGCGCCAGCATGGAAAGCCCGAAAGGGATCGTCCGCGGCGCATGGGCAAGGCAAAGCTCTTCCTCAAAGATGTGCCGGTAGACTGCATTCCAACCAGTCCCACCATGCTCCACCGGCCAGTTGTTCGCCAGCCATCCCTGCTTGTTCAGCGTGGCATGCCACTCTTCATGATCCGTCTTGGAAAGGCGCTTTCCCAATCTGACCTTTTCCGAGAGCGTCTGCGAAAGGTCCTTGTTTAAAAACGACCGCACCTCATCACGAAATGTCAGTTCATCAGCTGAATAGTTCAAGTCCATATGCCGCCCCCCCTGCTTCATTGGACATAACTGTCGGGAGGTTCCAGAACGCATCGCCCACCTCATCCCCATCATGAGATCAGAGTATCGCGCATCCAGATTATTTCAATATGTAATTCATAATTCCAATATGCAGAATTCAAAGCAAGCAGCGATCACGATAATAAGATCTTTCCGCTCGCTACAAGCTTAGCCGCGATTGACCAGAACCGAGGGCAAGCCCAGCGCCCGTTCCAGCTCTTTCACGCGGTCCCGCAGTTTCGGCCCAACTTCATTTTGCATGCGATCATAGCTCAGCATGTCTGGAGTCGCCCCGCAGCTGATCGCAACTGGCTCGCCAAAATCATGAGACCGGAATCCAGTTGAAACCGCATTGATGTTCTCAGCATAACGCTTATCTTCATCAACAATCACAAAGCCTTGGGCCAACAGCTGAGAGTACCCTGCAGCCCTTGCGCTCTCCAGTGTCTCAACAGAAATGCTCTCATCTCGTCCCTGTACACGCTCGCAAACCTGAGCAAACTCATGGTCCGTTACGCTGGCCAGATAAGCATACCCAGAGGATGACCCAGTGACCGGAATGCGGTGTCCCACTTCCAACCAGATGGCAGGAGCGCCTTGCGGGCGCCACGTCTTGGTCAACAGCATCTTGTTTTCATCAAGCACTGCCAGCAAAGCAAGCGTACCCGTCTCATCAGCAAGCTGTTGCATCATCGGATTTGCCGCTTCAATGAAAGATACAGAAGCGCTGGCAATGTTGCCCAAAGCCAGGGCAGCAGGGCCAAACCGATACCGGTCATGACGACGCGCATGGCTGAGATACCCAAGCTGTTGCAGAGTGAAGGTCAAACGGGAAACAGTGGATTTGGGAATGCCAGTACGCTGAGAGATTTCCTGGTTGCCAAGCCCGTCATCAGAAGCCCGGAACGCCCGTAAAACCTGCAGCCCTCGCGCCAGCGTTGTCGCAAACCGCCGGTCTTTTTCTTCATGTCCGCTCAACGCTAAAACCCCACCCCAATCATGTACATCCCTTGCCTAACACACATCATCCAACTCAAAGAACACCAGCAAGGCATCCTGCAGCACTTCTCCAAGAAAAACACCGCTCACACTTCCAGCCATTCCCGCCGGATATCATCCCGCACTCGAAACTCCTCTGGTGTCCCGTGATAAACAATCTCCCCATGTCCCATAACATAAACCTCTTGGGCAATCTTCAGCGCGATGGAAAGTTTCTGCTCCACCAGCAAGATGGAAACACCGGCTCGCGCAATCTCCGCAATCAATTCCCCAACCTGCGTCACAATTTTGGGCGCAAGCCCTTCGGTCGGTTCATCAATGATGATCAGATCAGGATCTCCCATCAGAGTCCGGCAGATCGTGAGCATCTGCTTTTCGCCGCCAGAAAGTACGCCAGCTGCCGTATCAGCGCGTGATTTGAGGTTTGGAAACATATCGAGCATCTGCTCAATGCTCCACCTGCCCGACTTGCGCATGTTCTTGATGCCAAGAAGTAAATTGTCCCGCACACTCATCAAAGGGAAGACATCCCGGTTCTCCGGCACATACCCAAGCCCCTTGCACGCAATGCTATGGCTCGGCAGGCCGGAGATAGTCTCGCCCTTGAACCAGATATCTCCTTTGGGCGCCACCTCGCCCATAATCGCTTTAGCTGTGGTGGAACGCCCGACACCATTGCGCCCCAGCAGCGCCGTCACACTACCCTTGGGCACATCCATATTCACGCCGCGCAGCACATGGCTCTTGCCATAAAAAGCATGCAGATCGCGAACTTTCAGCATTTCACTTGCAGCAACCCTGCTCATGCACTCATCTCCGCAAAATCTGCCTCATCCCCCAGATACGCTTCTCGCACACGCGCATTACCGCGAATTTCCTCTGGCGTTCCGGTTGCGATGATCTCACCATAAACAAGCACTGAAATTCGGTCAGAAAGCCCGAACACAACACCCATGTCATGCTCCACGATCAAGAGCGTCTTCCCTTCCGTCGCCATCTCGATGAGCTTGATCGCCCTGTCGGTTTCAGAATGGCTCATGCCTGCTGTTGGCTCATCCAGCAAGATTACATCTGCCCCGCCTGCAATGGTGATGGCAATCTCCAGTGTGCGTTGGTCCGCATAGGTCAGCAGCACAGCTGGCACATCAGCCTTGTCCGTCAACCCCACCTTCTCCAGCACTTCAGCAGTCTTCCGCTGAACCTCCTTCAGGTTACCAATGTTCCGCCAAAAGCTGTGCCCATATCCAAGCGACCACAATACTCCGCAGCGCACATTCTCACGCACCGACATATTAGTAAAAATGTTGGAGACCTGAAAACTCCGAGACAATCCAAGCCGATTGATCTGATGAGGTTTAAGACCAGCGATCTGCTGTCCACCCAGACTGATCTTCCCTGAACTTGGTGGAAACAGACCAGAGATGAGGTTGAACAAGGTGGACTTGCCAGCCCCGTTGGGGCCGATGATCGCGTGTCGCTCACCCCGGGCAATCTCCAACGAAACCCCTTCGATAATTTTCGCCGGACCAAAGCTTTTGCAAAGGTCCGTCAACTGTAAGGCTGGAGCGTTCATGAGCCTGCACCTCCCTGTCTGGAAAGCACTTTGAGCGAGCCCATGCCAACACCGGCAAGTATCAAACCAACTGCCCACGGCATCATCTGGTCAGACGCCAGATGGAAGCCAAACGGTTCAAAAACCTCTCCAAACCCATTGGAATACCGCACTGCCAACTCAACCAGCACAATAACACCAGCTGCAGACAGCAGGGCCGAAGTCGCAAACGTCACAGCGCGCAACATCCCCTTGCTGCTCAAAGAATGCTTTAAGGCAGCAGTCCCGCTCAGCAACAGCCCAGCAAGACCGCCCGGTGCAAACAGGATCATCCCGATAAACAGCAATCCCAGATAAAGCAGCCACGCCTCTGAATAGTCTGAGAGGTTGGACTGCATATAAGTCAGCACCACAGCCCCAAGAATAGGCCCCGCAAAATATCGCGCACCGCCAATGAACGCCATCAGCAACACCAGACCTGACGGGATTACACTCAGGCTTTCCGGCGTAAAGATCTCATAGTTCACCGCAGACATGCCGCCCGCCAGCCCTGCAAAACCGCCAGCGGCGATGAACACCAAATAACGCACACGGTTGGGGTTATAACCCACAAACTGCACCCGCTCTGGATTATCCCGCACCGCCTGCGCCAACTTGCCAAGCGGTGTTCTGGTGAAGGCATACATCAGCGCGGTGCCTAAAAAGGTCCAGAACGCAATGAACCAGTACACTTCGCCCAAAGGCCCAAGAGACAACCCAAACAGCTCAACACCATTCATGCGATCGCCAGTGATACCTTCCTCGCCACCGAAGACGCTGATAAACATGAAACCGGCAGCAGCAACAAGCTCGGCAATGCCAAGCGAGATCATGGCAAACGGCACACCCGCCCGCCGACAGGACGGCCAGCCAATCACAGCGCCTGCTAGCGCTCCTCCCGCAAACCCCACCAGTGGCAAGGCAAACATGGGAAAGGCCGCCCAGACGCCGCCATCATAACTGGCGTTCTCAATCGCATTCATCCCGTGCATAGCCGCATAACCACCAAGGCCAAAGTAGACCGCATGGCCAAACGAAAGCATCCCCGCCTGCCCCAGCAACATGTTGTAGGACAGAGCAAAAACCATATTGATGCCAATCGCATTGAACAGCGACAGCCACGTTCTGGACGGCTCAAACAGCGGAATGCTCAACAGGATCAGAGCAAGCAGCAACAGCGGCAGAACCCGTGTCGCAAATTTGTAGCGCGCACTCGGTGCCAGATCAGGCGCCCGGTCAAGACTGTAGTCGGTCAAAACTCACGCTCCCCCATCAAACCACGCGGACGCAGCATCAACATCAGCACCAGAAGAAGGAATGGCAGCATGGGAGCCAAAGACGCAATGGTAATACGCCCGATATCGCCATCAGCGCTCAATCCGGCAAACGAAAAGATCTCCGCAAAACTGCTATCGATTGAGATGGCAAAGGTCTGAAGGAAGCCAATCAGCAAACTAGCAATAAACGCCCCTTCCAGACTGCCCATACCGCCAACCACAACCACCACGAAGACAATCGGTCCGATTGAAAACGCCATGGACGGCTCGGTCACCAGATAGTTGCCGCCAATCACCCCGGCCAAACCCGCCAGCGCACAGCCTGCCGCAAACACCAGCATAAAGA